>DATFWZ010000059.1:0-7163 GCA_035258765.1 Gemmataceae bacterium
CACGGACGCTCTCAAGCCGCTCCGCGACGCGAGCGGCCGCCTCACCCCCAACCCGATCATCAACGAATACAACCGACTGGCCCGCGCGCTTGGGACGCCCGACCCGGGCCACCGGATGGAGTTGTTCACTACCCCAGACGACGAGGCCGCGGTCGATCGCGTGTGGACTGAGCTGGGGCTGAACCGGCTCCCCGAATTGATCGGGTTGAACAATAGCGGGGCGTTCGGCGCGGCCAAGCTCTGGCCCCCCGAGCAGTTCGCGGCCCTGGCGCGTGAGTTGGTGGAGCGTCGCGCGTGCGGCGTCCTCGTCGTGTGCGGACCGAACGAGCGAACGATGGCCCGCGAGATCGTGCGGCTCGCCGATCGTCACTCCGTCGTCTCCCTGGCCGACCGACCGCTATCGCTCGGTCTGACCAAGGCGTGCGTCCGGCGGCTCGACCTGTTCGTCACGACGGACAGTGGCCCGCGGCACTTCGCGGCCGCATTCGAGCGGCCGGTCGTCTCCCTGTTCGGCCCCACGTTCATCGAGTGGACCGAGACGTATTTCCCGAAGGGGATCAACCTGCAGCGCCAGGTCCCGTGCGGGCCGTGCCAGTTGCGGGTCTGCCCGCTCGACCACCGGTGCATGCGCGAGTTGTCCGTGGCTGAGGTCCTCGCGGCCGCGGAGGATTTGCTCGCGCGGTTCCCGGTGCGGGGGGCTCGCTGTGCCAGCTAAGGCCGTCCGGTTCACGATGCGCGCGCTGGCGGCAAGGCGCAACTGGTGTGCGATGCACCCGGAACGCTCGGAGTGGCTCGCCAGCCTCGGCCTGACAAGCGCCCGCAATTTTCTCGAACTACCGGGAGTAGTCGTCAGCGGCCATGTCAGTCGAAACGTGTCGCGGGTTTCGCTTGGCGCCACGACCGCGTATTTGAAGCGCGAGCACCGGGTGCGCTGGCGCGACCGATTTCGCTCGTGGCGGGACGGATTTGGGTGGGTATCCATGTCCAAGCGCGAGGCGGTCGTCCTGCGGCGTCTGGCAGACGCCAGATTGCCGGGCCCGCCCTGCCTGGCGTACGGGGAAGCGGACGGCGAGGCCTTTCTGCTCATTGAAGCCGTCACGGGAGTGGTCGAGCTACGTTCCTTGACGAGGATCGACGAAGAACTGGCCTTTCGACTCGGCCGCGCCGTCGCCCGCGTGCACTCTGTCGGAATCGATCAGCCGGACCTGTTCGCCAAGCACATCCTGGTCCGGCCGCAGACCGGCGAGTTCGTCGTCCTCGACTGGCAGCGGGCGACGATTCGTCCCGAGGTCGACTGGCCGAACCGCGTCCGGGCCCTGGCCGCCCTCCGCGCGACCGCGGACGAGCAGACACTACCGGCCGACCAGTGGGAGCGGGTGCTTTCCGCGTATCTCGCGCAAGCCGGCTCGGGCCTCGCAGGACCACCGTTCATCACGGAGTTCGCCCGTCAAATCGTCCGCCTCGCAGCGGTCATGACGAAGCGGCCGGGGATCCGTGGACAGCGGCGGACGACCGAGATCACGCAGGAACTCATCCGCATCGACGGTGAAACAGTCTGTGCGATCCCGGCGGTGGCATCGGCCCTCGAAGACTCCGCCGGAATTGCTTCGCTCTACGACCCGTGCCAGGACGGCGCGACTGTCCGCGTCGCGGGGCGCACCGGCGTTTTGCGCGTCGGCCGATACCCGTGGCCCTTCGGCCGTTGGCTGGCGGCCCTTCGCGGGAAGGCATGGCGGGCCCCGGAACTTAGGTCGGCCCGGCTGTTGTTTCACCTCGAACGCCATGGAATCCCGGCCGAGGCATTGCTCGCCTACGGACAGCGGGCGCCATCGCTCTCGACAGCCGGAGCGTTCTTGCTGAGGGAGCCGATTGCGGCCCGCCCGCCGCGCCCCGGCGACCCGGCAGATCGCGAAGCGGTGAAGCGCCTCCTCAGTCAACTCCATGACGCCGGGTGCGTGCTTGGCGAGCTATCGGCCGACGGGGGTCCGTTCGGAATTGCGGACGGCGCCGCGGTCGTCGTCGACATTGCCCAACTGCGCCTGATGCGCCGGCCAGGCCCGCGCCGATTGCGGCGCGATGACGCCCGACTGGATGCCTTCTTCCGAGGCGCGCTATGACCGCGCCGGGCGACGAGCTCGGGTCCGTCTGGAGCCGGTGGGCCCGGGGGTTCCGCCGAATCCGGCAAACGCCGGACTGGGTCGAGTTCGCAGGCTCGGACTGGCTCGATCGGATCATGTCGGTCGAAGTCACCGACCGGCTGTTCAAGAAGCAAGGGCGTTCTATCGCCCGGTGGACGTTGACCGCCGCGGACGGGCGGCAACTTGTGGTCTTCTTGAAACGGCATTTTGTCCTTTCGCGAAGGCGCGGGTTGCTCGCGGTTCTGTTGCCGCACCGCGCCTGGTCGCCGGGACTGCAGGAGTGGGAGCACTTGGAATGGGCCGAACGTCAAGGACTGCCGGTCCCACGGGCGGTCGCCGCGGGGGAACTTGTCGGCCCGGGTGGTCGGCTTCAGAGCTTCATCGCGATCGCCGAGCTGACCGGGATGATCCCCCTCCACGAGGCGGTCCCGCTGGCCGAGAAGCACCTCGACGCGAAATCGTTCCGGCGGTGGAAGCGTCTCCTGTCGAATGAGCTGGTGCGCCTGTCGCTGGCCTTCCACGGCCGCCACGTTTTCCACAAGGACTGGTACTTCTGCCACTTCTACATTGACGAGGTGGACACGCGCCGACTCCCGGACGGGTGGGCCGGAAGAGTTCATGTAATTGACTTGCATCGCCTGTCGCGGCACCGGCTGACCGGGCTGTGGCGACGGGTCAAGGACCTGGCCCAGCTCCTCTACTCGTCGGACGTGTCGGGCGTAACGGACCGCGACCGGCTCGGGTTTTGGGCCAAGTACCGCAAGGCGACATGGCTGCCCGGGCTCGTCGCGGCCCTGACCCGGATGAAGTGCCGGGTCTACCGGCGGAATAATGCGGCCAAGGGGTGAGGATGAACATCGGCCTGTGCTACGAGCGCGTCGAGCCGGCCCGGGGGGGTTGCGAGCATTACATCAGCGACCTCGCCCGCCGGCTGGCCCGCGACGGGCACGGGGTTCACCTGTTCGCCAGCGAGTGGGACGAATCCGCACTGCCGTCGTCCACGGTCTACCACCGATTGCCCGCGCCCCATGGCCCGCGTACCCTGCGGCCGTGGCGCTTCGCGAAGGCCTGCGTCGAGGCGCTCGCCCGTCACCCGGTCGATGTCTCGATGGGATTCGACAAAACCTACGGCCAGGATGTCCTCTACCCGCAGGGCGGCCTGCACAGCGCCTCGCGCGTTCAGAACATTCGCAAGCACCCGCCCGGATTGCTGCGACTCGGCGCCCGACTGGTGCGCGCGTTCGACGTGGCGTCGTACTCGTACTCCCGGTTGGAGCGCCGGCAGTATTTGACGCCGCCACGGCCGTTGATCGTGGTGAACAGCCGGATGGTTCAGGGACACTTTCGCGACCACCTCGGCATTCCGGAGTCCGACGTGCGCGTGCTCTACAGCGCCATCGACCCGGACCGATTTGCGGCAGACGACCGCGATGCCCGGCGCCAGCGCGAGCGGGCCGGGTGGCGCGTGGGTCCGGACGAAACCGTCGGCCTGCTCGTCGCGATGAACTACCGCCTCAAGGGATTGGCACCACTCCTGCGTTCGCTTCCCCATGTGCCGCCAGATCGCAGATTCCGCATCGCAATCGTTGGTTCGCGGAATTACTCCGCGTATGAAGCGCTGGCCGGCCGGCTCGGGGTTCGGGATCGGGTCGTATTCCTCGGCTTCCGGGCCGAGCCGCGAGACGCCTATTTCGCGGCCGACTTCCTGGTGCACCCGACCTTTTACGATCCGTGTTCGTTGGTCGCCCTAGAGGCGCTCGCGTGCGGCCTGCCGGTGGTGACTTCGCAATACAACGGCGCCAGCGAGTTGCTCAGCCCCCCGGCCGACGGGCTGGTCGTGCAAGACCCGCATGACGCCCGTGAACTCGGCGGCGCGATCGCCGAGATGCTCGACCCCGCAAAGCTCACGGCCCGGAAGGCCGCGGCCCGGGAGGCCCGGTCGCGCTGGACATTCGAAGATCACTACCGGAGCCTGCTGGCAATTCTGGAGGAGGCTGCCCGCCGCCGCGCGCCGGCCGAACGCCTGGCCGCGAGTGGTTGACGCACCCGATGCTCGTCGCCTTGCTGGCCCTCGTTGCCTCATACCTGGTCGGCGCGATCCCGTTCGGCTACCTGATCGCCCGGGCCCGCGGGGTGGACATTTTTCACGCCGGCAGCGGCAACATCGGGGCTACGAACGTCGGCCGCGTGCTCGGCCGGAAGTTCGGATTGCTCGTCTTCGCCCTCGATTTCGCCAAGGGCGCCGGGCCGGTCGCGTTGACGTCGCTTTTGCCCGCCGACGCCCACGAGGCCCTCGGGCTGCCAGACGCCCTCCGCGTCGGCGCTGCGTTATGCACCTTTCTCGGCCATCTGTTCCCGATTTACCTGGGCTTCCGCGGCGGAAAAGGCGTGGCCACGGGGGCCGGGACGGTGTTTGTACTGGTACCCGGACCAGCCTTCTTGGCCATACTGACCTGGGCGGCGGTCGTCGCGACGACCCGGACGGTCTCGCTCGGGTCGATCGCGGCCGCGGCGGTCCTGTGTGCCGCCCGCCTGCTGAGTGTTTCCCACCCCTTCGACCGCGACGCGGTCGTCATCACCGGGTTCTGCCTGGCCGGCTCTACCCTGATGCTCGCGAAGCACCGGGCCAACTTCCGCCGGCTCATCCAAGGCAACGAGAACCGACTGGAGGACAAACCGATGTTCGGCACCCTCACTCGCGGCATTCACGTCCTGGCGCTCGGCACCTGGTTCGGCGCGGCAGTGATGTTCAACTTCGTTGCGGCACCGACGATCTTCGAGGCGTTCAAGGACGTGGTTGAAAGCGCACCGAGCGATAGGACCGCATACCAGCCACTGGCGCCCGGGGCGTCAGAGGAACAAAGGAAACAGCTTGCCAGCGCCCTCGCGGGCGCGGCGGTGGGCCCGATCTTCCCCAAGTTCTTCGCGCTCGAGGCAGTCGGCGGGGTGTTAGCCCTGGTTACGGCGCTCGGCTGGTGGAAGGAACCCGGCCGGGTCCACCGATTGCGGGCGATCATCACCGGGCTCGCACTGGGGAGCGTGGCCATCGGCTGGCCGATTTCGGAGAAGGTGTCGTCGTTGCGGGTCGCGCGGTTCAGCCCGGAATCGGGCGACGCGGCCCGTGCCGCGTTCGCCGAGTGGCATCTCGTCAGCCTCGCACTGAGCTTCGTGACAGTAGTCTTGGCGGGGGTGGCCTTGGTGATGGCCGCGAAGATGCCGGCGGGCCGAAATAATCACCACGCGGCCTGATAGACGTGGTGCAGGTCCGCTTCCATGACCGGCCGTGGGTTGAACCGCGCCGTCCATTGCTCTGCCGCCTCGACCGCCAGGAGCGACAGGATGCTGTCGCTTACGCCGCAGTCCCGCAGACGGGCCGGGTGACCAGCCAAGGCGGTCAGCTCCTCGACCCGCCGTGCCAGCACCTCCGATGCCGGGGTGCCGTTCATCGGGTGGGTGGGCGTCGTCAGCTCCGCGTACAGGTGCTCGACTGTGTGGGCGTTGAACCGGATCACGTGCGGCAGCAGGATCCCGATGGCCGTGCCGTGGGTGATGCCGTAGTGGGCGGTTAGCGGGTTGGCGCACGAATGGCAGATGCCGAGCATTGCATGCTCAATGGCCGCCCCGGCGAAGTGACTCCCGACCTGCATCCCGGCCCGGCCGTCCAGGTCGGTCGGCTCGCGGAGCACCGTTTCGAAGTTCGCGTCGAGGTATTTCCACGCGGACAGGGCGAACGCCTGCGACACCGGATTGCGTTTCGTGCAGACGTACGACTCGATCGCGTGCGCCACCGCGTCGATCCCAGTCATGGTCGTCACGGTCCGTGGCTGCGAGACGGTCAGCTCCGGGTCGAGGACCGCGACCCGGAACGCGGCCTTCTTGTCGCCGCAGGCCATCTTCTGGTGCGTCGCCTCGTCCGTGATCAGGGCGTACGACTGGGCCTCGCTCCCGGTCCCGGCCGTGGTCGGGACGCCGATCGACGGGAGCATCGGCTTGGTCGCCCGCCCGAAGCCCTTGTAATCGGACATGCTCCCGCCGTTGGTGAGCAGGAAGTTCACGCCCTTGGCCGCGTCCATCGAGCTGCCGCCGCCGACGGCGACAATCAAGTCGGTTCGCCGGTCCAAGGCGAACGCGGCGCCGTCGTCCACATGCCGGGTGGTCGGGTTCTCGCGGACCGCGTCGTAGACGAACACTTCCAGCCCGGCCGCCCGCAGATACTGCTCGGCTCGCTGCGGGTGGCCGGCCTCTTCGAGCCCGGGGTCGGTCACGAGGAGGGCGCGCGTGCCGCCGAGCTCGCGGGCGAACTCGCCGAGGCGGGCGAGCGACCCGGCCCCGAACACCGCCCGGTTCAGCGACGTGAAGTCAAACGGCTGCGGCACGGCCGCGGGCCGGCCGGAACGCGGGGCGCCGGTCGAAGTCGGTGAGACGGTTGCCTTCATGCGGGTGATCCCACGTCAGCCGCGTCGCCGGGACGGGGCCCATGCTCGGGCGGTCGATGACCGGGCGGTCTGGGAGGGCGCGGGCGACGGCGGGGCTTTTCGCCCGCGGGGAGAGGCATTCCTTGCTGGCAGGCGCGGGCCCGGAGTTCTCTCCGGAATCGATGATTGTCGGCAGGATCCACGCGCACCGCCCTTCCCTATCTCTGACGTTCGGAACACCGGAACTGTTCAGCGCAATCGGCATCGCCGGGGCCTGCGGCCGTCAAGCCGTCACCGGACCCTCGTGTTGGAATGCCCGAGCCCGGAACAGGAAATCGACAATACTCCCCTCGTGCGGCTGTAACCAGTTCAGTTTGATAGTCGGCATCGGCCCGAGATTCAGACGATCGATGTGGATAGCGTCGATCAGCGCCCGCTGGAACTTCTTATCCTCGGTAATCGCCGAGCAAACCAATGTCGGCCCGATTTTCTCAAGCATCTTTTCCTGCGGGCACTTGACCACGGTGCAGAACGGGAACATGTATTCCTTTTTGGCCATGGCTGCGTCGGGCGAGTCGCAGTGGATGACCGTGGGCCGCAGGTAGTCGCA
>DATFWZ010000060.1:0-2500 GCA_035258765.1 Gemmataceae bacterium
ATCGATCAAGCGACCGCGCTCGGCCGCCGCGCGGAAGCAATCCAGGCCTTTGCACAGATCTTCGAGTTCTTGACTCAGGAGCCGCGCGACTGGGGCGACCCGATTCGCCATTACCGGGTTGAAATTGACCCCCACGGTCGACATTGGAACTCCGGTGCGTCTATTCAGTTCACGACCGGATACCCATTGTCTTCCTGACCAAGATTACTCCCCTGCCGCGGAACCCTCTATTTGGCATGGACCCGACATAGGCGAGCGGTGCGGCGTCAGCCGTCCGAATCATGACCAAATCGGGCGGCTGACGCCGCTCCGCTCGCCGGGCGTCACCGCCGCTTCCACCGAAATCACGCCTTCGCCCGCCCTGGCGTACGGTCGATGACCGCGTCGAGCCGCCCGGCAGCGGCCGGGCGTCGGGGCTTGACCAGATAGTGATAGGCCGTCGGGATGCTGGTCAGTGTGGCGGCCAGGTATGTGCACGCGGCCGCCTGCATCACGCGCCGCACGGCCGGTTCCTCGTCCGCCGTGATCACCCCGCTGGCCAGGAGGTGGTGACGGGCCCGCCGGCTGGCGTCGAATTCAATCACCAGATTGAACAACTGGGACAGGACCGTTGCGGTGAACACCACGATCCCGGCGTACACCAGAAAACGCTCGACAAGCAGGAACCCGCCGATGAGCAGGATCAATCCAATCAGGCTCCCGCAAGTCGCCGAAAGGACGATGGCCGTCCGGGCCGCCAGGAGCGGGTGCCCGTCGGCATCCTGGAGGGCGTGCCCGGTTTCGTGAGCGGCGATGCCGACGGCCGCCAGCGTGCGCCCGCTGTAGATTTCCGGCCGCAATTGAAGCCCCTTTTCGGCCGGGGAATAATGGTCCAGCTGCTGCCCGGTGGCATCCTCCACATACACACCGTTCACCCCGGCGGACTCAAGAACTGCAGCCGCCGCGTCAGCCCCGCTCGCCCCACTCCGCGCCGCGACGTCGCTGGTCTCCCGAAGAATCACCCGGATCCGCCAATGGGCCAGCCACGCCACACCAATGGCCGGGATCAGTAATAGCAAGTACGTTGGGTTGAAGAACATCGGCCCACTCCCTTCGGGCGAGCGACACACGGATTTGGTCCACGTCCTACCAGTGCCTGCCGGCGCGGGGTACACTACCCTACCCCGCCCACCCGCCTGCACTTTCCCGGAGCCCTTCCGCCATGCCCCGTTGGCTGTTCACTGCGCTCTCGGTCGGCTTCTTTGCCGCCTCAAGTCTAGCCCAGAAAACGCCGGAAGAGACCGTTCGGTCAATGACGGTCGCTGACGGTCTGCAAGTCGAGCTGTTCGCCGCGGAGCCGATGCTCGTCAACCCGACCTCGATCGACGTCGATCACCGGGGTCGGGTCTGGGTGTGCGAGGCGGTCAACTACCGCCGAAAGCTGTTCAGCAAGCCCATGCTCCGCGACGAGGGCGACCGCATCGTCATCCTGACCGACACCGACGGCGACGGCAGAGCCGACGAGAGCACCGTCTTCTATCAGGGCAAGGACCTGATGGCCCCGATCGGCATCTGCGTGCTCGCGCAGCCGAGTCAGGAGGCGAAGGGGGGGTTCGCCTATCGCGTGCTCGTCTGCCAGTCGCCCGACATCCTCGAGTTCTGGGACAAGGACGGCGACGGCAAGGCCGACGGGCCGCCGAGGAAATTCCTGACCGGCTTCAAGGGACTTGACCACGATCACGGCGTCCACGGCATCAACGTCGGCCCGGACGGCAAGCTCTACTTCACCGTCGGCGATCAAGGTGTGGACGGGCTGCAATCGTCGGACGGCAAGGGCCGCAAGTGGAAATCGAACAACACCGACTGCCAGGCCGGGACCGTCTGGCGGTGCGACATGGACGGGACGAACCTGGAACTAATCGCCCACAACTTCCGCAACAACTACGAGTGCTGCGTCAACTCGTTCGGCGAGATCTGGCTGTCGGACAACGACGACGACGGCAACCAGCAGACGCGGATCTGCTACGTGATGCCGGGCGGCAACTACGGGTACTTCCCGCGGGGACCGGGTCAATCGCACTGGCACGAGGAGCAGCCGGGGATCGTCCACAAGACGCTGCGGACCGGCTTCGGCAGCCCGACTGGGATCTGCTTCTACGAGGGGACACTGTTGCCGGAGAAGTACCGCGGCCAGCTCCTGCACACGGACGCCGGCCCGCGGGAGTTCCGCTGCTTCCACATCAAGCCGAAGGGGGCCGGGTATGAGCTGACCCAGGAGAACCTGGTCACGAGCACCGACAGCTGGTTCCGTCTGAGCGACGTGTGCGTGGCCCCGGACGGGAGCGTGATGCTGGCCGACTGGTACGACCCCGGCGTTGGCGGCCACGGGATGGGCGACTGGACTCGTGGCCGCATCTACCGGGTGACGCCGAAGGGGCACAAGGGGTACAAGGTGCCGGCGGTGGATCTTAAGAGCGGCGAGGGACTGATACACGCTTTGCTGTCGCCTTGCCTTGCTTCC
>DATFWZ010000061.1:0-5498 GCA_035258765.1 Gemmataceae bacterium
GGCCGTCCTCCAACTCGCGGCTGACGTCGCCGTCCTTCGTCGGGTCGATGCAGTAGAGTGCCCCCGGACCCATACCGCGCTCGACATCGGTTCCGGTGGCGATGTAGACGCGGTTCTCGTAGAGCACGGGCGCGGCGACGATGTAGTTCCGGTCACCGGTGCCGCCCAGGTCGTAGGTGGTGTTCTTCGCGTTCAGGTCGCACTTCCACAGCAGCTGTCCGGTCTTCGGGTCGAAGCTCCGCAACCAACCGTCACCCTGGCCGACGATCACCTGCGGCCGGCCGTTCACCTCGCAAACGAGCGGGCTCGAGATCTGGACGTGGAGGATGTTCTTGCCCGGCGAGTTGTCCTTCCAGACCAGCTTGCCGGTCGCCTTCTCCAGACAGATGAGACTCGGGGCTTTCGGGCTGGGAATGTTGATGTGGGACTCGTCCACGCCGTTATGGGTGACGACATAGAGCTTGTCCTGATACCCCACGACGGACGCTGCCGCACCGCCCTGCATGAGCGGCAGGTGTGGAAAGACGTTGAGTTCCTTGATCGTGTCGTACTTCCAGACCTCGGTGGGCGTGACGTTGTCGGTCTTGAGCCGACTGATGTCGAGGCAGATGACTTCGTTGCGGTTATTCATGAACCACAGTCGGTTACCCTCGATGAACGGCACTGACCCGAGTGCCGACATTGGGAAGTCCTGGGGCCAGGCTGTCCGCAGCCGCGGCGTGCGTTGCCGCCACAGGGGCTTGCCGTCCGACTCGCGGAAACAGAGGAGGATACCCCCGTCCCACTCCTTGCTCGGGATCTTGTCGTCGTCCGGGCGAATGGGGTTCGTGCCGATCCAGACGAGGCCGTCGGAGACGACGGGCGACATGACGGTGCGGGTGCCGAGTTCGGCGCTCCAGGTGATGCCCCGTGCAGGGTGTTTGGGTTGGCCGTTGTCGTCGGGCACGGCGAACTGGAAGTCGATGGGAGGGTTCTTTTCGGGGCTGACGGCGTTGTGCATGGACTCACGGCCGAGCATCGGCCAGTCCGCGGCTGGGAGTGTTTGCGGGAGTGCGAGAGCCGCGGCAACCGACAGGAAGAATCGGCGGGCGACGTTCGGCACGGTCATCCTCCGAGATGTGAGTTACGGGGTATTCACGTTGGCCGACCAGCGACGCGTCTGCTTGCCGAGTAGCTGGATCGTGCCCGAGCGGTCGCAGGTGAGCAGGCTTAGACCGTCGGGGCTGAACGACACGCCCCGGAACGGGTCCTTCCCTCCTTCAATGTGCAACACCTCCAGCTGGGTTTCCACATCCCAGATCTTGATCCGGGCGGGGGTTGCCAGGTCCCAGTTGGACGGCGCCCCGGCTCCTTGCTGGATGCCGCACGCGGCCGCAAGCCGTCGCCCGTCGGGGCTGAAGGCGACCCGCCAGACGCACGCGCAGTTCACGGGGAAGGACGCGACCTCGCGGCCGGTGGCCGCGTTCCAGAGTTTCACGTCGCCGGCGGGGAGGGATGTCTGGTAGTTGCCCCGCGCCCCGGCGAGCAGCGTGCCGTCCCGGTTGAACGCCAGGCCCCAGACGCTCAGCGACGACGATTCGATGGTGTACACTTCCGTCCCGAGTCGGACGTCGAACACGCGGACGATTCCCGGGCCGAAGTTCGTCGTACCGCACCCCACGGCCAACAGCCGGCTGTCGGGCGAGAAAGCAACGGCCAGCCCCCAGCCGCTGGCGGTCCGCACGTCGAACTGGATCAGGAGATTCCCGGTCGCGGCGTCCCAGACGAGGGCGCGCGGCTGGGTCGCCGCCGCGACCAGCCGGCCGTCGGGGCTGAAGCACGAGTCGTACCCCCCGACGACCTGGCCGTCACGGTAGAGGGTCCGCAGTTCGCGACCCGTCTCGGCGTCCCAGATCGTGTTGCCGTCCGTGAGCCGCGCGCCGTCCGTGCTGAAGGCGATCCGGCACTGGTGGTGGCCCCCGGTCGTTCCCCAGAGTCGTTGCAGCGTGTTCGCGTCCCAGACCGCGACCCCCGCCTGCGTCTTGGCCGCGATCCGCCGGCCACTGGGGTCGAAGACGACGTTGTTCACCTCGAACGGCATCCGCTTCGCCGGATCGGCCGGCCGGGACACGTCCCAGACGCGCACGCCGCCGTCCTCGCCACCGGTGGCGAGGAGCGTGCCGGTGTGGGTGAGGGCGAGCGCCGACGGCACCGAGGGGGACGCGAGCTGGCGGGACTCGGGGACATCGACGAACAGTGTCTTGTCGGCCAGCCCGATGGCGAGTACCCGGTCATCCCCGCTGACGGCCAGGCTCGTCACCGGGACCGCGAACGGCCGGCGCACGTCGCCCCACAAGGCGTACATGGACGTGTTAACAGTCCACTCCGGGCGTTCGCGCTCGTCCGGCCTGCGGCTCGTCGCGATCGCGCTGATGCGCCCCCCGCTTCGCGTCAGGACCTCGTCGTTACAGACGGGTCGGAGGTCGAGCACCCGCTTGCGGTCCTCCTCCTTCGCGCCCGGGCCGAGTTGTTCCACGAGCCGCACCAGCCGCCGGCGGATCCGCGCCTTCAATTCGTCCGCGAGGGCGTCGTGCGGCCCCCACGCGGCGAGCGGGACTTCCGTGCCGCCCGAAATGTCCCAGACCTTCACCACTTCGTCCTGGCTCGCCGAGAGGAGGAAGCGGCCGTCGGGAGTGAACGCGAACTCCGACACCGGTGCGGCGTGCCGGCCGAGGAGCCGCAACTTCTGATCCTGTTCCCAGGGCACGCCTACGGCCACCGACCCGTCCGCGGACGCGATCGCGAGGAACCGGGTTGAGCGGTCGAACGCCAGGGCGGTGACGCGCCCGCCCGGCACCCGCAGGACGTCCCGGTAGCCGCTCGCCCGCTCCCAGAGGTGATACCACTCCGGCCCGCGGAGGTCGAGCTCGTCGGACTCCTCGGGGCGCAGGGCTTCCAGGATTCGCAGCGCCTCGGCGAACTGGTGCTGCTCGACGGCCTGCCCGGCGAGCGCCATCTGCGACGCGTACAGGAAGCGCCGGGCCCGCCGTTTCTCGTCGTCCGCCCGCTGACTTTGCTTCTCGGCTTCCATCTTCTGGGCGACGGCCTGCCCGCGCTGGTCCTCCGCCTCCTTGGTCTTGCTTTCCAGGTGCCCGAGCGCGGACCGGAGCCCGTCCTGGGCCTCGACGAGGTTACGGTTGCTCTGTTCGAGCCGGTTCGCGTAGGAGTAGCCGACGATCAGGATGACGAACGCAACGGCCGCGGGCACGCTGACCGCGGCGACGGCTGTCCAGGCGGGGTTCCGCGCACACCACCGCCACGCGCGTTCGAAGTTCCCTGTCGGTCGCGCCCGGATCGGCACACCCTTCAGCCACCGGTCCAGGTCGTCGGCCAGTGCCGCCGCGCTCTCGTACCGCCGGGCCGGTTCCTTCGCCAGGCACTTCAGACAGATCGTCTCCAGGTCCCGATCGGCCACCGGACACATCACCCGCGGCCGGATCACCTCGCGGTCCCGCACCTGGGACAGCGTCTCCAGCGCGTCGGCCCCCTTGAACGGCGGCCGGCCGGTCAGCAACTCGTACAGCATCGCCCCCAGTCCGTACACATCCGCCTGGGTGGTGATGTCCGAGCCGCCCCGGGCCTGCTCCGGGGCCATGTAGCTCGGCGTGCCGAGGACCGCGCCGGTCGCCGTCAGGCTGCTAGCCGAGCCGATTCGCCTTGCCAGCCCGAAATCGACGACGTACGGGTCGCCCTTGTCGTCGAGTAGCACATTGCTCGGCTTGAGGTCGCGGTGGAGGATGCCCCGCTGGTGGGCGTGGTGGACCGCCCGGGCGATGCCGGCGATCAGGGCCGCCGTATCCTGCTGGCGACGGCGGGCCTCACTCCGCGAGCTTGCTCCCGGCACAGCGAACCGCGCCACCTGCGACGAGAGACTCCCGCCCTCGAGCATCCGCATGCTGTAATATGCCCGCCCGCCGTGCTCACCGACTTCGTAGATCGGCACGATGTACGGGTGATCCAGCGCCGCGACGGCCTCGACCTCCTGCCGGAAACGCCGGGCCTCCGCTGGGCCCGCGAATTCCCCCGAGCGGATCATTTTCAGCGCGACAATCCGATCGAGGCTCAACTGCCACGCCCGGTAAACAATCCCCATCCCGCCCCTGGCGATCTCCTCCAGTAGCTCGTAGTCGCCGAAGTAACCGACTCGTGTGCCCGGCGGCAGTGCGGCCGTCTGCGGCGCCGCGGACGCAGTCGGGATTTCACCCACCTGTTCCGGGCGGTCGATCAGCCCGGCGAGCCACCCCGGGTCCAGTTCCGGGAATCGTTCCGTGTAATCGGCCGTGGCCGGCCGTTCGCCGAAGCTGCGACGGTAGTACGCGTCCAGCGCGACCAGTTCGTGAACGGCCGTCAGGCGAACTGCCTCCGGCAGTTCCAGCACGGCGGCCAGGATGTCCGGCCGGCCGCCGCCTCGCCACTTCACCTCGAAGGCGTCGCAGGCCTCC
Organism: Gemmataceae bacterium; assembly: GCA_035258765.1. Lineage (GTDB taxonomy): Bacteria > Planctomycetota > Planctomycetia > Gemmatales > Gemmataceae > SIAJ01. The sequence goes on from DATFWZ010000061.1 coordinate 4,482, forward strand.
TCCAGCAGCAAGGCCTGTTCGACTGGCAGCCCGTGCCCGGACCGGTCGAATGATCCGGTAGGCCGCTCACTCCGGCTCATGGCTGCCTCCTTCCCAAATGCTGCGGATCAGTCGCAACTTCCGCTTCACTGATCGCGGAGCACACCCGACCTTCTCCGCCACCTCCTCGACCGAATGTCCGTCCATGCGCAGCAGGGCGATCCGCCGCAGATCAGGATCTCCCAGGGCCGCGAGGAGGCGATCGCACTCCTCGGTGACCTCGGCCGCAAGCCCCGGGTCGGGTTCGCGGTCGAACACCTCTTCGAGCACCCCGGAGTGGCCGTTCGTGACCGCCCCGCCGTCGCGCTTCTGCCGGACGGCGTCCCTCAGGTGGTGAGTCACCTTGCGAAGGGTGAAGGTGACCAGCAGCCGCCACAGCCCGTCCCGGTCGCTCAGGTCTGGAAAGCGGCCGGCCTCGGCGTTGCGGCAAAAGCTCTCGAAGGCGCTCAGTGCCACGTCCTCCTCGTCGGCCACCCGGCGAGGGGTGTCCTTCATCCGCTGGCGGGCCAGTCCGACGAGGCGATGGAAGTACCGGTCCCAGAGTGGCCGGGCGGCCGCCGCGTCGCCGGCCTGGAGTTGCCCGAGCCAGACGGTGACGGGGTCGTCGGTGGCCATGGGCGGCCCCGTGTGGGGTGAGGGTGCGTCTGAAGCGTGCCCCGATAATACTTCCTCACGTGCGGCCAGGGCAACTCACCGGCGGTTGTCACCCATCACAGGGGATGCCCGAAACGCCGAGACCGGGGCCACACAAACCCGCGATGACTTTTTTGGCCCCTCGGTTCACTCATCGGGCATCCCCTGACGTCCGGCGGGAATGGCTCATGTTGCAACCTCGTAGTGGACTCGTTCGCGGGTCCGGCGCGCCGCCCCGGTCATCACCCGGGGCGGCGGCGCGTAAAGGGTCAGATCCCGTTGGCGGCGAGTTGCTCGCCGGCGGCCTCGGAGGCGCGGCGGCGCGCAGACGGGGAGCGAGGGGGG
>DATFWZ010000062.1:0-4004 GCA_035258765.1 Gemmataceae bacterium
CGGCCATTGAACCGGGTGAGATCGGTGAATGCGTTGTGCGGCGCACGGTCCCAGATCTTGTGGACTTCGACGAGTTCGGCATTGGGGGCGGCGCCCAGGAGAAGGGCCGCGGAGAGGAACAGGTTCATGGGAGTGCTTTCCGTAGAGCACGCGTCTCGCGTGCTCATGCCTCCGAGCACGCGAGACACGTGCTCTACGACCGGGCCAAGGACCGCTTCCGCAATCGGTAATACTTCACTCCGGGCACAAAAAACGCGATCGCCGTGGCCGCGCCGAATAGCAACAGGCTCACCTGCGGGACGAGCGGCATGACGGCCGCAGTCAAGAACAGGCCCGCGGCCGTGATGTAGAACCGGCCGGACAAGATGCCGGCCTTGAACACGAACACCATCCCGGCCGCGACCGCCAGCGCTGGCGACAGCGTCAGCGCCGGCTGCCCCATCAGCACCTCGATCACGAACATCGCGATACTGGCGCACACGCCCGCGGCCCAGGCGTGGGCCAGTTGCCGTTCAACGAACAGCACCGGCCCGGCCCGCCGGCGCAGCCACCACAAGATCGTCCCCCACGTGATCAGCCCGACGCTCCACAGCGCCAGGTATGCCAGGTGGTCGCGGATTTTGCACCAGGCCATGATCTGCGTCGCCAGGCAGAGGACGAACGTCGCGAAGCTGTGCAGGATCCACAGCCAGCCCCAGTTCTCCAACACGCCGACGTGATGCGTTTCCCTAAGCATTCGCGACAGGAAGTAGCCGAGTCCGCTCGGCTGACTCGACACTGCCTCACCGGCCGCGTACGCCTCCAGGTCGGCCGCGAGGTCCCCGGCCGTGGCGTAGCGCAGCTCGGGCGGCTTCTGCAGGCACTTGAGGCAGATCATTTCCAGGTCGCGGTCGATCCCGCTGACCAGGAGCCGCGGCGGCACCGGCTCCTGCTCGACTACCATCATCAACGCGTCCACCGGGTTAGTCGCCTGGAATGGCGGTCGCCCGGTCAGGCACTCGTACAGGATCGCCCCGAGGGCGTAGACGTCCGTGGCCGGCGACAACTCACGACGGCCGGTCGCCTGCTCGGGGGCCATGTACCCGGGCGTGCCGACGATGGCCCCGGTCTGCGTCCGCCAGTCCGGGGTGCTTCCCGGGGGGATCGTCAGGCGCTTGGCGAGGCCGAAGTCGGTGACTTTAGGAGTGCCCAGTCCATAGTCCCCAGTCCCCAGTCGTCCGGCTCCGCTTGACTGCGGACTGGGTACCGGGGACTGGGGACTGATGAGCACGTTGGCCGGCTTCAGGTCGCGGTGCAGGACGTTGCGTTCGTGGGCGTGCTGGACGGCCCGGGCGACCTGGGCTACCAGGCGGGCGGCCTCGCGGGGCGGAAGCGGGCCCTCGGCCAGCCGCTGGGCCAGCGTCCGGCCCTCGACGTACTCCATCACAATGTACGGCAGCCCGGCCCGGTGGTTGACCTCGTACACGGTGACGATGTTCGGGTGCTTCAGGCGCGCGGCCGACTCGGCCTCGGCGAGGAACCGCGCCCGGTCCGACTCGGACGACAGCCGGGCCTCGCGCATCATTTTGACGGCGACGACGCGGTCCAGCGACCGCTGCCGGGCCTTGTAGACGACCCCCATCCCCCCGCGGCCGAGCTCGCCGAGGATCTCGTAGTCGCCGAACGACTCCGGGGGCGGGACCGGCTCGGCGGACCGGGCCGGGGCGGTGGGCGTCTCGGCCGGGCCCGGAGCGAACGCGGCTGCAAACTGGGCGGTCGCCCACAGAGCCCGCAGCTCGTCGGCGAGGTCGGGGTGGTCGCGGGCGGCGGTCTCGACGTCGGCCGGGAGCCCGCGCCGCTGCCGCTCGGCCAGGTCGGCGAGCACGGCGGCCAGTCGGTCGTCACGCGACGCGGTGGCGAGGGACATGACACGGGAATTGTAGCGGTCATGCCGACTTGAGCGACGCGATGAACGCCCGCACCTCCGCGGCCGGCTCCTCACCGCGACGCACCAAGACCCCGGAGTGGATCGGGCGAATCTGCCCTGCGAGCGGGCGAATCCCCACCCGCCGGCCGCGGGTCACCGACCCGTCCGGCATGAGCGGGACCACCGATACCCCGAGCCCCGCCTCCACCATCCGGACGATGATCTCGGTCGTCGTGATCTCCATTTCAACCCGCGGTGAGAACCCCAGGGCGTGGAACGCGTCGAGCACGTGTTGCCGGCCGGTCGAGCCGCGCTCGAACAGGATGAGCGGCGTCTCGGCCAGGTCAGCTAGCTTGAAACGGGACTTCCGCAAGAGCGAGTGGCGCGGCGGCGTGATCAGGCTCCAGTCGAGGGAGAACAGGTGGATGTAATCGAGGTCGCCGCCGGCCTCGTACGGGGCGGCGACGCCCAGGTCCACGTCTGGGTCGCGGGCGAGGCACTCCTCCACTTCCGCCTCGGAGTGGGTCGAAATCCGGACGCGGACGGCCGGGTTGGCCGCGTGGAACCGGCGGACGGCGTCGATGAGGACGTACAGGATCAGGTACTCGGTCGCGGCGACGTGAACGTCGCGCGGGCCGGCCGCGCCGAACAACTCCCCCATCCGCCGGGCCTGGTCGAGGAACGCCCGGGCGTGCGGCAGGAAGGCCTCCCCCTGGGCGGTGAGCGGTGAACGCCGCCGCCGTCCGCGGGCCTTGTGGTACAGCTCGACGCCCAGCCGCTTCTCCAGGGCCAGCAGCCGATTCCGTAGCCCCTGCTCGGTGACGTGCGACTCCGCGGCGGCGTCGCGCAAGCTCCCGCGCCGGGCCAACTCGACGAACGCGGCCACCTGGTCGGTGGAGACCGGCGGGAAGGGCTGGGTCATGGCGCTACTTCCGCCCCGGGGTGACGCCCGGGGTTCGCCGTCAGATCTTTGCTATCGGCCCGACGGGTCAAACAACGATGCGTTGTACAAGACGAGGATAATACCGCATTCTGATGCTGATTGTCACGATTTATGGGTTGGGACTTGGTAGCGGGAAGTCAAGTCGCACTCCCCGTCCGGCCCGGTGGGCACTGATCTGGCGAAGGAAATGCTCTGCGGCTTCGGACACGTCCGGCGGGCACTTCAGTTCTACCCAGACGTGTTCGCCGATCTGACCGCGATAACACAGGAGGTCAAAGTGACGTAGGACGCCACCAATCAATACCGGCACGGTACCGACAGCCGGATGATCGGGAACACCAGTCGAGGTCACGACGACATCGCCGAGGAGATCGCGCATCAACTCCGGCCAGATCGCCGCCGGCTCGGGCATGCCGCCCAACTCATGAAGCGTGCCCTCTGACCAATAACGAATCCAGACTCCGTAACGCTCGGGATAATAGTCGAAGACGATTTGGTCTGCCTGATTGCACAGAGCCAAGGCGAACGCCATCCGGCAAAGGCGTTCGCCGGCGGATGCCGACTCGAAGTCGCTGAGTTCGTTGATTCGGATCATCCGACTCCCTGCCGGTGTCCTTACGGAGCCAATCACTTCTCTTGCGGTGATCCCTCAAGCCCGGGCCCGGTCGAGGGCGGGCTCGGCGGTGCAGAATCGCTCCCGGAGAACTCAGCCAACGGCGCCGGCCTGTCCTTCCGGTACTTCTCGCGGAAGAACTGCTCGACGGCGGATTTGAGGGAGACCGGCGTGGTCTTCTCCACCCAGATGTGTTCACCCGACCGACCGCGGAAGAATAGGATGCCGAATTCGATCGACACGCCGCCGAAGCGGACGGGCAGCGTTCCGCCCGTCGGAGATTGTGGGAACGAACTCAGGCCGCCAATCCACTCCCGCAACGACCGGCGGGGCCGCGGTTCGAGCCGGGCGTCGCGGAGCAATGCGGATAGCAGCTCGGGCCAGATGTGCGCGGGCGGGGGGACCATTTCGAAAAGCTGACCGCCGACCCGGTAGAACATGCGGAGTTGGCGATCACCGGGATAATGGTCGAACCACAGCTCGGTCGCCTCGTCCTTCCCGACCAGCGCGAAAATGAGCGTCAAGAGCTTCCGCGTCGGCGG
>DATFWZ010000063.1:0-4170 GCA_035258765.1 Gemmataceae bacterium
CAGGCCGTCCGACCAGCCGTGGCTGGTGACCGCGTTGATCTTGCCGGCCGCCACCTTGATGGCGAACGGGTATTCCGCCCGGCGCTCGACGTAGCTCGCCGAGAAGCAGAGCCACATCGCCTCCGACTGGTACATCGGCAGCATCACGCCGCCGCGATCAAGCCAGCCCGGCGGCACCCGGCGAGCGTGGTCGTCCACGTGGCACAGCGGGAAGAACCCGAACCCCGGGGGGAGCGGGTACGTCTTGCCGTCGTCCGGGATGCGGAAGGTCCGCTGGAAGCCGATCTCCAATCGGGCTTCTGGGTGGACGTCGGGGAACGAGAACACCAGGCGGTCGCGCTTCAGCTCGATCATGATGCCTCCCTTGGTTACCAGTTCCCGTCGCGGACCTCGCGCACCAGGCGGAGCACCGCGTGGTCGGGCATGTTCTTCAGTTGGCGAATGAGCTGGGCGAAGAGCTTCGGCCGCTTGCGGATGATGCCCTGCAGCTCCCTGGACACCTTGCCGGCCAGGGCGAGCAGCACGTCCGGGTCCTCGTCCAGCTCCTTGGCCAGGGCCAGGATGGTCTCCTCGGACGGGGGCGGCTGCTCGCCGCGCTCGATCTTGCTGAGGTACGACGGCTCAATGCCGACATTGGCCGCGACCTTGCGCAACGAGTAGTCCGGGTCTGCCGCCCGCTTCTCCTCGCGGCGCTGGCGGATGTAGTCGCCGAAGCTCATGGTGTGTAGTGTATACTACACACTACACAATGTCAACGCCAATTGCGCGTGCAGGGGACGAAGTTCTTCGTGAAGCCGCGACGCGGAGGCTTTGCGGAGCGGAGCGCGTAGGCTGGACGTCTCGGGGACTTCCGACAGCGCCCCGATGCCACCAGCGTGCGCGCTCCGCTCCGCAGAGCCTCCGCGTCGCGGCTAACGTTCGCGTTGAGTATGGCGAAGCGTGAAAAATACTCTGAGGGGAATTGGGTTCTGAGTTGACACGTTAATGGGCCGTCAGCGCCATCGGCTTCACGTCCTCGACCGAGTCACCATTCATCAGCCGCACCGTGTGCACCTCGACTGGCAAGCCGGTGTCCTCGTCGAACTCCGCGGCCGCCTCGACCCCCAGCCGGGCAATCTCCGCCGGGTCGTCCAAACGCGGGTAGGCCACGTGCATCGCTCCCAGGGCGACGCGGAAGCCGGCGCCGAACGCGTAGAACGTCGCGAATTCCACGATCGACCGGTCCGAGTACACGGCAAAGGCCCCGTGCCGATTCCCAATCAACAGCGACAGGCGCGAGCCCTCGAACTGCCCCCGCTCGCCGTCGCTCGGGTTCATCCCGTAACGGCGCTTGAGGACCGGGTGCATGCGGACGACCGTTTCAAAGATCGACTCGATGCCGTCGAGCCGCGGGGGTCGTTTCCGAGTGGCGAAGTAGTGCGGCAGGACCGACCCCCACGCCCCCGACCCGGTGTACGCGACGAACGAGTCGCCGACCCGGACGATCTTCGAGTGGTTGGCCACCAGCGAGGCCCGCTGCATGGTGTAGCCGTCCTTGGCCAGAGTATCGGCCCCGACCGCGACGTGGCCGCTCTTGCGAACAATGACGATCGTGCTCATGGCCGGGTCCCAGAGGACGAAAGTAGAAGGCCGTGTACACCAAGCGCGAGCGTCCGGACCGTATAGCCGTCATGCTCATCCCGCGTGACCAGCCGGGCCCCAAAGTAGCCGTCACGCTCCGCGTGACGTGCCTACGCTCCTCCCCCGGAAGCGAACGATCCGGGCCAACAAGCTGGGGCATGTCACGCGGAGCGTGACGGCTACTTTGGGGCCCCGGCTCGTCAACGCGTCGGCCCGGAAGCCCCGCGAGGGACAGGAGAGGCCGGTGGGTGCCGGGGTTCGGTACTGCGTCAGAAACGTGGAAATACGTGCCGAAGTCCCCGTTCACATTTCGTGGACCTACAATCGTCCGCGATGCCCCTTCACATCGCCTTCCTTCGGGCCATCAACGTCGGCGGCCGCGTCGTCAAGATGGACCAGCTGCGGGCCCGGTTCGAGGGGCTCGGGCTCGCCAACGTCGAGACGTTCATCGCCAGCGGCAACGTCATCTTCGAGTCGCCGGTTCGCAAGGCGAAGGCCCTCGAGGCCAGGATCGAGGCGCACCTGCGCGACTCACTCGGGTACGCCGTCGGCGTGTTCATCCGATCTCCGGCCGAGCTAGCGGCCGTCGCGGGCCACCGGCCGTTCCCGGCCGCGGACCTCGAGGCCGGCGGGAACACACTTTACATCTCGTTCGTCGCGGACCCGCCGGGGCCCGAGGCCGCGGAACGGCTGCGCGGCCTGCGCACCGACCTGGACGACTTCCACGTCCACGGCCGCGAAGTCTACTGGCTGTGCCGAACGAAGATTAGCCAGTCCGAAGTGACTGGGGCGAAGTTCGAGCGGGCGGTTGGTGTGTCGACCACGATGCGGAATGCAACGACGGTCCGGAAGCTCGCGGCCAAGTACCCGGTCAACGAGTCGCGGACGAAAAAGGACATCTGACTCGCCCGTTGACCTGTAGGGAACGCCCTCCGTGGCGTTCCGAAAGGCTGGCTGCCCCGGAGCGCATCGTTGTCCCCGGGAAAGCAAGCATTGTGGAACGCCACGGAGGGGGTTCCCTACAGGATCGTAAGCGCACGGCTGCCGGGAGAATCGTGCGCCCGGCCCCGGACCCCCCTCCCCCCTGCCCCTCTCCCCCCGAAGCGGGGGGAGAGGGGTCCCAGGCGCCTGCCTCACTCTCACCTGGGTCTGCGGGCGGAGAGAAGTTCATCTCCACACGCTCCCGTCCGGCTCGTGCGGCAACCGTGACTCGCGCAACAGGACCGCCAGCCGCTTGAGGTCCGCGTCCGACAGGTGGCCGAGCTGGCGGCGGTGGCAGTCGGCCAGCGGGCCGGCGATCTGGGTCAACAGCTCCAGTCCGCGGTCCGTGACCGACACTCGGACTACGCGGCGGTCCTCCGGCAGCCTCTCGCGGGTCACCAGGCCGCGCTCCTCCAGCCGATCGATCATTCGCGTGATGTCCGGGGCCCGGGAGACGAGGCGGTCGGCCAACGCCAGCGTCGGCACCGGGTCCGGGCGGGCCGCCTTCAACAGGCGCAGCACGTTGTACTGCTGGGCCGTCAGTTCGAAGCCGGCGAACAGGTCGTCCTCCAGGGCGCGCAGCCGGTCGTAGGTCCGCCACAGGCCCAGGTATACCTCCTGCTGCAACGAGTCGAACCGTGGGGCCGGGCGTCGCGAGTCAGTGGCCATTTCAATTCCGCGGTCGAGTCGTCATCCCTGTTTCAAGGAGCCGGCCAATCCGTGTGATCGTGCGGGGATTATACCCCTCAGTCCCGTCGCGGCGGCTGGCCGGTGAGCCGGTCGCGGTCGTCGGCGCCGAGGCCGAGCACCTTGGCCCACTCCCCGTACGCCGGGTTCGGGAAGATGATCCACTCGCGGCCGAACAGGTCCTCGCACCGGTCCACCGCGAACGCCCGCTTCTCTATAGCCGCCTTCAGCTTCACCGGGTCCGTGGTGCGCCTGTCGGGCCTCGCGTTGTCCACGTCCGACCGGAAGTCGCCGTCGTGGAAGTCGCGCAGATTGTCACCGAGATAGAGGAGCACCGTGTATCGCCGTTCGACCGCCGCTCGACGTCGCGTCTTGTCGCTCGTCTCTTCGGCGCCCAACAGGTCGTCGCCCGGAACTTCGACGCCCAATCGCTCCAGGGCGTTAAGCGTCCCGTCGCGAAACTCCTTCTTCTGCTTGCGATTGGTGATGTAAACGACCGCCACGCCCTGCCGCTTGACGTGCGCGATGAACGCCTTGGACCCGGGGATGAGGCGGACGTGGGTGAAGTCGTTCCGCTCCCAGTCGTCCCAGGTCTTCTCGTCGAACCCGAGGTTGTTGCGGATCATTCGTACCTGAAACTCGCCGTTGTCCAGGACCGTCTCATCCAGGTCGAGGACGACGGCCGGCGGCCTGGCCCACCCGCCCGGGGGCGGGTCGTGGAGCTTCTCGGCCAGCCGGCGGCGGGCCAGGTTGTATGCCTGGTAGCAGCACGCCCGGTACTCGGCCGAGATTTGCATCCACAGGTTGGCGTCGAGTGAGCGGTTCGGCGGATCCTCCTTCTTCACCTCTCGCGGCACGGGGGCATCCTCGGCGGTTGCGCGG
>DATFWZ010000064.1:0-4943 GCA_035258765.1 Gemmataceae bacterium
GGGAGCGGCGTGAGCCGCCCGATGCCGACAACATCGGGCGGCTCACGCCGCTCCCGCTCGGAATGTGCCTCCCTCAACGTTTAAGGTCACAAATAGTGACCTCCAATTCTTCTAATCCGCTGTGGTGACAAGAGGGAACCAGAGCATGGAACCAACCGGAGCGTTGATTCCACCGGAGCGGATCGAGCGAGCCATCCTGCTCATCCGTGGCCAGAAGGTCATGTTGGACAAAGACTTGGCGAGACTCTATGGGGTTCAGACCAAGGTGCTCATCCAGTCCGTCAAACGTCAACTCGCCCGATTCCCGGATGACTTCCTTATTCAGCTGACCTGGGAAGAGGCCGACGGTCTAAGGTCACAATTTGTGACCTTAGACGACGCGTCTGCGACCCAGCCGAAGCCGTCCGGGCGCGGCCAACACCGCAAGTACCGGCCATACGCCTTCACCGAGCAAGGCGTGGCCATGTTGTCGAGCGTGCTCCGCAGCGACCGGGCCATTTCCGTCAACATCGAGATCATGCGGGCGTTTGTGCGGATGCGACAGATCCTGGCCACCCACGCGGACCTGGCCCGCAAGCTCGACGCCCTTGAGAAGAAGTACGATGCCCAGTTCCGGGCAATCTTCGACGCGATCCGCGAGTTGATGGCCCCGCCGCCGGAACCCAAGCGCGGCAAGTTCGGCTTCGCGCGGGACCGACCAGATTAGGCGTGGTCGGGCCCCTTTCCCTCAATTCCCCTCGCCCCCACGCCCGATAAATCCTCGATTCACTTCACGCCCCGCGCCTGAATCCGCTATCCGTCCGAGCCCGGAAGGGAATCCGCATGGCCCGGCACGCCTTCCTCATCGCGGCCGCGACCGTGGCCCTACTCTCCCCCGCGATCCGCGCTCAGCCTGCGACGGTCGACGCCGGACCCATCGACAACCCAATTTGCCCGCCCACTGACCCGCCCACCCCGCGATGGTGGGCCCGCGGCGAGTACGTGTTCTGGGCCATCGGGACCGGCAAACTGACCGAGATCTTCAAGGAGGCGATCAACAGCGACCTGTTCAACGCCCTCCTCGACGCGGCGGGGAAGAACTACGGCGACGTCGCCCACACCCTGCTCGGCAGCGACCGCTACGGGTTCCGCGTCAATCTCGGGGCCTGGCTCGATGACTCCGCGACCGTCGGCGTCGAAGCCGGCTTCCTCTACGTCGATCGTGGGTCGCTCGTGCTCCCGCTCGGCCGCCGCGACCTGAGCCCGCTGGACCGGCTCATCCCGAACGGCACCCTGGTCATCGACCGCGACCGCTCAATCCTCGGGGATGGCGGCCGGATCGACCGGCCGCTCCTGGCGCTGCTCCTCCTCCGCCGGCTCGGCCTGCCCGCGATCGACTTAGCGGGGCGACCGGTCGTCATCCCGTATGGGAATCGGAACCTCGCGAACGGGAGCGTCACGTTCGACGTGGCCGACCAGACCTTCTGGGCCCTCGACCTTCTCGGCCGATGCCGGCTGTTCGACGACGGCTGCCTGCGGGCGGACGGGCTCGTGGGCTACCGTCGCGTCTCCTACCAGGACTCTGCGACAGTGCGGTCCGAGGTCGAGACGCTGGCCCGGCCGCTCCTCCCCGGGACGCGACTGACATCGATCGACCTGATCCGAACCGAGAACACCTACGACGGGGTCCTGCTCGGTGTGGACCTCGAGGCGACCCGAGGGTGCTGGGAATTCGCTGTCCGCCCGACCGTCACGGTCGCAATCTACCGGAGTGTGGTGGACCGGCTCGGGGCGACGGCCGTCACCCTGCCGGACCTGCGCCGGCTGGCGTTCCCGGGGGGGACGTATTTGCGATCGGCTGATCTCGGTACATTCTCAGCGTCGGGCTGGACGCTCATTCCGGAGCTCGATCTGCGGGCGACGCGGATCTGCGGGGATCATCTCCGTCTAACCTTCGGGACCTCACTCCTCTACCTCCCGGAGGCGGCCCGGGCGCTCCCTCAACTGGACATTGGCCTCGACCCGGACCGGACACTCCCGGGATCAGTCGGGACCCGGCAGGCCCGGGTGCTCATCCCGCCGGACCTCCGATCAGTATTCCTGGCCACCGTGTCGGTAGGCGTGGAAGTGCGATACTAAGTGCAGAATCTCTCATTTCAAATTAAAATCGCTTGCCATGGCCGATGTGACCCAACTTCTCGATGCCGCCGCGGGCGGCGATCCGAAAGCGGCCGCCGAGCTGTTGCCGCTCGTCTACGTCGAGCTGCGCAAGCTGGCCGCGGTCCGGATGGCGAACGAGAAGCCCGGGCAGACCATTCAGGCGACGGCTCTGGTTCACGAAGCCTATCTCCGACTGGTCGGCGGCGACGCGGAGTCGCAATGGAGCGGCCGCGGCCATTTCTTCGCCGCGGCCGCGGAGGCCATGCGCCGCATCCTCGTGGACAGCGCCCGGCGCAAGAAACGCGACAAGCGCGGCGGCGACCGCCAACGCGTTGACCTCCAAGACCACGACGTACCAGCCGGCCCGCGGGCCGACGAAATCCTCGCCCTGGACGAGGCCCTGACCCGGCTGGCGGCGGAGGACCCGGACGCGGCCCAGGTCGTCCAGCTCCACTTCTTCGCCGGATTGCCGATCGAACAGGTTGCCGAGACACTGGGCGTCTCACGCGCCACGGCCTACCGCGAATGGGCGTACGCCCGCGCCTGGCTCCGCAAGGTCATGGGCGAGGATGAGACGCCCGCGTAACTCGCGGAATGGCCGTCACACCTCTTGCGGACAGCCACTAAGTTAATGATTTCCGGATTCCGTGAGACGATTCGGGGCGGTTGTCGCATTGCAGAGTGCTGCGCCCCGGGAGGTGCCATGGCGGCTGACGCGAAGACGGTCAAAGCGATCTTCCTGGCCGCGCTGGACAAGGCCGCGCCGACCGACCGCGCCGCCTACCTGGATGAGGCCTGCGCCGGGAATGTCACCATGCGCCAAAGCGTTGAGGCGCTCTTGCAGGCCCACGACCACCCGGACGCACTTCTCGATCAACCGGCAGTCCAGCACGTCTCCACTGGGATGGATACCGCGGTGCTCGACTTCCTCGAACCGTCCACCAAGCCCGGCGTGCTCCGGACCCTGGGGCATTACGACGTGCTGGAGGTCGTCGGCCAGGGGGGCATGGGCATTGTCATGCGGGCCTTCGACGGCAAGCTCCATCGCGTCGTCGCCATCAAGGCGCTGCTGCCGGGGCTCGCCAGCGACCGCGAGGCCCGGCAGCGGTTCGTCCGCGAGGCCCAGGCGGCCGCGGCTGTCACCCACGACAATGTCATCAGCATCCACGCGGTCGAGGACGGCGGCCAGGTTCCGTACATCGTGATGCAGTTCATCGATGGCTGCACCCTACAGGACAAGCTCGATCGCGGCGGGCCACTCCCCCTGAAGGAGGTCCTGCGCATCGGGCTGCAGACCGCCGAGGGTCTCGCGGCGGCGCACCGCCAGGGGCTCATCCATCGCGACATCAAGCCCGCCAACATCCTCCTGGAAAACGGTATCCAGCGGGTCAAGATCACCGATTTCGGCCTGGCCCGCACCGTGGACGACCCGAGCCTCACCCGCAGCGGTTACATCGCCGGCACCCCCGCGTTCATGTCCCCCGAGCAGGCCAACGGCCACCGCGTTGATCACCGCAGCGACCTGTTCAGCCTGGGCAGCGTCCTGTACGCCCTGTGCGCCGGCCACCCCCCGTTCCGGGCCGAGACGACGCTGGCGGTCATGAAGCGGGTCTGCGAGGAAATCCCCCGCCCGGTCCGCGAGCTGAACCCGGACGTCCCCGAGTGGCTCCAGGCGGTGATCGCGAAGCTGCACGCCAAGAACCCGGCCGACCGCTTCGCCTCCGCGAACGAAGTCGCCGCCATACTCGGCCCGCGGCTGGCGCAGTTGCAGACGGACGGATACTTCAGCGACACCGAAGACAAGGCCACGAAGCTCGTGCGCCCCCGGGGGCAACCGAAGAGGCCGCACACCGCCCGGAACCTGCTCGCCGCGGCGCTGGTCGTCGCGGTCGCGTCGGTCGCGGGCTGGCTCATCTACAAGTCGTGGAACACTCGGCAGCAACCCGCGAATTCGGACACCCCGGAATCGCCCGGACCTGTTGCCGCACCCGGCCCGACATTGCCTGTCGTCCTCAGTCGGAACCGCAAGCTGATGCAACACGCCGACGGCGTGCGCTGCCTGGCCTTGTCGCGGGACGGCAAGGTGCTGGCCTCGGGGGGACTCGACCGCAACATCTACCTCTGGGACACGAAGACGTGGCAGGCGCGCGGCCCGCTCAAGGGGCACACGGGCGAGGTGGACGGGCTTTCCTTCTCTCCGGACGGGAACCGTCTGGCCTCCGTCGGCGCTGCCGACTATTCGTGCCTGATTCGCGTGTGGAACGTCGCGACCGGCGAGCCGGATCGAACGCTGGGCGGCCGCGGAAAGGGCATGTGGGACGTGGCCTATTCACCCGACGGCCAGTCGCTGGCGTGCGGCGGCTGGGACAGGTCGGTTCACCTCTTTGACGTGGCGACCGGGGCCGAGCGATGGGTCACCCCCGCCTTCTCCACGCGCCTCGTCCGCGGGCTGTCGTTCTCCCCGGACGGCCAACAGATCGCCGCCGGCGGCAGCGGCCCCACTCGCATGTGGGAGACGGCCACGGGCAAGGCAATCCCGATGCAGGTGGAGCTGCGTGACAACATGTGTCCGACGATCCTGCCCGGCGGCACGACGTTGGCCGGGTGGACTCACGGCGAGGGCCGGGTGACGTTCTGCGACCTGCCGTCGGGGCAGGTCCGGACCACCTGGCGCGCTCACACGCAGAACATCGAAGGCATCGTGCCGTCCGCGGACGGCCGGTTCATCGCCACCGTGGGGAGTGACGGGGTGGCCCACGTCTGGTCCGTGGCCGACCAAACGGAGGTGGTCACCTGTACGGGAC
>DATFWZ010000065.1:0-22357 GCA_035258765.1 Gemmataceae bacterium
CGTCGGGCCGCCCGCGTCGCCGGCGCGTCATGCGTCCGCGACGCGCCGCCGTTTCGGCCCAGATCATGTGTCGTGACCCCGCGCCCGGAGGGAAACGCCGTGCCGTCGCCGCAGTCCGCCGTGGACCTCTGCGAGATGATCGTCCGCAGCGAGCTGGTTGGTCGGAGCGCCATGGACGAGTATTTGGCCCGGCTCCAGGCGAACGGGACGACCCCCACGGACGCCGCCGGCTTGGCCGCGGCGTGCGTCCGCGACGGCGTGGTAACCAAGTTCCAGGCCAAGCTCCTCCTCCGCGGCAAGTGGCGGAACTTCTTCCTGGCCGGCAAGTATAAGGTGATGGAGCACCTGGGCTCTGGCGGGATGGGCACAGTCTACCTGTGCGAGCACCGGCACATGCGTCGCCGCGTGGCCGTGAAGATTCTGCCGCCGGACCATCAGGACCCCACTCAACTGCAGCGCTTCCTTCGCGAGGCCCAGGCGGTGGCCATGGTGGACCACCCGAATATCGTCCGGGCGTTCGACATCGATCGCGAGGACGGGGTGCACTTCCTCGTCATGGAGTACATCGACGGCGTGAGCCTGCAGCACCTGGTGGACGCCAGCGGGCCGCTGCCCGTCGAGCGGGCGATCAATTACGCGGGCCAGGCGGCGTGCGGGCTGCAGCACGCGCACGAGCAGGGCCTGGTGCACCGCGACGTCAAGCCGAGCAACCTGATGCTGGAGCGGAGCGGGGTGGTCAAGGTGCTTGACCTGGGCCTGGCCCGGATCGCGACGCGTGCGTCCGACGGGCTCTCCCGCATTCGCAAGCCGGACTCCCCGGATGTCCGAATCGTGTTGGGGACGGCCGATTACCTTGCCCCCGAGCAGGCGCGGAGCTCGACTGTTGACGGCCGGGCAGACATTTATTCGCTCGGGGCCGCGGCCTTCTTCCTCTTGACCGGCCGGCCCCCGTTCGACGGCGGCGACGCGCAAGAGAAGCTGCTGCGGCACCAAACCGAAGTGCCGGCGCGGGCCGACGCGGTGCGGCCCGAGGTGCCGGCCGGCGTCGCGGACGTGATTGCCCGGATGCTGGCCAAGGCGCCCAACGGCCGGCCCCAGACTCCGGCGCGGGTTGTGGCCGAGCTCAAGCCGTGGCTCACCGAGGTCCCGCCGCCAACGCCGGAGGAGATCCCCAACCAGTACACGCCGCACCGGGACGTGGACACCCAGGCCCGCCACTCGACCGCCGCCATGGTGTCCAAGTCCAGTCGGGCCCTAATTATGAAGACCATGGCCATGGTGGCCGGGGCCGAGCCGGTCGGGTAACGCGGGTACCTGCCTTTCTTGCACCGACGCTGGAGTGTTCTAAACTCCGTCAGGCGCCTGGGGTCGGAGCCCCGGTCACCTGCCGCCGCCAGCCGCCCCCGTCCGGCCCGGTCGGCCCGTCCGTCGGTCCCGTCACAATCAAGGCCACCGGACATGCCCGCCCCGAGCACGCCCGCCGAGCTGTTCCAACTCATCGCTCAGAGCGAACTGATCGAGCCGAGACGATTGAACGATTATTGGGAAGGCGTGCGGGCTGCCGGGCCCACCCCCGCCGACGCGGCCGCCTGTGCCCAGTTACTCATATCCGACGGTCTCCTGACGCAGTTCCAGGCCCGGATTCTACTCCAGGGCAAGTGGAAGAACTTCATCCTCGGCGGGAAGTACAAGGTCCTCGACCAGCTCGGCGCCGGGGGCATGGGGACGGTGTTCCTGTGCGAGCACCGCTTCATGAGGCGCCGCGTGGCCGTGAAGATTCTGCCGCCGGACAAAAGCCACTCCCGGGCCGCGCTCGAGCGGTTCTATCGCGAGGCCGAGGCCATCGCCCGGCTCGATCACCCAAACATCGTCCGGGCCCATGACGTCGGCCATCATGGCGCCGCCTGTTTCTTGGTCCTGGAGTACATCGAGGGGGTCAATTTGCAGCGGATGGTGGAGGGGCAGGGCGCGCTATCGGTCCCGCGCGCGGTGAATTACGGCGTCCAGGCCGCCCAGGGGCTGCATTGTGCCCACCGCTCGGGGTTGATTCACCGGGACGTCAAGCCCGCCAACTTGCTACTCGACCGGCACGGGGTGCTCAAGGTGTTGGACCTGGGCCTGGCCCGGTTTTCGAACGAGCGCCCCGACAACGGGGATGCCGGCACCGGGATCCTCGGGACGGCCGACTACATCGCCCCGGAGCAGGCGATGGACGCCGCGAAAGCTGACGCCCGCAGCGACGTTTACAGCCTCGGTTGCACGCTCTACTTCTTGCTCACGGGCCGGCCCCCGTTCGAGGGCGGTTCGGTGGCCCAGAAGCTCGCGATGCACCAGAACACACCGGCGGCGCCGGTCACGAGCTTGCGGCAGGAAGTACCGGCAGGTGTCGGCGACGCCGTCCGGCGGATGCTGGCCAAGCAACCGACCGAGCGCCCGGGCACCGCCCTGGCCGCCGCCGAACTCCTGCGGCCGTGGTTCAAAGTGGTTCCGCCACCCGCGGCCGATGAGTTACCCACGGTCCATTTCGGCCAGCATGGCGACCTGGACGCCATGGCCCGGACCATGTCGGCGTCGCGGACGCTCCACGGCATCGCCGCCGAAGACAAAACGGTCCCCCTTCCCCCGGGCGAGCGGGCAACGGCGTAACGCCCCTCGACTCCCGCCAAGTACGTTCCATTCCACCTATCCGTCCTTGCGGGCGGCCAACCGCTCCTTCCACTTCGATTGGACGCGGCGATAGCATAACGGCAGTAGTGCCGACAAATGAAGCGCCGGCTGCCAATCCGATGAGGGCGAGGAGGAGTGAGTGTTGTTTCTTGCGCTGGAGACGTCGTGCGATGAGACGGCGGCGGCGGTGCTCACGGATGAACCGCGTGTCCTGTCGAACGTGGTCGCGTCCCAAGACGACCTACACGCCCGATTTCGCGGAGTCGTTCCCGAAATTGCCGCCCGGGCGCACCTGCGCAACCTGCTGCCGGTGGTCGACCAGGCGCTCCGACAGGCGAACGTCACCCTTGCCGATATCGGCTGCATCGCGGTCCACAACACGCCGGGCCTGGTCGGGGCCCTCCTCGTCGGTGTGAGCGCCGCCAAGATGCTCTCGGTCGCACTCGCAGTGCCGCTCGTCGCCGTCAACCACATCGCCAGCCACATCTATGCCTGCCGCCTGGCGGCCGGGCGCGACATCTTCCCGTGTGTCGGGCTGGTGGTCAGCGGTGGGCATACGGCCCTGTTTCAGTGCGACGACGCCCTGTCAATGCGGCTACTGGGCGGGACACGAGATGACGCGGCCGGCGAGGCGTTCGACAAGGTGGCGGCGATCCTCGGGCTTGGATTCCCGGGCGGCCCGGCCGTCGAACGGGAGGCCGTGAGTGGCGACCCGAAGGCGTTTGATTTCCCCAGGTCATTTCTGTCCGACGGCCGGCTCGAATTCAGCTTCAGCGGGTTGAAGACCGCGGTGCTCTACACGCTCCACGGACAGGATGTGTCGAAGGCCGCCCCGCCGCCGCCGGGGAAGTTGCGGGCCGACCTGGCCGCCAGCTTCCAGCAAGCCGTCGTTGACGTACTGGTTGGGAAGTGCAAACAGGCGCTCCGACAGCCTGGATTGAAGCGCCTCGCGGTCGGCGGCGGCGTGACGGCCAACACGGTGTTTCGGTCTGCCCTGGAGGCGATGGTCGCCAAGGAAGGGGCGGAGCTGTTCATGCCACCGTCGAGCCTGTGCACGGACAACGCGGCGATGGCGGCCCTGGCGGTCGAGAAATGGCGGCGGGGAGAGTTCGCGCCGCTCGACCTCGACGCGGAGCCGAACTTCCTTTGACCGAAAGGTCCGCGTTATTTGAGGGCCATGCGCTCCAGGAATGCCTGGTTCGATGGGGACTTGCCCATCTGCTTGAGCAGGGCCTCCATCGCCTGAACCGGGGGCATGGTGATCAGGTGACGGCGCATCAGATGGACCTTGGGCAGGACGTCAGGCTTCAGCAGCCGCTCCTCCTTGCGGGTCCCGCTCGCCGGCAGGTTGATGGCCGGGAAGATCCGCCGGTCGGCCAGGTCGCGGTCCAGCACCAGTTCCATGTTGCCGGTGCCCTTGAACTCCTCGAAGATCACGTCGTCCATCCGGCTGCCGGTTTCGATTAGCGCCGATCCGAGGACCGTGAGAGACCCGCCTTCCTCAAACACCCGGGCCGCGCCGAACAAGCGCTTGGGCACTTCCAGGGCCCGGCTGTCCACGCCGCCCGACAGCGTCCGGCCGCTGTTCCCGGCGGTCTTGTTGTACGCCCGGGCCAGCCGCGTCAGGCTGTCGAGCAGGACGAACACCTGACGGCCTTGCTCGGCGAGCCGCTTGGCCCGCTCCATGACCAGTTCCGCTAGCCGGACATGGTTTCCGGCGTCGAAATCACTGCTCGACGCGACCACCTCGCCCATGACCGTCCGCCGCATCTCGGTCACCTCCTCCGGCCGCTCGTCGATGAGCAGCATGATTAGGTGCATTTCCGGGTGATTGTGAGCAACGGCCTGGGCGATGTGCGACAGGAGGACGGTCTTCCCGGTCCGGGGTGGGGCGACAATCAGCCCCCGCTGGCCCTTCCCAATCGGGGTGAAGAGGTCCATCACCCGCGTGGTGAGCGGCCCGCCAGGAATCTCCAGCTGAATGTGCTCGTGCGGGTCGATGGGGGTGAGGTCGTCCCAGTTGCGGAAGGCGACCTGCCGCGGCTCCTGGCCCTCGATCCGGGCGATGGCCGTCAGCCGGGGTCCGTTTGCGCCCTTCCGTGGCGCCTCAACCGTCCCCCCGACCAGCATCCCCTCCCGGAGGGAGTGCCTCTGGATGAGGGGGGCCGGGACGTACGGGTCGCCGTCCTGGGCGGCGTAGTGGCGGGCCGGGTTGCGCAGGAACCCGAAGCCCTTCGGGTGGAGTTCGAGGACGCCCTGCGTGGTTGACGTTTGCTCTGCAATCATGTCCTTTTCCAAAATCACGCGGCGGGCCCGCCGACCGGAGACGTGCGGTGGTCGGACACGGGTACGCCCGTACGAAACGAGAAATCCGGTTGGTCGATCAGGTAGCCATCAACGGTCACGGTCACGCGCTAGGCGCGTGGCGGAGGCAAGACGGACGCCTGTGAAGATCCCCCCACAAGGGGATTATCTGGGCGGAGGTCAAGGGTTTGTGGGGGTGACGGGTGGGCAGCGCCCGCCGACGGAATCAATGCAGAGGCATTTGATCCTATGTTAGCACGCGACGCAAGGGGAGAACCAAAAAAACCAAACTATGCCCTTCGGGTATAGGGTTTGGCGCCCCGGCGACAAGATTATTGTCCGGCAATCCGGACCGAGACTCCATTCAATTCCGGCCACAAGCACTTACCCCATTTTCAAAACTGCAACACCAGGGTGCCAAAGTAGTCCAAGTCGTTTCGTTTCGACCGTTGCGGCTGATTGTCGTATCGCTCCTGAACGCCGAGCCGCAACAGCAGGTTGAGGTCAGGGTCGATCAGGACGTCGAACGAGGCCCGGCCGCGGACCCGGTAGTTGCCAAAGTCGTGCACGTCCGGATAGTAGTCGGCCCCGACGAAAAACCGCGACCGCTGCGTCACCTGGAACCAGTAGTCGAAGCCGAACTGAGCCTCCGGCAACCACTCGTTCCGCGGCCCGTTGATCTCCTTCGAAGTGCCGAGGCCGGCCCGCAGCTTGAGGGTCGTATCCCCGGTCTTCCAGGCCGTGTACACGATGCCGTTGTGTCCCGCCACGCGGAAGTCCGCCACCCGAAACTCGTCGTACTCGACCGTCCCCTGCACATACCAGGCGCACGCATCGGCGAACGGCAGCTCATTCCGCACGGTCAGCAGGGCATTGTCCTCGATGACCGTGCTTTGGTGTCGGGCCAGTGCGTACCAGACGTCGATCAGGAACACGTCGTCCGGCGAGTCGAAGAGCAGGTTGGCCCCGGCGAATACGTTCAGGACCTGCGAGTTTCCCTCGTTCCCACTGACGCCCAGCTCCACCCCCCCGCTCCACGACGACGGCCCGCGGTCGATTCCGGACATAACCTTTCCGTCCGGGCCGACGATGGGCCCGCCGAGCGGCTTCGGGATCTCGAACGGGGAGCCGTCCGCGGCCGCCGGCCCGACGACCGCCAGCGCGGTGAGGAGCGCCGCCAGGGCGGGTCGGTTCATACCGGGGGAATCTCCGCCGCAGATGAGGTTCGGAATGGGTAAATACCAGACGCAAAGGAAAAGGAAAGGGCAATCGACACGGCAGCCGTTTCAAGCGGGCGACGAGCCGACGAAACGGCAAACTCGCAAATACAATGTGTCTGACGTCCACCCTTCGCCGAGGCGGTCCCGTGAGCGGTGAAACCCCGGCCCGCGTCCTGATCACCGAAGACAACCCCCAGGGGGCCGAGCTCCTCGAGGCCTTCCTGGCCGAGACCCCGCACGAGACGCGGGTGGTCGGCAACGGTGAGGAGGCGCTCAAGCTCATCGCCGAGTGGAAGCCCGACGTGGTCCTCTTGGACGTGATGATGCCCCGGCTGAGCGGGTTCGAGGTGTGCCGCGCGATCCGGGCCAACCCGGCCACCCGGAATATCGGCGTCCTCATGGTCACCGCACTGGACCAGCACGCCGACATCGACCGCGCCGTCGATGTCGGGACCGACGACTTCCTGACCAAGCCAATCAACAAGGCGGAGCTGCTCCTCCGCGTGCGGGCGCTGCTGCGGGCCCGCAAACAGGCCGGCGACATGGCCCGCACGCTCGAGTACGTCCGATCGGTCGAGGAGAACCTCGCGTAGATGGCCACCCCGAGCGTGATCCTCAAGGCCAAGCGGGCCCAGCCATTCTTCGCCCGGCACCCGTGGGTGTACGCCGGGGCGATCGACCGGGTCGAGGGCGAGCCGGCCGACGGGGCGGAGGTTGATCTGGTCTCGACGGCCGGCAACTTCATCGCCCGCGGGTTGATCAATAGTCGGAGCAAGATTCGTGTCCGACTCTACAGCTGGGATCCGGATCGCCCACTCGACCGGGACTTCTTCCGGGAGCGGATTGCCCGAGCGATCCGGCTCCGCGACGACCTCGGCGTCCGCGGGCCGGACAAGGGCTGCCGAGTCGTGTTCAGCGAAGCGGACGGCTTGTCCGGGTGTACGATCGACGAGTACGCCGGGTGGTTAACGGTTCAGTTCACAACTCTCGGTCTGGCCAATCGCCGTGAGCTCCTCGCGGATGTGCTGAACGAACTCCTCCACCCGCGCGGCATCTACGTTCGAACCGAAAAGGGCGTTGGGACGTTGGAGGGGTTGGAACTTCACGACGGGCTCCTGTCCGGGGAGATGCCGCCCGGGGACCTGACGATTCAGGAGAATGGCCTCGCCTTTCTGGTCAACATCGCGGAGGGCCAGAAGACGGGCTTCTACCACGATCAACGCGACAACCGGCAGGCGGTGGCCCGGCTGGCGGCCGGCAAGCGAGTCCTGGACGCGTTCAGCTATACCGGGGGATTCGGGCTGCACGCGGCCAGGGCGGGCGCGGTGAGCGTCGATTGTGTCGACGTGTCGGAGCCGGCGCTGGTACTTGGCCGCCGCAACGCCGAGCGAAACCGGCTGACCCAAGTCAGTTTTCACCGGGCGGATGTGTTCCATCACCTCGACGAACTGGTCAAGGCGGGGCACAAATACGACATCGTCGTCCTGGACCCGCCGAAGTTCGCCCGCACCCGGACGTCGATCCCCGAGGCGATGCGCGGCTACCGGCAACTGATGAAGCAGGGCCTCCGGCTCGTCGAGCCGGGCGGGTTCGTGGCTTTTTGCTGTTGCTCCGGCCTCATTACACCCGAGATGCTTACCGAGCTGATTGCCCAAGTGTCCGGCGAGGAAAAGCGGGATGTGCAGATCCTCGAGCGCCGCGGAGCCGCCCCCGACCACCCCGTGGCCGCCAGCTGCCTCGAGACGGCTTACTTGAAGTGCTTCCTGCTCCGCGCAGGTTGAGAAACCCCCATGCTGCTCTGCGCCCGCCACTACGCGACCGGTGAGCGAATCGACGTCCGCCACGAGCGCGGCGTCGTCGCCGACATTCGTCCGGCGGGCTCGGGCGCGGTCGATCGCGAGGCCGGCTGGATTGCCCCCGCCTTGTTCGACCTGCAGATCAACGGCTGTCTCGGGATCAGCTTCAACTCCCCGGCACTCACGGGCGACCAGGTGCGAAAGGTCGTTGACGAGTGCGCCCGGCACGGGATCGCTGGGCTCCTGCCGACGTTGGTGACGAACTCGTTTGTGGCCATCCAACATGGGTTTGCCACGGTGAGCCGGGCGTGCGAAGCTGACCGCGAAGTGGCGGCAGCGATCCGCGGCTTCCACCTGGAAGGGCCGTACATTTCCCCCGACGACGGGCCGCGCGGCGCGCACCCAAAGGCGCACGTCCGCGATCCCGACCTCGATGAATTCCATCGCTGGCAGGACGCGGCCGGGGGCCGCATCCGGCTCGTCACGCTGGCCCCGGAACGCCCCGGTGGCTTGCGATTTATTGAGGAGGTGGCGAAGTCGGGCGTCGTGATCGCCATCGGGCACACGGCCGCGACCCCCGGGCAAATCCGCGACGCGATCGCGGCCGGGGCCAAACTGAGTACGCACCTGGGCAATGGGTCCCATGCCGTCTTACCGCGACACGACAACTACGTCTGGGAACAGCTGGCTGCGGACGAGTTGTGGGCCAGTCTGATTCCGGACGGGCACCACCTGCCGGCGTCGGTCGTCAAGACGATTGTCCGCGTCAAGTCGCCCCGCCGGGCGATCATTACCTGCGACGCGAGCAGCCTGGCCGGACTTCCGCCGGGCCGGTACCGCGAGTGGGACACCGATTTCGAAGTCCAGCCGGGCGGCAAGGTCGTCGTCCCGGGGACTCCCTTCCTCGCCGGCTCGGGAGTGTTCACGGACGCGTGCGCCGGGAACGTGATGCGGATGGCCGGCGTCGGCCTGGCCGACGCGATCGATATGGCCGGCGCCCGCCCGCGCGAGCTACTCGGACTCCCACCGGCGCGGCTCGAGCCCGGAAGCGAGACGCCGCTCATACTGTTCGACTGGGAGCCCGGTGGCGAGGTGTTGGTGCGCGGACTGGTGAGGTAGCGACAATGGGCCAGCCGGTCCCATGGTACAAGCGGAACATCCTGCCGGCCTGGCTGCCCGGCTGGCTCGCGGCTTGCCTGCTGATCGCGGTGGGCTTCGCGGTGATGTTTGGAATATTTCTAGAAGACCCACATCCCCTTGAGATCACCGCGAAAGCCGGCTTCGCCGGGTTCCTGATCGGCCTCGTCACACTTTCAGTAGCAGCGACGCGATACCGGGGACATCAGCCGAACCCATTCGCACCACCGGCGGCCGTCCGGTACCCGGCCATCACGGGGCTGATCGCACTGGTGCCTTTCATCTGGGTGTGGGACCGGGAGATCACGACCGGCCCGAGTCGGGGCGGGCGGGTGCTGGTCGCCGGGACCGGCGCCGAGGTGTTGGGGCTGATCGTCCTCCTTGCAATCGCAGCCGGTCTGGTCGGCGCGATCGCCGCCGTCCGGCGCCGCCCCGGGACCGCACGGCTGCCCCTCGTGTTATCACTGGTCTTGGCGGCAGGCGTGTTCGCGTGCGGCCTCATTCACGTGATCATCCGCCACGCGTCATGACGTGAAAACGGCCGCTACTTGCCGGTGAGGTCGTAGCACGCCATTTCCTGGTCGTTGCGGATGTAGATCCGCCCGTGTGCCATGGCCGGGTTGTTCCACGTCTTCGTGCCCCGGTTCAGGGCCTTGATCCGGCCGAGTTCGCGGAACGCTTCAGACGTCGCCTCGACCAGAACCAGGTCGCCTGTCTCGGTCAGGGCGACAATCAGATCGTCAACGAGCACGATCTGGCCATGGCGGAACGAATCTCTCTGACTGTTGCCGTAACCGTCCTTCCATTTGACCCGCCCGGTCTTTACGTCCACGCATTCCAGGACCCCGTCATTCAGTCCGTAAACGTAGTCGCCGGTCGCGTCCTTGCGGCGGACCGGGCTGGCGAACTTGTACCGCATTTCCGTGCGCTTGGACCGCCAGACTTCGGCGACCGACCACGAAGTGCCCGTGTTCGTCACCCGGATCCGTGCCCCGCCCTGGTCGTACCCCGAGCCAATCAGCAATGTGTCGTCGCCGATGACGATCGGTTGCGCGGCGTTGACCTCAAAGCCCGTCGGCCAGGCCATCCGCCAGAGCTGCGCCCCGCCGTCCAGATCATGGCCCGCGATCCCGTGGCCATCGAATAGTAGAATCTGCGGTTTTCCACAGAGCGTGGCGAGTTGCGGCGACGAGTACCCGGCCTGGTAGTTCCCGGCCGCCCAGACCTCTATTCCGGTCGTTCGATCGTACGCCCGTAGGGCCCGGCCTTTCGCTGCTTCGGTCTGCGCGCCCGCGTTGACGACCACGACATTGTCCACGACGAGCGGCGACCCGCTCATGCCCCAGCGCAGGTTTTGATTGCCCTCGAGAGTATCCACAGCCCATTTTTCCTTGCCGTCGTTTCCGGCCAGGCAGGCCAGCCGGCCGGTGGCGCCGAAGGCGAACACGTCGCCGTCGGCGATAGTCGGAGTCGCCCGCGGGCCGTCGCCGCCGGCGGACTCAGAGAACCGACTATTCGACCCGGTCGTCCACGCTTCTTTGCCCGTGGCCGCCTCGTAGCAAACAACCACCTCCTGGTCGCGGCGCTGTTCGATGGTGACCAGAAATCCGTTAGCGTAACTGAAAGCTGCGTACCCGCCACCGACCGGCTGACGCCAAACCTCCTTTGGCGGACTGGTAGACCAGTCGCGGGCAATCGTGGCTCCGGTCGCGACGCCATCCCGATTCGCGCCGCGATAGCCGGGCCAGTCGCCCGGCTTGATGGTCAGGTCGGCGCCCCCCTCGGCTCGGCCCTGGGCCTGGCGGTGGCGCTCGAGGAGCGTGTCGGGGCTGCCGCCGAAGAAAGCGTCCTGAACCCAGTCCCGGGCCACGAAAATTGGCAGGAACTTCCCCCACATGCTGTGAAACCGGACGAACACCATCGAAAGGCCAATCCCGCCGAGGAAGACAATCCACACATACCGCTTTCGCCAGCCGGGCATCCGCAGCGCCCAGAGGAGCAGGAGTACGCCCGCGACGATCACTGTCAACGACTTCACCATGCTGATCGTGGACGAATCGACTTCCGTTCCCGGCCACTGCCAGGCGATCAAGAGCACCGCGGCGGCGAGGCCGACGACGAAGGCGGGGAACAGAATCCGCACAACCCCGACGGGTCTCTTCGCGGTGGTCGGTGAAGGATTGGTGGACATCGCGAGCCTCGAAATGCATGGAGCATCAATGTCAACGGCCGCGGCGGCTCGGTGATCTCGATTTTGTAACGACCTACCGCCGCCGCGGTCCGGTGCACCGACGGGTCCGGCGGCCCTACGGGCCCTTGACCGCCCTGGACTCCTCCTGGGCGACGGACTGGAGCCCATCGGCTGCGTCCGGGTCGCCGGCCGCCCGGGCCGCCTCCAGCCACCGGCGGGCGGCGGCCAGGTCGCGCGGGATGTACTTGCTCGTCCCGAATTGGGAGAAGTAGCCCACCTGATACATCGCGCGCGGGTGCCCCTGGTTGGCTGCCTCGACCCACCATTTGTCCCGGGCCTCGATATCCGGCCAGTTGTGCCCGAGTCGGGCCCAGTAGTAGTTGCCGAGCCGGAATTGGGCGTCCGGATCACCCTGCTGGGCGGCGACCCAGAGCACCCACCCGGGGACGAAGTAGACGAGCAGGAACAAAGCGAGCAGCCCGCCAGCCACCCACCGCCATCCCTTCCCATGCCGCCCACTAACGACGGCCGGGATGGCCGTCGCGACAATCAGTACCGGCAGGACGCAGACGCAGAAGTCAACGGGCATGGCCAGTTCGCCCCGAGTGGAGGATCACTTCCCCCAAACCGGCGAACCGACGGACCCTTAACCGCGGGGGGTCGCCCTGGTCACTCGAACGCCCGACGCACGCTCTCCCTTCGGCCGCCGAACAACGGGATTATAGCCCGCGACCGATGAACTCACCGGCCCGTGCCCAATCCCGCTCCCGTTGGATCGACTCATTTATTCGGAACCGACCGGGCAGTACAGGATGGATGGGTACGCCCCGGGGATGGCGTGGCCGGATCGCCCGGAACGCGACGCCTTCGCGACGCAGGTCTCTATCATGTCCCGGGGACCACATCGCACCCTCACAGCCCGGACCGCCGCATGGGGATTGATCCCACTCCGATTGCCGAGCTGCAAAAGCTGCACGACAATGTCGCCTCGGTCGTCCTGGGCAAATCGGACGTCATCCGCCTCGCCATCGTCACCCTCCTCGCCGACGGGCACCTGCTGCTCGAGGACGTCCCCGGGGTCGGCAAGACGCTTCTCGCCAAGGCCCTGGCCAAAAGCATCGACAGCACCTTTCGGCGTGTGCAATTCACGCCCGACCTGCTGCCTGCCGATCTGCTCGGGACGAGTGTCTTCCACCAACCCAGCGGGGAGTTTCGGTTTCTGCCCGGGCCGTTGTTTGCCCAGGTGGTCCTGGCCGACGAGGTGAACCGGGCGACTCCGCGAACACAATCGGCCCTGCTGGAGGCAATGGGCGAGCGGCAGGTGTCGCTCGACGGGGAGACGCGGAAGCTCGGGCCACCGTTCTTCGTCATCGCCACGCAGAACCCGTACGAATTCGAGGGTACCTACCCGCTCCCGGAGAGCCAGCTCGACCGCTTCCTGCTGCGAACCAACATGGGCTACCCGGACCGCCCGTCCGAGCGCGATCTGCTCAAGCAGCACCGGGACGGCGAACCCGTGGAGCACCTCCGGCCGGTCCTGCACGCGACCGACATCCAGAAGCTGCAAGAGCGGACGCGGGCGGTCCAGGTCATGGACGCGATCGCCGACTACGTGCTGGAAATCGCGGAGGCGACCCGCGGGCGGCCGGACGTCGTCCTCGGGGCCAGCACCCGGGCGGCGATCGGTCTCTACCGGGCGGCCCAGGCGTCGGCTCTGCTCGACGGCCGGGATTACGTCGTGCCCGACGACGTCAAGCACCTGGCCGTGCCGGTCCTGGCTCACCGCCTCATCGCCAAGTCGTCCGGACTCAGCGGGCCGACGGAGGCGACCGCCGACGCCGTTCGCGACGTGCTGGCCAAGGTCCCGATCCCGTCCTGACCCGCGGCCCGGAGGCGCGATGGCAACCTTGCACGCGACTCCCGGCCCGGCCGGGCCCGAGCCGGAGGTGGTCGAGCTCCAGCCGCCGAAGGCGCGCACGTCACGCTTGCAGGGACACGAGGGATTCCTGTGGATCCTCGGCGCGGGGGTGATGCTCTTCATCGGTATCCTCAAGGGCATTAACCTCGTCATCGTTTTGGGTTACGTCCTGGCCGGGCTATGGGTGATCAACCTGTGGTTGGCCCGGCGGGCGCTCCGCGGGCTGTCGGCCCGGAGGCTGCCACGGCCGCCGATCGTCGCGGGCACTCCGGTCGAGTGGCCGCTGAATGTTCGCGACGACGGGAGCGGTGGCGGGAACTGGGTGCTCGAGGAGCGGGTGGGCGCGGCAATCGCCTCCTGGCTAATCGTCCGGGCCGGCGGCGCCGCGGAGTTTCGGCCGCGCGTCCGCGCCACGTTCCCGCGCCGGGGAAAGTACACGCTCGAGCCGCTGACCGCGCGGTCCGCGTTCCCGTTTGGACTGGCCTCCAAGCGGGTGCCGTTGCTGGCGGGGGAGGAGATCGTCGTTCTCCCGCGACCGGCTCGCGTGGACGGGGAGCGGCTCCGGGAATGGCTATTCCGGGCCGTCGTCGGCGGGGATGAGGAGCGACGCAAGCGGCGCCGCGTGGTCGAGCGCGAGGCCGAGATCCATGGGCTCCGCGACTACCGCCCCGGGGACTCGCCGCGGCGCATCCACTGGAAGGCGACAGCACGGCGCAGCCGGCTGACCGTCCGCGAGTACGAGGATGCGGCCCCGCCGCGGTTGATACTGGTCGTCGAGCCGTGGCTGCCCGCCACTCCGACGTCGACGGATCGCGATCGACTGGAGGGGCTGATCGCCCTGGCCGCCGGAGTGGTCGTCGAATGGCGGCAGGAGCCGGGCGCGCGCCTGGCGCTCGTCATAGAGGGGCCAAAGCCGGTTTCCCTGGATACGCCGGCCGGGCCGGCCGGGACCGATCGACTCCTCATCGCTCTGGCCCTCGAGGAAGGAGGCGAGCCACCGGCGGACCCGGCAGAGGTCTTGGGCCGCCTGTCGCGTGCGGCCCTGGCGGCACCGGTCCTCGTACTGAGCAGCCGGGTCGACTCGCCGATTCCCGCGACAATCGGCCGCGCACTCGATCGCGTCGTCGCCTTCAACCCGGTCGGGCGGCCCGGGCGGTGGTACCAACTCCCGGAGGCCGTGGCGGCCACGGCCGCCGGTCGCTAAACCATCTCCTCCGACCCGTAGCCCGCGCGAGGGCGTCCATGTTCCCCAGCCCGGCATTCGTCAGTGACCTGTCCGAGCACCTCCAGCGCGACGTCATTGCCTTCCTCCCCGAGCTCGTCCTCTGCTGCACGATCGTGGGGATGCTCCTCGTCCGGCTGGTGGTTGCGCCCGGCCGGTCGCACCTCGCGGTGTTCGCGCTGGTCATGAGTGCGCTAGCGCTCGCGGCTTCCGTCGTGTTCTTTTGGCCTGGCACGTCCGCGTCGTTCGGCGCCATCATCCCGGAGACCGGCGGGGCGGCGGGTTTCTACGGGCTCCTCATCTTCGACACGTTCGGCCTCTACCTCCGGATCTTCTTGCTTGCGTTTCTGTGCCTGTCGCTGTGGCTGTCGCTGGTCACCGGCATCCCGGACCGCGAGGACTCGGCTGACTACGCGACCCTCCTGGTCGGCGGCATCCTCGGCATGATGCTCATGGTGTCGTCCAACCACCTGCTCATGGCGTTCATCGCGATCGAGATGGCCAGCGTGCCGAGTTACGTCCTCGCCGGCTTCCTGAAAGGGCGGCGGCAGGGCAGTGAGGCGGCGCTCAAGTACGTCGTCTACGGGGCCAGTGCCTCCGGGGTCATGCTCTACGGCATCAGCCTGATGACCGGCGTGTACGGTACCGGCTCGCTCTCGGAAATTGCGAAGGCAGTCGGCACCGGCCAGAACAGCCTGCCGCTGCCGGTGGTCGCGGGCGCGGTGTGCGTCCTGGTCGGCCTCGGGTTCAAGCTGTCCGCGGTCCCGTTCCACTTCTGGTGCCCGGACGTTTTCGAGGGCGCGGCCGCGGAGGTCGGGGCCTTCCTCTCGGTGGCGTCGAAGTCCGCCGCGCTTGGGCTGACAGCCCGGTTCCTGTTCACGCTCGGCACCCCGACCAACGACGGGCACGGCGAGGCCGCATCGACGGTGATCGGAC
The DNA here is from genome assembly GCA_035258765.1 of Gemmataceae bacterium. GTDB lineage: Bacteria > Planctomycetota > Planctomycetia > Gemmatales > Gemmataceae > SIAJ01. Next base: position 15,392 of record DATFWZ010000065.1, read on the forward strand.
TCGTCTGGGGCCTGTTCGCCGCGATCACCGCGACGTTTGGCAACCTCGCGGCCCTTGCACAGACGAACGTCAAGCGGCTGCTCGCGTACTCGACCATCGCTCATGCCGGGATCATGATGATGGCCCTGCTGCCGATCGGTCCGCGGATGGTCGGGCCGTTGCTCTACTACATCAGCGCTTACCTAATGATGAACCTGGGGGCCTTCGCCGTCGTCGCGCTCGTCCGCAACCGGACCGGCTCGGAAGACATTGATGCCTACCGCGGGCTCATCTGGCGTTCCCCGGGACTGGCCGTCGGCATGGCGTTCTTTCTTCTAAGCTTGTTGGGGTTGCCGCCGCTGGCGGGGTTTGCCGCGAAGTTCCAGGTGTTCGTCACGCTCTACGACACCGGCCGCGCCGCCGGCCGCGAAGATGCATATTTCGGCTGGTATTACTTCGGCCTCCTGGTCGTGGCCGCGTTAAATACGGCGGTGAGTGCCGGTTATTATTTGAAGATCGTCCGGGCCATGACCCTGGAGGACCCGCCCGAGGGGGCGGGCCCGATCTCGGTACCGGCCGGCGGCCGCGTGCTGGTCGCGCTGCTGGCCGGGATGGTGATCGCGGCCGGGGTCCTCTGGGACCCGCTCACCCGGGCCGCCGACCGGGCTGCCCGCTCGTTCGCGGGCCCGACTGTCGTGACGGAGAGTCACCGGTGATGGACGTTTGTGTGCAATCGACACTCGAGCGCGTTTACCGCCGTGAGGTGCTGTCGTTCCTTCAGTACGTCCGGCAAACCACGCCTTACGCCGGGCCGGCCGACCGGCCGCTCGTCGCGCGGCTGCGCGAACTGGCCGCGACCGAGGCCGACGCGCTGGAGCGTTTCGCCGACTGGCTCGAAGACCACCACATGCCGCGACCGCCGTCGGGGGCATTCCCGAGCTCGTTCACCAACTACAATTTCGTCGTGGTCCGGAAGCTGCTGCCGGAAGTCGTCGCCGACCACACGCGAGCGCTCGCCGAGCTGGAGCACGACCTGGCGAAATTGCCGCCTGGAGACGTCCGCGACCAGGTTGAGAACCTCGCCGCGGTGAAGCGGATGCATTTGACCGAACTGGAAAAGGTCGGACAGAACGGACAGGTCCGGCCTACATCGGCGGCAACACCTTGAGGGCCGCCTGGTACATCTCGGAGCGCTCGTCCTTCAGCCCGAGCCGGGCCGCCCGAAGGCGGGCCTCGTCGTGCGTCAGGAATTCGGCGGTCCGCAGGTGCAAGTACCACACGGCCGCCGCGACCGACGCGTCGCGGGAGTAGACGAACACCGGCCGGTCCGCCGAGCGGCCGACGGTCTCGTTGAACTTGTCGATCCAGTCCTTCGTCAACGTCTCGGGCGTCACGGACAGGCTGACAAACTTCATCCCCCGGCGCTCCACCTGCCGCCGGTCGGTCGTGTCGTCGTCCTTCGGGTTACGGATGTAGACGACCGTCTTGTACCCCTGGGCCTTGAGCCAGTCCAAACCGTCGATGGTCGGCCTGAGTCCGGCGCTGACCCCCTCCTTCACCTGCGTGAATTCCGCAATGCCGATGGGGATATCCGGGGACTCGGAGCGTTTCGTCGACGGTGGTCCCGATTCGTCCTTCGGCGGATCCGCCTCCACGATCCGCGGCCGCTCGACGTAGTCCGGGTCGCCGAGGATGGCGCCGCGGGGGACGTCGGGGGACTTTCGGTAATCCGATCGCGACTTCCCGGGCGGCATCTGCTGCGGGAGCAGAAGCTCGGCCCCGTTGTCCGGGGCCGCACCGCGCGGGACCGGTGCGACCGGCGGCGGACCTTCGGGGATGCCGGTCGGCGGGATCGCCGTCGCGGACGGCGGGCACGACGGGCACGGCGGCGGGCGGTGGTGGCGACTGGAGCGGCAGCCGGCGAGGAGCGCGCAGCCCACGGCGACGATCAGCATCAGGCGTCGGGCAGTCATGGTGCGCCTCGCGGGGACCCTATTATCCACACTCGATTGTAAAACGGTAACTCCCGTCCCCGATGTCCGGCGGCCCGGAAACGCCCGGCGTCGGGCAGCGGTTGGGAGGGTTGTAGGGGTTAGGGTGACTTGGATGCCCCGCTCGGCTCGTGGTGGTGCCGCTCGACCTCGGCCAGCACCACGCGCAGGACCGGCGCCGGCACCCCGCCCTCGGCGAAGCACGCGGTCACGCACCCGTCGCGGGCGAGGACCGCCCAGAGCAGGTCGGCCTGCGTGACCCGGTGGCGATCGAGCTCCTCGCACCGCTCGCGGCCGGCGCGGATGGCGCCGATGGCCGCGTTCGACAGGAACTCGCGGTTCATTTGGAGCACCGGCATTCGCCCGCCGCGGCGGCGAAAGAGCGTGCGGAACTGACCGAGCAATCGCCGCGGGTGGACTTCCAGGCGGCGGGCCCACTCGTCGATCGTGCGGTCCGGGGCGGCCAGCAGGCCCATGAACAGGTGCGGGGACCGGAGCATGTCCCAGCGCGTGACGCGGGCCGCGACGACCGCCTCGTCGAGCGCCTCGCCGGCCGCGCGGGTGAACAGGCGGCGATCGACCGAGCCGTCGGGAAGGAACACGTCAACAGACTTGCCGGCCATTGCTGACACTCGGGACGCGGGCGTACTCCGCGAACCTATGTCAGGTTTGCCGGGTTGGCAAACTGGACGGGCGGTGCGCGTCTGCCCGTCGGAATTGCCCAAACGATGCGGATGACCTAACCGTTCCAACCGGTCTTCCCGCGGCTGCGCAGGCGGAACGGATTGACCGGCTTCGCCAAGTTGCGCAACCTGGGCGATTGCAACGAGTTTTCTTGCTCGCTTTAGTTTTTCTCCCCCCTTTCCGCTTCGGACATGGGGGCCGGGGGGGAGAGGTCTGGGCTGGTGGTCGAGCGGACGCCCCGTTTGAACTGCGTCGTCGGGCGTGGGCCAGGTGCTAGTCGTCGGGAACCGCGAGGTCGAGCCGGCGGAGGCGCGCGGGGTCGGCGAGGATGTCGATTTCGACGATCTTACCGCCCCTGACCGTGAAGCCCATGACCGAGAACGGCTGCCCGCCCGGGAGCCACGAAACGATCCCCGCGGCACCGTTGACGAGCACCGGTTGTGCGAACTCGACAAGCCGCGAGAAGTGGAGCGCCTGCTCGGCCACGGCCCGCGCGCCGCGGACCTCCCTCGATGCGCCCGGGGGCACGGCCCCGCGGTCGGCTCGGACCACGACGTCCGGGTCGAGCACCGCGAGAAGGGCCTCGAAGTTGCCGCCGCGCGCGGCGGCCAGGAAGGCGTCAACCAGTTCGCGCTGTCGGGTCAGATCGGCGTCCGGGACCGGGGCGGCCCCCTGCACGCGCCGGCGGGCGCGGCTGGCGAGCTGGCGGGAGGCGGCCGGGGATCGTCCGACGATCGCGGCGATCTCGGCGAAGGGCACGGCGAACATGTCGTGCAGAACGAACGCGAGCCGCTCGGCGGGGGCGAGCGTTTCGAGGACCACGAGCAGCGCGAGGCCGACGGAGTCGGCCACCAGCGCTTCTTGCTCCGGGCTGATCCCGCCCTCGCGGCTTATGATCGGGTCGGGCACGTGCGCGTCGAGAGACTCCTCGCGCCGCGATTTGCGCGAGCGCAGCATGTCGAGGCACAGTCGCGCGACGACCGTCGTCAGCCATCCGCCCAGGTTTTCGATGTCACCCGCGTCGGAGCGGCTCAGTCGCAGCCAGGCTTCCTGGACGGCGTCGTCCGCCTCGCTCAGCGACCCGAGCATCCGGTAGGCCACCGCCCGCAGGTGCCGCCGGTTCTCCTCGAAGCGCTGGGCCAGCCAGTCGTTTTCGGCCATCGGTCACATCCCTCGGTCGCGTTTCGTCATAGAGGTGACGAATGAGACGCGGCCGATGTGACAAAGAGACGGGCTCCCATGACCAACAGCGCCAGCTCAGCCCCCTCCCGAACCCGCACCATCGCCTACTGGCTCACCACCGGGCTCGTCGCCGCCGAGCTGTTGGTGGGAGGGTTGTTAGACATCTCGCAAGTATCGTTCGTCCGCTCGGTCATTGAACACCTGGGTTACCCGGACTACTTCCTGGTCATCCTGGGCGTCTGGAAGGTGCTCGGCGCGGCGGCGCTGCTCGCCCCCCGTCTTCCCCGACTCAAGGAGTGGGCCTACGCCGGCTTCGTGTTCAACATGACGGGTGCGGTCGCATCGCACCTGGCGATGGGCGATGGCGCGGAGGCGCTGGTGGCCCCCATCCTCATCACCGGCCTGACGTTCACTTCCTGGGCCCTGCGCCCGCCGGAGCGGCGCGACTGGGCCCGTTCCGCCCCCTCCTCCCGAAACCGGACCATCGCCTATTGGGTCACGACCGGGCTCCTCGCCCTCGAGTGTGTGGTGGGGGGAGTGATGGGCGCGCTGCGACTCCAACCCTTCCTCGGCATCATGGGGCACCTGGGCTACCCGGCTTACTTCATGACCGTCATCGGCGTCTGGTACCTGCTCGCCGGCGTGGCCTTGCTCGCGCCGCGCCTTCCGCGGCTCAAGGAGTGGGCCTACGCCGGCCTCGTCTTCACCTACACGGGAGCGATCGCCTCCCGGCTGGCGGTGGGCGATGGCGCGGAAACGGTGGTTGGCCCGGTCCTCTTCACCGGTCTCGCGCTGGCCTCCTGGGTGCTGGGCCCGCCGGATCGCCGCGATCTCGCGCCCAACAAGTCCGGCGACTCTTTCGTGTAAGAAGACCGGGGCGAGCCGCTGAAAGCGCCGCGTCGCGGCTTCACGTGTCGCGAGCTGGCGTTTCGCTCGGCTTCAACGACTGATCCGGGCGGCGCACTCGGGGCACGCGACCACTTCGCGAACGACCTCGCGCCCGACGCCGCCGGGGTCGTCAATGTACTTCACCTTGGGCTTACCGTTCACGTCCGGCCGAACGACGCGGTTGGCCCCGGGCCGGAAGCGGTACGACTTGCTGCGCGTCGAAACGGCGACGCGCACCGGCGGCGTGCCCGCGGGGCACACATGGGAACAGATCTGGCATCGGAACACGATTCGAGCCGTGGAACAACCCGCCGGCTGGCTCACGTCCGGCGGGCTCAAGAGAAGGAAGCGGATCGAACGATGCTGTATTGAGAACGGAAGGCGAACCGTGCCGCGGCGGCGGGCGCGGGAGGCGGGCCCGGACGAAAGGAGTCATTCACCGAGCCGGGAGTCGCGCCGCCGGCTGGCTCGGGGCCGGGAGCGGTCGAGGGGGATCGCGGGTTGCCCGGGCATCTTACCGGCAGGGGAGGTGACGTCAACGCAGTCCAGACTCACCTGCTGTTTGTGCCCGGTTGGTTTTTTCTCAATCCCTCCCTTGATCGTCAGCCTACCAACTGGTAGGTTGGTAACATGGACGACACGGACACCCGTTCCCGGATCCTCGATGCGGCCCAGGAACTGATCCAGCGGCTGGGCGCGAACGCCATCAGCTACCAGCACATCAGCGACGCGGTCGGCATCCGCAAGGCGAGCATTCACCACCACTTCCCGACCAAGGAAGACCTGATCGAGGCGCTGATCAAGCGCTACGCCGCCTACTTTGGCGGTGTCGTGGAGTCCGTCCTGGCCGCCGACGTCCCCGCCCAGGAGAAGCTGCGCCGCTACTGCTCCCTGTTCGAGGGGACGCTCCGGCTGGGCCGTCATGATCGGGCCTGCCCCTGTGCCATGCTCGGGGCGGAGCTGGCCACGCTCGGCAGTGCCTCCGCCGGGCTGATCCGCGACTTCTACCGCGACAACGAACGGCGGCTGGCGCGCATCCTCGAACAGGGTCGGGCCGACCACAGCCTGTCGTTCTCGGGTTCACCCCAGGCGACGGCCGAACTGATCTTCGCGCTGCTGGAGGGCGGCATGCTGGTTGTCCGCGCCAACGGCGGGGCGAAGCAATTTCGTGCCATCACGGAGCGTTTGATCGCCCTCCTGGGCGGTTGACTTTTTTTTCGCCCGCTTACCTACCGATTAGTTGGTAGACAACCCGAAAGGAGCAGTCATGAGTTCGGTTGGAATCCTGGGGACCGGTCGGATGGGTACACGCCTGGCCCGGCTCTTCGCCGACGCCGGGCACCGGGTGTTGCTCGGTTCCCGGAGCCCCGAGCGGGCCCGGGAGGTCGTGGCCGGACTGGGTCACCGGGCGGTCGAGCCGGCCACGTACGCCCAGGCGGCCGCGGCCCCCGTCGTCGTGCCGGCCATGTTCCTGCGCGACGGCCTACTGGACACTCTCGAGCCGCTGCGGCGGCACCTGGAGGGCAAGCTGTGGGTCGACATCACGAACCCGTTCAATGCCGACTACACTGACTTCATCCTGCCCTGGGACACCAGCGGCGCCGAGGAGATCCAGAAGCGGTTTCCCGGCGCCCGCCTGGTCGGGGCCTTCAAGAACGTCTGGTGGGAGGTCTTCGACCGCCCGAGGTTTGATGGGGCGGTCAGTGACGTCTACGTCGTTGCCGATGACGCGGAGGCCAAGGGAGAGTTCCTGGACCTGGTCCGGGGCAGCCCGTTCCGCTATCTCGACGCGGGCCGACTCGCCAACGCCCGGACCGTTGAACGCATGACGCTGCTGAGCGGTGAACTGGGCCTACGCTATCGCTTCTTCCCCCGGATGAACTACAAGCTGCTCGGAGAGGAGGTAGCGGCATGAACCTGCCCGTCCCGCCGAAGGCGCTGGGGGCCTACGTGACGAGCGTCCGGCACGGGGATTTGCTCTTTCTCTCCGGGATGCTGCCATTGGAATCGGGCGAGCCGGCGTTCACGGGGCGCGTGGGCCGCGAGCTGACGGTCGAACAGGGCCGGCAGGCGGCCCGGCTCGCGGCCCTGAACGGGCTTGCGGTCGCCGCCGCGGCCCTGGGCGGCCTGGACAAGATCGCGCGAGTCATACGGTTGGCCGTCCACCTGGCCTGCGAGCCGGGGTTCGTGGACCACGCCCGCGTCGCCGACGGATGTTCGGAAGCCCTTCTCGAGGTTCTCG
>DATFWZ010000066.1:0-6759 GCA_035258765.1 Gemmataceae bacterium
AGGAGGCCGCGGTGACCGCCCGGGCGATCGGGAGTGAAGTCGATCTCGTCGCCGACGTCGGCGTCGCGGGCATCCACCGCATCCTCCGCCAGCAGGAGCGGATCGCCTGGGCGGACGTGATCGTCGTCGTAGCCGGCATGGACGGGGCCCTGCCCAGCGTCGTCGGCGGGCTGGCCGACTGCCCGGTGATCGCCGTCCCGACGAGCGTCGGCTACGGGGCCGCGTTCGGCGGGGTGGCCCCGCTATTGACCATGCTGAACGCCTGCGCCGCCAACGTCGCGGTCGTCAACATCGACGCCGGGTTCAAGGCCGGGTACGTGGCCGCGATCATCGCCCGGCGGGCCGCCGTGCGCACCTGACTCCACCATGCCCAATCTCCAGCCCCCGATCACCCGACTGTCCGCCCTCAAGCCGAGGGAGCGCGGTACGTTCTTCGCCAAGCTCGCAGAGCGCACGAGCAGCCAGACCCGCGAGGGTCTTCCGTTCTACGCCTGCAAGTTCCGCGACGCCCGGCGGGTCGCGGCGTTCATGGTGTGGGCCGACAACCAGTTCTACGACGCCTGCCACAACAATTGGCAGGCCGGTCAACTGTTCAAGATCCACGCGGTTTTTAATGATCACGACAAGTACGGCCCGCAACTCGACGTGATCAAGATCCGGCCGGTCGAGCCCCGGGATGAGGCCGACGGGTTCGACCCGGCCGACTTCCAGGATCGGCCCAAGCTCGACCCGGCGGCGACACTCGCCGATCTGCGCGCCCTCATCGAGGCGCAGATCGCGGACGAACCGCTACGTCGGCTGGTCCTTGGGCTGATCGACCGCCACGCGGAAAAGCTGAAGGCGATCCCGGCCCACCCGCGAGCGTTCTATCCGTTCCCGGGCGGCTGGCTGGAACACGTCTTGTCGGTCGCCCGGACGTCGCGGTGGCTCGCGGAGCGGTACAGCGAGCGTTACCCGGACCTCCGGCCGCCGCTCAACCTGGACGTGGTCACCGCGGGGGCCGTCCTCCACGACATCGGCCGGGCGGCGGAGCTGGAGCCCGTTGACCCGGACGTCCCGACCGAATTCACGGTGGACGGCCGGCTGTTTGGCCACCTGTTCCTGGGCCGCGACATGGTTCGCGACGCGGCCCGCGAGCAGGCGGACCTCAACCCAGAGCTGCTCCGGCTGGTCGAACACACGATCGTGTCGCACTTGAATCATCCGGAGTGGGGCTCACCGCGACTGCCGCTCATCCCGGAGGTGCTGATCCTGCACCACGCGGACGACCTGGACGCGAAGATGGAAATGTACGCTCGGTGCCTGACCAAGGACGCGGGCCCGGGGATGTTCACCGAGCGCGACCCGGTCCTCGGCCGGCAGCTGTTCAAGGGTCGCGAGGTGTAAATCATGACGTTGAACGAATCCGCGATGGCCGCAGCCGACATCCTGGCAGCGCATGCCGGGCCGTGGCGGTGCGCGGTGTCCGCGGTCGCCGGGGCGCGCGTCATCGATTGCGGCGGCGCCGTGCCCGGTGGGCTTCAAGCCGGCTTGCAGATGGCCCGGGTCTGCACCGCGGGGCTGGCTGAGATTTCGCTCCAGCCGGGTCCGGAGGGCCCCGTCGTCCAGGTGGCATCGGACGACCCGGTCCGGGCCTGCCTGGCGGCGCAGTACGCTGGCTGGCAGGTCAAGGCGGGCAATTTCTTCGCCATGGGATCCGGGCCGATGCGAGCCGCGGCCGGCCGCGAGGCCCTGTTCGATCACATCCCCGGCCGGGAGCAGCCGCCGTGCGCCGTCGGCGTGCTGGAGACCCGCAAACACCCGAACGAAGACGTCATCGCGTCGATCGTGCAAAAACTGCCGACGTCGGCCGAGAAGCTCACCCTGCTCGTCGCCCCGGCGTCGAGCATCGCAGGCGCGCTCCAGGTCGTCGCCCGCAGCCTGGAGACGGCGCTGCACAAGCTGCACGAGTTGAAGTTCGACCTGTCCCAGGTCGTATCCGGGTACGGGGTGGCCCCGCTGCCGCCGGTGGCGGCCGACGAGGGCAAGGCGATCGGCTGGACCAACGACGCCATCCTCTACGGCGGCCGCGTGGTGCTCTGGGTGCGGGCGGACGACGAGCTGCTGGATCAGGTCGGCCCGAAAGTGACGTCGAGCGCCTCCCCGGACCACGGGGCCCCGTTCGCGGAGATCTTCAAGCGCTACGCCGGCGATTTCTACAAGATCGACCCGATGCTGTTCTCCCCGGCGGCGGTCGAATTTCGCAACCTGAAGACGGGGAAGGCCCACGGCTTCGGCCGGTTGCAGCCGGACCTGTTACGTCGGTCGTTTACCGCATAACATCTACCGAGACCTGTTTTTCCAGTTTGAGGCGAGACTCGCATGCCTGACATGATCCGTCCGGCCGTCACCCACGGTGCCGAGACGCTGTCCCTCGGCGAATTCCTGGCGGCCATGAAGCGGTCCCGGCGGCTCCGGCCGGTGCTTCTGGACTCGTTCGTGGAGCACTACCTGGTCAACCGCGCCCGTCGGGCCGGGCTGACCGTCAACGACCAGGAGCTGCAGCAAGCCGCGGACAACTTCCGGCTGCGGAACGGCATGGCCAGCGCCGAGCAGACGCAGCAGTGGTTCCAGCGCGAGGCGCTGACCCCGGAGGACTTCGCCACCGGGCTGGAGCGCGACCTCCTCGTCGAGAAGCTGCGGCGGACGATCGCCGACCCGCGGGTGCAGGAGGTGTTCAACGCCAACACCCCCAGATTCGCCCGGGTGCGGTTGAAGCGGATCCTGGTGGCCGGCGAGCCGGAGGCTCGCGACATCATCGACCAGGTGACGAACGGCCGGGCGACGTTCGAGGACCTGGCCCGGCAGAAGTCGCTCGACCTGGCGACGAAAAGCTCCGGCGGCGACGCGGGCATCGTCCGCCGCGTGGACCTGGCGAACCCGCTGGGCGACGCGGTGTTCGGCACCGAGGTCGGCCGGCTGGTCGGCCCGGTGCAGGCCGGGCAGGGATTTCTGGTGTTGCGGGTGGAGGAATTCCTGCCCGCGGTGCTCGACGAGGCGGTGCGGGGCGGGTTGCGGAAGGAGATCTTCGACGCCTGGCTGCGACAGGAGCTGAGCAAGGCGCCGATCCAGTTCCCGCTGTTGGAGGCGCTGTCGGCCGGGCAGCCGCGGGCGTGAGACGGGGCGTCAGAACACCCACTCCCGGCCGGTCTCCGCGTGAACGATCTTGACCTTCGGTCGCGGGCGCGAGCGGATGAGTTGAAACTTCAGCGGCAGAACGCCACTGGCTAGGGTTCCGCCATCCCCGGGGGTGATCGCGCCTTTGAGTCGCATGCGCCCGCGGCGGAGCTGGTACAGCTCCAGCCGCCACGGATCGCGGTCCACGATCACTACCTCGCGGGTTCCCACGGCCGTGTAGAAGCCGAGTTTGTCGCGGCTGCGGTCATCGGGACTCACCACTTCCAGCGCGACGTCCGGGCCCCCCACGTAGTGCGTCCCGCACATCTGTGCTGGATTCCGCGACAAGTAAACTGACGCATCGGGGACGCGGTAATTCAGCTTCCAGTCCTCGACCCGGTCGCTCACGTTGACCCGAAAATGAATTCGATGCGGGGTAGCTTCGCCAAATACTGCCCAGAATGTTCGGTAGAAGTAGCCGGCAATGTCGTCGTGCTCAATGTCGGCTTCGGGCATGATTACGGTAACCCCATCCCACACCTCATCCCGCGTGTGGTCGCCAGCCGCTTCTCGCTCTCTCAGGAGCTGTGCCGCCAGTTCCCGGTCTTGCACGAGTACAGGCACTGCTCTCCTCCCACTGATTTGACCGCCGCTTCTCGGGGCCGCACCCGCCTGGCAAATTGTACCACACGCCTCAGAACTGCCGCAGGAACCGCAGGTCGTTCTTCCAGAACTGCCGGATGTCATCGATCGCGTGCTTGAGCATCGTGATGCGCTGCGGGCCCATCCCGAACGCGAACCCGCTCACCTTGTCCGGGTCGTACCGGCCGTTCCGCAACACCGTCGGGTGCACCATCCCGGCCCCCATGATCTCCAGCCACCCGGTCCCCTTGGTCAGCCGGTCCGCGTTCGGGTCGTCCTTCGGCCAGTCGATGTCCACCTCGATCGATGGCTCCGTGAACGGGAAGTAGCTCGACCGGATCCGGATCTGCCGGTCCTCCCCAAATAGCCGGCGGGCGAAGGCCGTGATCGTCCCCTTCAGGTCGGCCATCGTTACCTCCGGGCCGATCACCAGCCCCTCCACCTGCTCGAACTGAATCTCGCTGCGCGTGCTGATCGCCTCGTGCCGGTAGCACATCCCCGGCAGCACCGCCCGCACCGGGTTCGGCGCGAACTGGCGCATGACGTGGATCTGCCCGGGCGAGGTGTGCGTCCGCAGCAACACCCCGGGGGTGGTCGTGTGGAACGTGTCCCACATGTCGCGCGCCGGGTGGTGCGGGGGCATATTGAGCAATTCAAAGTTGGTCTGGTCGTCCTCGACCTCCCGCGACCGGAACACCTGGAACCCCATGTCCGCGAAGATGGCGTAAATGTCGCGCATGATCTTCGTGGCGACGTGCAGTCCGCCCGCCGCGACCGGCCGGCCGGGCAGCGTGACGTCGAGCGGGTTGGCCTGAAGGCTCGCAAGGAGTGCCGCCTCCTTCGCGGCGGCCATGGCCTGCTCGTAGGCAGACTCCAGCGACGTCTTCACCCGGTTGAACTCCTGGCCGAACGCCTTCTTCTCGGCCGGCGGAATCTCCTTCATCCGCCCGAACGCCGCCTTGAGCAGCCCCTTGTCGCCGAGGAACTTGCTGTGCCAGGCCCGCAGGGCCGCCTCATCGGCACACGCCTTCAGTTCGTCCAGGGCGTCCGCCTCGAGCGCCGCCAGGTCCGCCGTTGCCTCCGCCATGATCGTGCTCGCCGGGTTTCGCGTTACCGCTGCTCAATGTACGGAGACGGGCGCAGGGCAGCGACAGGTTCGCGAGCGGCCACGGCCGGGTCAAGTCCAGACGCTGGTCCGCTCGACCCTCAAGAAGATTCGGCGGTATATTGACAGTCGGCCCGCGGGGACGGACAACTCAGACATGCTCCACCACAAGATGCGCGTCTTCTCCGGGCGCGCCAACCCGGCCCTCGCCGAGCGAATCGCCAGCCAGCTCAACGACGGCCTCGGCAATCTCAACGTCGATAGCTTCCCCGACGGCGAGACGTCGGTCCGGATCGATGAGGACGTCCGTGGCCGCGACGTGTTCATCGTCCAGCCGACCTGCACGCCGGTGAACCACAACCTGATGGAGCTGTTGATCATCCTGGACGCGTTCAAGCGGGCCAGCCCGTCGCGTGTCACCGTCGTCCTGCCGTACTACGGTTACGCCCGGCAGGACCGCAAGGACCAGGGGCGGGTACCGATCTCGGCCAAGCTCGTGGCCAACCTCCTGACCGCGGCCGGGACCAACCGCGTCCTCGCCCTCGACCTGCACGCCCCGCAGATCCAGGGGTTCTTCGACATCCCAGTGGACCATCTCACCGCGGCCCCGGTGTTCGTCAGCCACATCCGCAAGATGGGGCTGGACCTGGATCATGTCGTTTTCTTGAGCCCCGACGAGGGTCGAGTGAAGAGCACCCTCGGTTACCAGAAGCGCCTCGGCGGCGAGCTCGCGATCGTGGACAAGCGGCGCTCGACCGCCACCAAGACGGAGCAGGCGAACCTGATCGGGGCCAGCCTCAAGGGTAAGACGGTCCTGATGTTCGACGACATGATCACGACCGCGGGGAGCATTACGGGAGCCGCCAAGGTCGCCGAACAGAACGGTGCCAAAGAGATTTACGTCTTCGCCACCCACGGGGTCCTCGCGGGCCGGGCTATCCCGACCCTCAAGGACTCACCGATCAAAAAGGTGATCATCACCGACAGTATTCCGCTTCCGCCTGAAAAACGACTCGAAAAGATTGAGGTTCTGAGCGTGGACAAGCTTTTGGCCGACGCCATGTGGCGCATCCACGAAAACGAGTCGGTGAGCAAGTTGTTTGAGTGAGGCCGGGGCGAGTTGGCCGCTCGCCCCGCGAATCCGAATCCACTCTATAATTTACGTTAGACTCGCGAGTGGGAAGTCTGGGTAAAATGAACGGGTGGGACCGCGCCGGGACCTCGCGACCCTCCGGGGCCGGCACAGTCCGCGTAGAAAACCCTCCCGCCCCCGGCCGTTAAGGTACTAAGAATCCACGCGGGCTGCCCGGCACGCCCAGCCGGGGCGGACGTCTCTAGTCCGTCAACAGGGATGAGTTAGGGGACCGGGCACCCATTCGGTCTCCCGCAAGGAACGTCTATGTGCGGGATTGCCGGAGTGATCGATTTGGCGGGCCGACGGAGCGCGCCCCCGGGGACGTTGCGCCGCATGGCCGACGCCCTCGTCCATCGCGGGCCGGACGACGACGGATACCTCGAACTCCCGCACCTGGGCCTGGCCAACCGGCGCCTTTCAATCGTCGGGTTGGCCGACGGCAAGCAGCCGATCGCCAACGAGGACCGGACGGTCTGGTGCGTGTTCAACGGGGAGTTCTTCGAGTACCCCGAGAAGCGGGCCGAGCTGGAGGCCAAGGGACACCGCTTCCGCACTCATACGGACACGGAGCTGATCCCGCACCTTTGGGAGGACCACGGCGAGGGAATGCTGGACCGCCTGAGGGGGCAGTTCGCCTTCTGCGTGTACGACAGCCGGCAAGAGACGCTCCTGCTGGCCCGCGACCGGTTCGGCATTTGCCCACTGTTCTGGACGATCCAGC
>DATFWZ010000067.1:0-5716 GCA_035258765.1 Gemmataceae bacterium
CCAGCCGGGGATTTGCTCGTTCTCGTGCGGGACCCGCGACCCCGAGCTGGCCCGCGACGTCAACGACCGCGACTTCGACGTCGCCCTGCACGTCCTCTTCACCGACCGCGCCGCCCACGACGCCTACCAGGCCGATCCGACCCACAATCAGTTCGTTGCCGAGATGAAGTCCAACTGGGCTAAGGTCCGCGTGTTCGATTCGCTGGTGGAACAGGTCTAGCGCTCATGCCGCGTGGGTCCCGCCTGCCGGACAGGACCTGGCTGGCCGCTCCGGAGACGTTTCTTGGCATCCGCGGGCGCGAAGGTCGCGCCCGGCAGGCGGGACCTACTCCGGCCGGCCGCCCGGGCCGCGGGCATACCCTATACTCCACTCCCCAAACTCCTCCCGGAGCCGCGAATGCCCCGCCGGACCTACCTGAACGACTACATGATGATTCCACCCGGGACTGACATCCCCGCGGTGGTCAACATGATCGTCGAGATCCCCAAGGGGCGGCGGAGCAAGTTCGAACACGACAAGGAGACCGGCCTCATCAAGCTCGACCGGTATCTCTATTCCTCCTCCGTCTACCCCGGGGACTACGGGTTCATCCCGCAGACGCTCGCGGCCGACGGGGACCCGCTCGACATCCTGGTCATGGTCAACGAACCGACCTTTAGCGGCTGCCTGATCGAGGTCCGGGTCGTCGGCATGTTCCGGATGCGAGACAAAGGGGCGGACGACTTCAAAGTGCTCGGAGTGCCGAACGCGGACCCGCTCTTCGGTCACGTGAAAAAGCTCGACGACGTGCCTCCGCACTTCCTCCGCGAGGTGGAGCACTTCTTCGGGACCTACAAGCAACTCGAGGGTGCCCACACGGAGTCACTCGGGTGGATCGGGGCCGAGGACGCGACGCGCGAGGTCCGCGACTCGGTGGACCGGTTCCGGGCGTCCCTCGGGACCGTGCGGATGTGATAAGCCCTACGACCGCTACGACTGCTTCCGCCCGCCGCGTCAACCCGATTTCCCCTTTCCCTAACTAATTGCAAACCCGTGAGGGCGTTGGTAGGCTGTTCCCATTCGCTCGTCCGAAAGTCCGATCATGAACCGAATTCCCCTCTTCATCCCGATTCTCATCGTGTTCTGGGTCGCGGGAGTCGCCGGGGCCGAGTCGCCCCCGACTGAGCCGAAGATCGAGTTCAGCGCCTCCACCGGCGCGGACGGGGCGGTGACCGTGACCGGTAAAGTCATCCTGCCGCCCGGCTGGAAGCTGTCCATCCACACGCTCACGATCCGGTACCAAAAGGCAGGTGGTTCCGCGACCCTCAACGCCTTCATGCCCCTCAAGGGGCCGGAATTCAAGGGGACCATCAACCTCACGGCCGGGTCGTATCAGACCTGGGCCGTGATCGACGTGAAGGACGCCGACGGCCGCGAAAAGCAGGTCTCCAGCCCGGCCCGGTCGGTCACGACCAACTGACGAGGTCCGCGATGGTCCGGCGCCGCGGCTTCACGCTCATCGAGCTCCTGGTGGTCATCGCCATCATCGGCATTCTCGTCGGCCTGTTGTTGCCGGCGGTTCAGAAGGTCCGCGAGGCGGCCAACCGGGTCAAGAGCCAGAATAACCTCAAGCAGATCGGCCTCGCGGTCCACAATTACGCGTCAGCCTACGACCGGCTCCCGGCCGCGAACGGCCAGCCGCACACCATCTACCACGGCGACTCCCTCTTCGTCGCCATCGCCGCGTACGTCGAGCAGCCGCGTGAGGCGTTCTACGACGGGTTCATTCCGACGTTCATCAGCCCGGCCGACCCGACGGTCAACGGCAACTTAATCGCGGCGCCGATCCCCGTCTGCAGTTACGCGGCCAACGCGCAGGTGTTCCAGGGAATCCCGACGCTCGCGACCTACGTGGACGGCACGAGCCAGACGATCGCGTTCGCCGAACACTACGCGTACGACTGCCACGGCGTCAGCTTCCTGTCGGAAAAGTCGTTGAGCTTCAATCCAGTCTTACACCGGGCGACGTTCGCGGACGGCGGGCCGATCATGGATGGAAATACGTTCAACGACGTGTACCCGGTAACGGCGAACGGGGCGACGCAACCGAGCCGGGCCGGGGTGACGTTTCAGGTGGCCCCGCGAAATCGCGGAACGAGCGGCCTCTTGGTCGGACACGACTTCAGCCCCGCGCCGCCCGGCTGGTGCGACCCGACGCTGGCGCAGACCCCGCACCGCGGCGGGATGCTGACCGCGATGGGGGACGGAAGTGTCCGGACCCTGAACCCCGCGATTGACCCGTCGATGTACTGGGCCGCCGTGACGCCCGCCGGTGGGGAAGCGATCGGACTGGACCGCTGAGCACGTTTAGATCTTCTTGTAGCTGACCCCTACATCCACCTGCACGAACCCCAGCGACCGGAACATCCGGGCGGCCGTCTCGTCCCCCTCCGGGACCTGCACCTCGACCACGCCGAAATACTGCTCTTGCAGGTGCCGCAGTAACTGAGCCAGGAGGAATTTGCCCAGCCCCTGGCGGCGGAGCTCGTTTCGCACCAACACGTCGAGGACCCCCGCGGGCGGGGCGCCCCATCGCCACCCGTAGTCGGTCATCTCCCAGAACAGGGCCTTCGCCGCGGTCTGACCGGTGGCCTTGTCGTCCAGCCGGAACTCGGACGGCTCCAGCGGGCCGAATACGCACTCCCGCCACCACGACCCGAGCCGGGCCTGCGGCAGCGCTTGCGCCTCATACCGCTTGCGGAGCGCCCCGAACCGCGGATCCACAATGGTCAGGGGCATGTCAAGTCGCCGATCGAAGACGAACACCCGGCGCTCCGCGACGTACCCGTTGGCCAACAGGAACGGCTCCGCATCCGCGTCGCTGTGGAGGAACCCGGCCGCGTTGCTCCCGCCATACACGCCGAGGTAGAACGGCTTGTTCGGCCGGGCCGGGCCCGCGCTGACGGACGTCGAGCCGTGCTCACGCAGGTACGCCTCGGCCCGGCGCAGCAGCTCCGTCCCGACCTTCCGCCGCCGGTACTCCTGCCGGACCGCGATGGCACAGACGACGCCGATGGAGTGGTCCAGGGCCGTCAGCTCCTCGTTCGGCCCGAACCCCGCGTGGGCGAACCCGGCCAGGTGCCCGGCGTCGTCCTCGGCGACCAAGAACCCGCGCGGGTCGAAGTATGGTTTGTTGAAGACGGCGTTGTCGAGGGGGGTGTGCGAACGGAGCTCGACGGCCCCGCGATGGGTGAGCGATTCGTTCCACAGGGCGACCAGGGCTGGTGGGTCGGCGTTCCGGAAGTGGCGGTAGCGCATCGGGAACGCCTCGGCCGCGTCCGCGGGCAGGAGAGGGGGCCGCGGGCCGCGAAGACCGGATGGGGATGGGTTAGTATACCCGCGGCCGACCGGCCGATTCCAGCACGACGGCCCGGGCATTTCCCACCCGCACGCCCGCGAATAGGCTGACCTTTGCCACCCAGGTCCGCTCCCGGAGTCTCGCCGCATGCCTTCGTTGCGCCTCCTCCGCGTCCTGCTCCTGCCGGCCGCCATCCTCCCATTAATCTTCCTCAGCCCGAACGAAGCGGTCTCTCAGAAGAAGAAGAGGGCTCGGCCGACCGGCGAAGCCGACGAGCTTTTGAAACCCAAGCCGGTCCCCAAGCGACCCGACCTCGCGCCGAGCAAGACGCCGCTCGAGTTCATCAAGGGCGAGCGGATCGCTTTCGTTGGCAACTCCACCGCCGAGCGGATGAACCTGTTCGGCAACTTCGAGACCTGGCTCCACTACCGGTTCCCCAGCAGGGAGCTGGTCGTCCGCAACTTCGCCCGCCCGGCGGAGGAGATTGGAATTCACCAACGGTCGGCGGATTACACCAAGCTCGACGACCCGCTGTACGCCTTCCGCCCGGACACGTTCATCTGCTTCTTCGGGTTCAACGAGTCGTTCAAGGGGCCCGAGGGGATCGAACGATTCAAGAAGGACTACGAGAAGTTCCTCGACGACTACGCAGCGAGGTACCAGCGGGATGACGCCGGCTCCAAGCCGCGATTCGTCCTCGTCTCGCCGATCGCCTTCGAGCCGACCAGCGACAAGTTCCTCCCGGACGCCAAGAAGGAGAACGAGAACTTGAAGCTGTACGCGGACGCGGTCAAGGCCGTCGCCGCGAACCGAAAGATCGCCTTCATTGACCTCTTCACCCGGACCCACGAGCTATTCACGGCCGCCACCGGCCGCCGCTTCACCATCAACGGGTGTCACGTTAATGAGGAAGGGGACCGGTTTGTCAGTCACGTCCTCTCGGACGGCCTGTTCGGCGGCATGCCGGGCCGCACCGGCCCCGCGATCAACCTCACCAGGCTCCGGGAAGCAATTGTCGATAAGAACTGGGTCCACCAGCAAGACTACCGGATGCTCAACGGCTGGTACGTCTACGGCGGCCGGCGGACGTATGACACCGAGACTTTCCCGCGCGAGTACATCAAGATCCGCAACATGGCCGCGGTCCGCGACCAGCGCATCTGGGACATCGCCCAGGGCAAGCCGGTGTCCGAAGAGCCCGACGACAGCGACACCGGCGAGCTGGTCGTCCCGCCGACGCGGTTCGGCGACCCGCGGCAGAAGTACTCGGAGGCCGAGGAGCTGCGCTACCTGTCACCGGACGAGTTCATCAAATCATGCACGGTCCCGCCGGGGTTCGAGATCAAGCTGTTCGCCGACGAGAAGATGTTCCCGGAGCTGGCCAAGCCGGTGCAGCTCAACTTCGACAACAAGGGTCGGCTGTGGGTCGCGTGCATGCCGACCTACCCGCAATGGAAACCCGGCGACCCGAAACCCAGGGACAAGCTGATTATCCTCGAAGACACCGACGGCGACGGGAAGGCGGACAAGTGCACCGTCTTCTACGACCAGCTCCAGTGCCCGACCGGGTTCGAGTTCTGGAACGGCGGTGTCCTGGTCATGGACCAGCCGCGAATCTTGTGGCTGAAGGACACGGACGGCGACGGCAGGGCTGATCTCGTCGTCCATCTGCTTGACGGCTGGGCCACGGACGATACGCACCACCGCGGCGGGTGGGAGTGGAGTAACGGCGGACTGTTGCACATGCTCGAGGGGATCTCGACCAGCACCACGCTCGAGACCCCGTGGGGCCCACACCGCAGCCTGGGGACCGGCGGGGCGTACGTGATCGACCCGCGGACTCTGAAGGTCCGGCAGTTCGCCCTCCCGGGGATGTACAACATGTGGTGCTACGTGTTCGACGAGTGGGGCCAGGGGATCGTCGGCGATGGGACGACCGCCCACCACGCGTGGGACACGCCGCTCTCGGGCGCCCAATACCCCGGTCGCAAGGGCATGAACTTCGTCTTCGACGAAGAGAAGATGCGCCCGGCCCTTGGCTGCGAGTGGCTCGTCAGCCGCAACTTCCCGGACGAGGTCCAGCGGCAATTCACCTACGCATGCGTCATCAACATGAAGGGGATGCCGCGGTTCACGATCAAGGACGACGGGGCCGGGTTCCACGGCGAGCGGATCAAGAAGGACGGCCAGCCGTTCGACCTGCTCCGCTCGACGGACAAGCACTTCCGCCCGGCCGACCCGCAGATGGGCCCCGACGGGGCGCTGTGGTTCGGCGACTGGTCGAACGCCCTGATCGGGCACATGCAGTACTCGCAGCGCGACCCTAACCGCGACCACCAGCGCGGCCGCATCTACCGGATGGTGGCGAAGGACCGCCC
>DATFWZ010000068.1:0-3647 GCA_035258765.1 Gemmataceae bacterium
GACAAGCTGGTCCGGACCTGGGCGTTCCCCGCGGGAACGGCCGAAAAAGTGTTCACAGGCCACGGCGCGGCTGTCACCGCCGCCGCGATCACGCCGGACAACACGGTCGTCCTCTCGACGGGCGCCGACGAGACGATTCGGACGTGGAACATGGCCAACGGGATGCAATCCGGAGCGTTCGCCGGGCACGCCGGGCCGATTCACACGCTGACCGTCGCCCCGTCCGGTCAATTCGCCGCCACGGGCGGAGAGGACGGCTTCGTCAAGGTGTGGGGCCTGCCCGCCGCGGCGCCGAAGGCGTTCGCGCATCCGGACGCGGTAACGGCGTTCGCCATGAGCTCCGACGGGAACCGCGTCGTGACCGCGTGCGCCGACAAGCAGGCCCGCGTCTGGAACCTCGGCAACCCCGCCCCGGAGCGGGCGTACAATCCGGGCGGCCCGGCAGTCACCGCGGTCGCCTTCTCGCCCGACAATGCAACCGTGGCCGTGGCCGCCGCGGACAAGTCGCTTTCGATCCGAAATGGCGACAAGGAGGTGAAGAAGATTACCCTGCCAACCGAGGCGCGGGCGGTCGCGTTCGCGCCGAACGGGACAACCGTGGCTGGCGGGCTCGCGGACAACTCCATTCGGCTCTTCAACGCCGCTGACGGCAAGGAGCTGAAGAACATATCCGGGCACTCCGGCGCCGTAACATCGCTCGCTTTCGCCCCGAAGGGGGACCTTCTCGCGTCGGCCGCGGCGGACAAGACCGTGCGACTGTGGGCCGCCGATGGGGCGGCCAAGGGGAAGCTCGACCTGGCGTTCGCGCCCGTCGCCGTTTCGATCGGCAAGGACGGTTCGCGCCTCGCGGTCGGGGGGGAGAAAACGATCGCCCTGTTTACCCTCGCGGACAACAAGCCGGCCGGGACGATCGCGACACCCGTCGACATCCGCGACGTTGCGCTGTCGGCGGACGGTCAACGTGTCGCGGCGGCATGCGCCGACAACCGCGTCCGCGTTTACGGTCCCGATTTGAAGCTCCAGGAAGTGTTCCTGCACGACGGTCCGGCGATCGGAGTTGCTTTTCACCCGGACGGGAAACGGGTCGTGTCTGTGTCGGCGGACAAGTCGCTACGGATCTGGATGCCCGCTCTGGTCGCGCAAGCAGTTCACGCCGGCCCAGTCCGGCAGGTTTTCATCACCCCTGATTCCTCTCGCATCGTCTCGGCCGCCGACGACAAGCAGGTCCGCATCTGGGACGCGAAAACGGGCAAGGAGCTGAAAGCGTTCCCAGCGGGCGACGGCCCGATCGTCGGCATCTCGTTCACGGCCGACGTGTCGAAGATCGCAACGGCCGGGGCGGACAAGACCGCCCGCGTCTGGACCGTGGCCGACGGCAAGGCGGTCGCGACCATCCCGCTCCCGGGCCCGGCCGAGGCCACCGCGATATCTCCGAACGGGTCGCGGCTCGTCGTGGCGTTCGCAGAGGGGACCCGTCACAAGCTACGCGTCTTCGACGCCACGACCGGCCGCGAGCTGCAGGCGCTCCCGGACGCGGCCGGCCCGGTGCGGTCGCTCCTCTTCCTCGCCGACAACCGGACCCTCATTGCGGCCGGTGACGACAAGGCCGTGACGATTCACGACGTCGCGGTCACGGCGGCTTTCCCAGTCCACGCGGGCGGCGCCGTGGCCGTGGCGCTCAATCCCGCCGCGCCGCAAGCAATTACCGCGGGGGCGGATAAGACCGTCAAGTTGTGGGACCTCGCGACGGGAAAGGAAGCCAAGACAATTGCAACGCTCGCGGACCCCGTAACCAGCATGACCGTGACCCGCGACTTCACCACCGTCGCCGCGTCGGCCGGTAAGGTAGCCAAGGTTTGGCAACTTGCCGACGGCAAAGAACTCACCTCAATCGCGCACCAGGCCGACGTCATCGCGATCGGCTTCAGCGGCGCCGATCGCTCGCGAATTATCACCGGGTCGGCGGACAACCTGGCCCGCGTGTGGGAGGTTTCCACCGGCCGCCTGCTCCAGACGTTTCCCCACGCCGGCGCGGTTCGCGGCGTGGCCCTTCACCCAAGTCAGCCACTCGTCGTGACCGCAAGCGCCGACAAGACGGCGGCCGTCCACCCATTCGCCCTTCTGCGCGTCGTTCCCGCGTCCGCGAAACCGCTGCGGGCGCTGACCGCGACCGCGAACGGGTCACACGTCGTCGTGGCCGGCGACGAGGGAGTGGTCAAGGCGTTCAACGCCGGCAACGGGAACGAGGAACGCAAGTTCGAGGGAGCCGCGGGGCCCGTCTTCGCGGTCGCGGTATCTAAGAACGTCCAGGTCCTGGCCGCCGCCGGGGCGGATAAGAGCGTCCGCGTGTTCACATTCAACGACGGCAAGCTCATTGGCACGATACCGGCGTCGGCCGTTGTCCGTGGGCTGGCGTTCTCACCCGACGGCAAGCTGCTCGTGGGCACCGCGGACGACAAAACGGTGACCGCGTGGAACATTGCCTTCCAGCCGGGCCAGCCTCTCCCGGACGACTTCGGCAAAGTGGTCCAGCAATTTTCGCACGGCGATGCGGCGCTCGCAGTGACGATTGCCGAGAAGGGCGAAGTGTACACCGGCTCGGCGGACAAGACTGTGAAGCAATGGCGCGTGGCCGCCAACGCCCCGACCCGCAACTTCCAGCACCCGAACCTGGTTGACGGCGTCGCGTGGTCCCCGGACGGCAAGTTTCTGGCCACCGCTTGCCACGACGGGATCGTTCGGACCTTCGATGTCGAGAAGAATGCCCCGGCGAAATCGATCAACGCCCACACGGCGCCGCAACCAGCCCCGGTGTATTCGGTGACGTGGACCGCGGACGGCAAGTTCCTGATCTCGACCAGCTACGACCGGTCGATGAAGATGTGGGATGCGAACAGTGGCGCCTTGGTGCGGGAATTCAAGCCGTTCGCCGAGAAAGGATTCGAGAAGGGGCACACGGACCAGGTGTTTTGCGCCGCGGTGACGAAAGACGGCAAGCTGATCGCCTCCGGGTCGAGCGACCGGAAGATCAAGCTGTGGAACGCGGCCGACGGACAGGTGGTCCGCGAGTTCTCGAACCCCGGGATCAAAGGCGAGCCCGGCCAGTCACACCCCGGGGGGGTGTATCAGCTCCGGTTCACCCCCGACGAGAAGTTCATCGTGAGCGCCGGCCCGGCGCCGAAGAATCGGGGGTACGTCGCGGTCTGGGCCGTGGCCGACGGGAAGCTTGTGACCGCGTTGGACGTACCGTTCGGCCCGGTGTTCGGGCTGGCGATGACCCCGGACGGCAAGAACCTCTTGCTCGGGTGCGGGCCGAAGGTGCGGCAGGTGTCCGAGGCCGAGGCGGTTGTGCTTCCGTTGCCCCGGTAGCCGGCACCTCCCTACACCACCCCGATGATTCGAACGATCGTCTTCGACTTCGGCAATGTCCTGGCCTTCTTCGATCACGGGCGGGCTCTGCGGCAACTGGTCCAGCACACGGACCGCTCCGCGGAGCAACTCCTGGAACTTGTCTACCACGACGACCTGATGTACCGGTACGAGCGCGGGGAGGTAACGACAGCCGAGCTGTTCGGCGCGGGCTGCCGCCTCGGCGGGTTGCGCTGTACACACGACGAATTCGTCGCTGCGTTCTGCGACATCTTCTG
>DATFWZ010000069.1:0-3297 GCA_035258765.1 Gemmataceae bacterium
GTCCGACGACGGCGCGACACCACCCGCCGCAGGGCCGCCGCCCTCACCGAAACCAGGCGCAGCCCCCGGGGCACCAGGTCCACTACCGGTCGGCGGCGCGCCGGGGACACCCGGGATCCCGGGAATGGCCGCGCCAGCTCCTCCGCCCTCGCCCGGGCCACCCGCCGCCGCCGGTCCGTCGAGAACAATGGGCCACGGAACCCCGGTAATGGCAAATCGCTGGTAGTAAGTGTGCGTGGCCCCTTTCGGCTCGAATCCGACGCGGAATACCTCGGGCATTCTTGCGAGAAGCTTCAGATTGTGCTCGCTGTCCCACGGCTCGTCGCGGCGGAATTGCTTATTGAGATCTTTCTCGTCCAGGTAACGCAGCAACTCCACGCGCCAGCTCAGCAGCGGCTTTCCGGACTTGTCCACGATGTCGGCCGGGAAACGTCCCGTCGCGTCGTGGTAGTTGATCATGGCGACCATGATCTTCTTCAGGTTGTCCAGGCTCCGCTGCCGCTGCGCGTAGTCCGCGGTGCGCTCGGCCATGCCGGGTTTGTCCTGATCCGTGCCCCCCGCGGCGCTGCCGGGTTTGGGGGACGTCCCAGGCACTTGACCGGCACCCCAGGTGCCGACAGCGAGAGTCCCGCCGACGGCCAGAACGCCAACGGCCCATTTCAATTTCGCGATGGCCATGGTCTGCATCGCCCCATTGGTAAGTTGGAGAGTGAAACTCGAAACCTCGGTCACTGGTAGTCGCGCGGCGAACAGCGTCGCGGCCCGGGTGGTCGAATGGAGGAGTTCGACCGGAATTGCCAGGCCACTTCCGCCGGTCGTGAGCGCGACCGCCGCGAGTACGGCCGGCAGGTTGACCCCGCGGCGCGCGAGCTGGTGCCGAAGCCGCTCGCGGGCCCGGGCGAGCCGGCTGGAGAGTGTGTTCTCTTCAATGCCGAGCTCGGCCGCGGCCTCGGCGCGACTTCGGCCTTCCAGGTAGCACGCCACGAACGCCGCCCGGAACCGCTCGGGGAGTCGCCCGATCTCGGCTTCGAGCAGGATCTGCACGTCGCGCCAGGCCAGCGCCTCCGCGGGGTCCGAGCCGACCGGGATAGGTGCCCGCCGCTCTTTGGCCCGCCGGCGGCCCGCGTCGCGCTTCGCCCGCATCGACACGCGGAACGCGACGCCGTGTAGCCAGCTCCCCAGCGACTCGGACTTGCCAATCGTCGCGGCCTTGCGGGCCAGGACGAGAAAGGTGGCCTGGAACGCGTCCTCGGCGTCCTGGGCGTGGTGGAGGACCCGCTGGCAGACGCGCAGGACCATTGCCCCGTGGCGCTGAACAACGACTGCGAACGCGGACTCGTCCTTGCGCGCGACGAAGGCCCGGAGCGCCTCGCGGTCGGTCTGGCCCACGGCTGGGGCCGGGACGAGTCCGCTGTGCAGGCGCCGGATGAGGCCGGTGAGACGCGCGCTCGCCAAGGGGGCAACTCCGGGGGGCGATCAGAGGGTAGTTTCCGGCCGATGGTGAAACCGTCCCGAATTCCCAGAAAGTCCACCCTGTAATGGTGCTGGCGGACAGCCCCGACGGGCCGAATTGACTGGAGGGCTCCCGCTTGCTTTCAAGAATTGGTTCTTCCGTTTGGAGGATATACGCCCCGGCCTCTGAGCCTGGTGGGGACGATTACTTCTTGTCCGTCGGCGCCTTCAAGCCCCACTTCTTGCGTTTTTGTTCCTCGTAGCGCTTCTCGTCGCGCTTGGCCCGCCAGGCGATAAACCCGACCACCACCAGGAACAGGACGAAGACGGCGGTCACCCCGAGGGCGATCGGGTCGCCCACGGCCAGGGCGTTGAAATAACGCGAGATGACATTTCGGCGCATGGATTGGTCCGGGAGTGCGAATGCGGGTAAGACCCATCATCCCCCAGGGGCCTTCATTGGTCAATTGCCCCCGCCGGCCTTGGCCTTTTCTTGCTTGCAGTAATCCAGGTTGTTCGTCAGGTGCCCGTCGCCCGGGAACTCTTTTAGCCCGCCTTCGTACACCCGGATCGCACCGGCCCAATCCTGCTGCTTCATGTACTTGTCGGCCCACGCGTCATAGACCGCCAGCATGTTGTTCTGGAACCGCCCGTCCTTCGCGTCGAGCGCCCGCCCGCGACGGAGGACGTCCAGGGCTTTCTCGAACTCACCCTCCTTCTCGTGCCCGTCGGCCCAGCGGAAGATGACCCCGGCCCGGGCCTCGGTCAACTTCTTCTTCGCCTTCGGATCGACCTTGTCGAACCCGGCCTCGTAGACCTTCAGGGCCTCGTCCCACTTGCCGGCGTCGGCGAACTCCTCTGCGGGCTTGATGTACAGGAACGCCTGGGCCGTCTCGAAGTCGCCGCCCGGGACCGCCTTGGCCGCGCGGCGGAGGACCGCGAGCGCCTCGCCGTCCTTGCCCGCCTTGGCCAGGGACTCGGCGTAGTCGTGCCAGACGGCCTTTTGGCTATTCGTCAACGCCTCGTGCTTCGGAGCGAGTACCAGGCCGACGTTGATCACCGCGAGGGCCTCCTCGAACTTGGCCGCCTCGCACAGCTCCAGCGGCCAGTTGGTGAGGTCGGCGATGGCGTTCTTGGCGGCGCCCGGGTTGTCGCGGTCGAGGGCCAGGGCCAGGAAGTTGACCCGCAGGGCGTCCGCGTGCCGCTTCTCTCCAGCCAGGGACACGCCGTGGTTGTAAGCGATGATCGCGGCCAGCCCCGCCTCGCCGACCTCGCGCCGGTCCCTGCCGTGTTTCTCCGCGATGGAGACGGCCCCGTCCGGCTTCGTCCGCTTGTCCCGGGTGGGGTCGAACCCGCGGGCGTTGGTCGTCTCGACGTCGATCTTCCGGTCGCCGTCGCGGAGGACCGCGAATACGTGCTCCGGCACCTCAACGGCCACCAGGTCCAGCCCGAGCCTCCGGCCGATCACGTTGTACAGCACGGCCGACGAGACGCAGTTAAACGTCCCGGCATCGAGCACGCAATGCAGGTCGGTCTGTTCGTGCTCGTAGCCCTTGGCCATCGGCCCGGCGTGCAGGAATTTGAGGAGGCGCTCGCCCTTTTCCCGCGGGGTCTTGGCCCCGTCGAGGCTCTTGCGGGCGTCGGCCTCGATGTGGTCAAGTTCGGCCAGGTACTTCTTGCGGGCCGCCGCGTCGGTCACGCCGGAGGCGATGAGACAGGCCTCCGCGAACGAGAACCGGTCGAGCTTGCCGTCCCGGGCGTCCTCGATCAGGGCGGCCTCGTCCGGCGTGAGGGCGATCTTGTGCCCCGTCTTTTCAAACTCGGCCAGCTTCTCGAACGCCTTGT
>DATFWZ010000070.1:0-7285 GCA_035258765.1 Gemmataceae bacterium
GCTCCCCGCGCCGGGCCTTCCGCGCCAGGATCAGGAACGTCGCCTGGCAGGCGTCCTCCGCATCCTGGGCGACCGGGAGCACCCGCCGGCACACGTTCAACACGAGTCCGGTGTGCCGGCGGACCAGGGACGCGAACGCGTCCTGGTTGCCGGCCGCGAACCAGCGGAGCAAGTCGCCGTCGCTGGCCGACGACCTTGCCGGCTTCACCACCGTCCGAACAATCCGGCCGAGCGTCTGCCCGCGCGTCATGACTCGCCTCCGGGCCCTCATCACCCCCCCACCCGAGTCATGCCCGCCAAGAGGCCCGCGGCGTCAGGGAGGATACGCCCGGAGTCGACAGGTTACCCGATTGTCTGGTCCCCCCTCCCCCCTTCGGGGAGAGTTTGGGGGGAGAGGTCTGGGTGCACGAGTGGAAGATCTCTCCCCCCGTCCCCTCTCCGAAGCGGAGAGGGGGGACCAAGACACTTCCCGAGGTGCCCGCGTGGCGCGCTCCGCTGCGCAGAGCCTCCGCGTCGCGGCTAACAAGCTACGGCCGCTTCACCCGCAGTTCGCCCAAATCGTCGGTCTTTTCGGCCCCCGGCGGCGACAAACTCTCTTGCCGGATCAGCTCGCGCTCCCCGTCGCTCACCGCGAGTGTGTACCGGAGTCCCGGCATCAGCCCGTCGAGCCGGAATTTCCCTTCCGAATCGGTCTTCGTGGTCCGTCGCAGATTCTTGGTCCACGACCCGAAGTCGAATTGTAACTGAATGGGCAGCCGCGCAATGTCCTCCGGCTTACGCCTTAAGACCGCGCTCACGTCTAGTGTGGCCAAAGGACGGCCGTCGGAGTCCACCACGCGGCCCGTGACGCCGCTGAGCGACTCCAGACGCACCTGGATCGGCGCCGCCTCGTCGGCCCGAACTTCCTGGAACTTTCCGAGTTTTAAGTCCTTGCTCAGGAGGACCACGAAGCGAGACTGCGACTTCTGAAGGCCACGAACCGGGAACTTGGGGGACGACTTGGGAATCATCCAGGACGCGGTGTGTCGCGCGGACGCCGTCTGCCCCGCGACGTAATAGGAACCGCTGAACGGCTTGTCGTCCGGGCCGACCACCTCGGCAAGGACCGACGCCGCAGGCTCGAGGCGGATGTCGAACGTGGCCGACCTGGGGTCCTTCTCCGATGGATCGATGCGGGCGAAGGCGTGAGCCACTCCGGGAATCCATCGAATCCCCGGCACCAGCTTCCAGCCCGCGTCCGGCGCGACCTTGACGTAGTCGTCCTCGTCCGCGATCACGGCCAGGATCCCGGGCCCGGGTAACGCCGTGAATGCGAACGAACCGTCGTCGCCAGTGGCACCGCCCGGGCCGAGACCGGAGACGGTCTTCAGATGCGGGTTGTCCCCGAACGAGAGGTAGGTGATGGTTGCCTGGACCGATTTGCCCGTCACCTTGTCGAGCACTCGGCCGCGAATCGCCAGGCCGCGCTCCAGCTCGAAGTCCACCCTCACCGGCTCGAAACCAGGAGTGTCGGCCGCGTCCGACTTCGTCACGTCGAAATACGGGACCGCGTAAGCGGTGACGGTGTACGCATCCTTCTTGCGCGGGCCCTCGATCCGGTAGCGGCCCTCGGCGTCCGTCGTGGCCGCGCACCGGCCGCAGGAGACCTTAATCCCGGCCAGCGGCTTGCCGGTCCCCTTCTCGCGCACGGTGCCGATGATCGCCTTCCCGGGGGAAATGATGCGCTCGAACGACGACCCGTAGACCGTGTCGTTCTCGTTGCCGGAGTAGAGGCCCTTGACCGGACCGGTTCGCGTTAGCACTTCGACCCAGATCGGCTCGATCGCCTTGCCCTCAATCGTCAGGCTCACCACCCGCTCGCGGCCGAAGCCGCTCAGGCGGAACTTTCCGTCGGCGTCGGTGGTGACCGAGGTCGCCGTCGGGAACGCGGCGGCCCGCAGTTCCTTCATTTCCGGCCCGGAGACGTAATCGCCGCGAGCCCACTTCTGCTTGGTCGCGATGAACTCCGCGAGGTCCCCGTCGTTCACCCGCTTCTCCACCCGGCGGACGCGGACCGTCGCCCCGGCGATCCCCTTCCCTTCGAGATTGAGCAGCCGGCCGGTAATTGGCACATCGTCGCTGGCGAGACGCAGGGTGACCTCGCGATCGGCCGGGATCGACTTGTTCAGTTCCAGCCAGTCGGGACCGCAGCCCTCCGCGGTCGCGACCAGAATCGCCTGGTCCTGCACATCGGCCCGACGCACCGTGACGCGGAACCGGCCGTCCTTCCCGGACGTCTCGCGCGGGCCTTCCTTCTTCGCCGCCCTGCTCCACACGTAGAGCGTTGCGCCGGCGAACGGCTTGCCTTCCGGATCGATGACGCGACCGGTGACCTCGACAGTGTCGGCTTTTTCGTCCGCTGGTGTCTTCGCGGCCGGGGGTGTCTTGTCCGGTGGCGGCCCGGCGGCAGTCGGCGTGACGGCCCCGAGGCCGACTCCCAACCCGATCAGCCCGACAACCGCCAAGACTGCAAGTGCGGACTTCTTCACGAGACCATTCACGACGACCCCCCGGGTGAGTTCGGCCACGGCGCTCCGGGTTGTGTCCCGGACCGTGGCCAGGACCGCGTTCAGGACGCGGGCCGGGACTGCCCCGACCCGGGAGGTAGCGGCGCAGGCGAGGAGACCGGCGCCCAGCGCGACGCCGCGCCGCGTCAGGGCCTGGCCGAGGCGCTTGCGGCCGCGATCGAGTTGGCTCTTGAGAGTGGCCGATCGGACCCCGAGCCGGGCCGCCGCCTCGTCGCGGGTGAGTCCCTGCAAGTAGCACAACACGAGCGGCTCGCGATACCGCGGCGGAAGCCGGTCCAGCTCCTCGTCGAGGACTGCCAGCAACTCGCGACCGGTCATCTGGTCGAGCGGGGGGACGGCCTCGGGGACGGCTGCCTTGCCATCACGCTTCGCCCGCCGGGCGGCGGCGACGCGGGCGTTGCCGGCCACCTTCCGGGCCGTGGCGTAGAGCCAGTTGGCGACTGACGCCTGCCACGACCCGGCGCCGGCCTTGTTCGCCAGCACGACGAACGTGGCCTGGCAGGCGTCTTCCGCGTCCTCGTCGTTGTGCAGGGCGCGCCGGCAGACGCCGAGGACCATCGGACCATGCCGGCGCACGAGGGCGGTGAACGCGGTCTGGTCGGCGTCGGCCGCGAAGCGCCTCAGCAGCTCGCGGTCGGATGCCCCGAAATCGTCAGACGCCGCCCGAGTCAAATGCCTGAGGACGGCTGCGGTTCGGCTAGACATGACCGGCCTCCGGCCCGACGCGATACCTCCGCCGGGATCATGTGCGCCCGAACGGGCCTGGCCGCAGCATCGCCGCGCGCCCAGTTGAAATTAGGCCGTGTGCGGGCCGGAGTGTCCTATCCGGAATGGTCGCCGTCAAGTTTTGGACCCGCGGAAAATGCTCAGAATTCCGCAGGCCGCCACTTGGTGTGCATATGTGGCGGCCTGAGGCGGTCTGACGGGCCGTGCGTGCCCGTAAGGACTTGCGCCCATTCGCTCGGACGCCAGAACATCGCAATTGGCGGCCTGCGAACCGGCAGGGTCTCGGGGGGTCGATTCTTGACGGAGCCCGAAGCGCAAGCGAGGGATCCCTGCATCCCTCGCCTGCGCTTCGGTCTACGAGCGTCATTCATCGGTGCCGCGCGTCAGTCCGATCTCACACTTCACTTGCTTGGCGTCCGCCGCCGGGTCGATCTTGACGTAACCGAGGTACTCCTGCGGCCGCAATTGATGCGGCAACGTGGGGAGTGGGGCCGCCCGCGGGCTGACCAGCGACACGAACGGGTGACTCCACGTGATCCGCGCCGCCAGGACGCCCGGCCCCGGCAAGACCGCGATCCGGTATCCCTCGTCGCTGAGCCGGCCCCGGCGCGTCCGGGTCACCCGGATGTCCGGCGCGCCCTTCAAGTGGGGGTTTTCCGCCATCACGAAGTACTCGACCGAGGCGCCGACGGGCGTCTTGTCGGCCTTGTCAACCACGCGGACGGTCGCCCAGATGCCCCGCTTGAGCTTCGCGTCCACGGCAATCGGACCGCCGCCGGCCAGGTTGGGGACATCCACAAAGGTGGCCATGTACGGCTGATCCGCGGGCCCGTCGATGCCCAGCTCGCAGCCCTTGCGAATGGGCGCTCCGCTGAGCGTGTATCGGCCTTCCGCGTCCGTCGTGACTCGGAGCCGGACCGGGAGCGTGAGGGCGTCCCCGCCTACCGTGTACAACTTGACGAAGGCCCCGACGACGGGCTTGCCGGTGTCCACGTCGCGGACCACGCCGTTGATCGACCGGCTCGGGGCGGCCGCGTGGTCGAACTTGCACCCGTAACAGGTGTACCGGCCGTCGAGAATTACCGGGGCGAAACGATCGCGGTCAACCTTCGGCGGCTTGCTCAGCACCGCCTCCCCCGGCCGGGTCATCACCAGCACTTCTTCCGTCTCGATCCCCTCGCCCTCAATCCGCAACAGGGCCACGCGCTCCTTACCCAGCCCCTTCATGGTGAACGTCCCGTCCTTCACGGTGGTCGCGGGGGGGTAGAGCGGGTTCAGCTTCCCGTCCTGCAGGTCGTCGCCGATGAAGTTGATCAGGTGGTCGTAGAGGAGTTGCTGGGTGAGCTTCCCGGCCTTGACGTCGTCGTACCACGCCTCCAGGTCGGCCCCCTTCGGCCGATAGAGGCCGACCGCGCGGACCGTGGCGCCGACGACTGGCTGACCTTCCAGGTTCCGTACTCGGCCCTCGATGGGGACGTCATCCGGCGGGAGTTGCACTGGGATGTTGTAACCCGGACTCACCGACGCGTGCCCCCAGCCGACCGCCTGCCCGGCGGCCTGGGCCAGGACCGTGCCGGTACTCCACAGGTCGCGGCCGTTCTCGTAGTAGCACTCGGGGGTCAGTTCCGAGTGCTTCAACTCGAACGAGAACTTCCCGTCGGCCCCGCTCTCGCCGACGGCTCGCAGCTTGGTCTCCCCGGGCAAAGTCAGCCACAGCTTGGCGCCCTTCACCGGCTTCCCGTCCGGCCCGGTCACCGTCCCGGCGTAGGCGATCACGTCCGGCAACTTGTCTTCCTTCGGGGTCGGTTTGGCCTTCGCCGCGGGGGACTTGGTCGGCGAGTCGTCGGGCTTCTGTCCGCCCGGGACGCCGAGCGCCACTCCGACGGCCAGGACCGACGCGGCCAGGCACGCCCCGATCGCCTTCCACGGCCCGGTGGGGGTTGCGGCCCGAGCCAGCGCCGCGACAACCGGCCCCGGCGTGACCGCGGACTCGACGGCGGCCCGCACCGATTCCGACGACAGGCTGGCGCCGGAGCTGGCGATCGCGGCCAACAGGCCGGCGGACAGTGTGACCCCGCGCCTCTTCAATTGCTTCCGTAACAGCTCTCGGCCGCGCTCCAGGCTCTTCTTCACCGACGCGATCGTGCGGCCCAGCTCGGCGGCCGCCTCGTCGCGGGTGAGTCCTTGGAGGTAACACAGGATGAGCGGGTACCGGTGCAAATCGGGCAGCCGGTCCAGCTCCTCGTGCAGAATCGTGCACGCCTCCGGCCACGACAGGTCGAAGCCTTGCTCCGGCCTTGCGGGCGACCGCGCCTCAATTCGAGCGCGGCGCGCCCGGTCGGCGTCGGCCCGCAGGGCGACGCGATGGGCCACGCCGGACAGCCACGGGCCCAGGGCCCGGCCGTTCCGGATTGAAGCCGCCCGCTGCAGGAGAATGACGAAGGTGGCCTGGAACGCGTCCTCGGCGTCGGCCCGGTCGCGGAGGACGCCACGGCACGCCGCGAGGACGCGCGGCCCGTGCCGCCGGACGATCGCCTCGATGGCGGCCCGGTCGCGGTGGTCGCGGAACCGGGCGAGCAGGTTCGCGTCCGCGAGGGCGCCGAGGTCGGCTACGTCCAGCGTGTGGCGGAGGTGGGTCGTGACGCGGCGGAACAGTTGGGTGGTCATGGTCGGGGCCCCGGGGGTTGTGATCCGTCGCCGGTAAGTCACACAACCCCCGCCGGACGGCCCCGACATTTTGCCACGGTCGCCCGGTCGATGCCACCATCGCCAGAACAGCAGTGCCAAGGTAGTCCGCACACTCCGTGTGCGGACTGGGCCCGCACCCCGACGACGTTCGCGGCCTCCCGGACCCCACGGCCCGTCCGCACGCGGAGCGTGCGGACTACTCTGGCCGCGTCAGCGTCACCCCGTCAGCCACCTTCCATTCATAGCCCTTCTTCCCGTTCACCGGATGGAGCGTGTACGTCACCTTGCTCGCCATCTTGGAAATTTCCGCGGACGGGATGGTCACCTCCAGCTCGCAGTGGTTCTTGGAATGATGAGTGTAAAAGTTCATCGTCACCTCACACGACACATCCGGCTGGCCCTTTGCCCGCAGGACGAACTTCTTGTCCGCCCGGCGCATGAACAGCTTGTATTGCAGATAGTCGCCCGCGTCGTCGAGCCACTCCTGGCAGTGGATGTAAAAGCGCCGATCTTGCCCCAGGGCACCGATTTCAATCAGCGGCGACTCCACATTGGCGTGCCGCTGCTCCATCGCCTGGATTTCGGCGGGGGCGTCCTTGTCGGGCCAGTAGGCCTTGGTGATCGTGACCTGCTTGAGTTCCTTGTCCGCCGGCGGGTTCGGGACCTTGGCGTACTTGCCGAAGTGAT
Source organism: Gemmataceae bacterium (assembly GCA_035258765.1). Classification (GTDB taxonomy): domain Bacteria; phylum Planctomycetota; class Planctomycetia; order Gemmatales; family Gemmataceae; genus SIAJ01. Next base: position 6,669 of record DATFWZ010000070.1, read on the forward strand.
CGCTCACCTCCATCAGGCGATACGGATTGCTGTGCTTGAACACGTCGTCGCGCTGGCCCTTGGCGTACCGCGTGCCCCACGTCTCGCCCAGCTTGGCCTCGCTCAGGTCGTTGAACGTGTGCACCTTGATCATCAGCCCCAGGTAGTTGCGCTCGAGGACGTTCTGCCCCAGGGTCGCATTGTTCAGCCGCCGCCAGCGGCCGCCCACGAACACCTCGCAGAACGTGTGACTGGCGAACGAGCTGCCCCCCGCGAGCGCGCCCATGCAGGCCGTGCTGCGCACCCGGTGGTTCGTCAGCCCCTTATCGATCATGTCCACCTGGGACAGGTCCGACCCGTCGGCCAGGGGGATGCACAGGATCATCCGCGTCGGGATGCCGAGGGCGCGCAACACCGTCGTTTGATAGACCGCCGCGGAGGTACATGTGCCATACGTCTTGCGGGCGAACATTCCCTTCCCGAGCAGCTCGTGTTCGAATTGCTGCTGTACCGTCCACCTCGAGTCGCACTTGTCGCGCTCAAAGGCCTTCTCCAGTCCCGGGAGCACGACCGGCTTGCCGTCGTGGAAGCCGACGTAGAACGTGCAGAACATGTTCCGGAACTTCGACCGCTTGAAG
>DATFWZ010000071.1:0-7202 GCA_035258765.1 Gemmataceae bacterium
TCGCCGATTTGGTGGGTTCAGATGCGCCGCGCAACTTCTTCCTGAAACCACTCTATCGCCCCCGCAAGCACTCCATCATGTGCCCGTGAATCGCTTCGTTCGCCGCGACGATATCCGGCTTGAACGGGTCAATTGGCGACCCGTCGGTCCGCGTCACCACACCGCCCGCCTCCTGCACCAGCACGATCCCGGCCGTGATGTCCCACGCGAAGTTGTCGAACGCCCAGTACCCGTCGAACCGTCCGGCGGCGACGTAGGCGAGATTCAGGGCGGTCGAGCCGGTGCGCCGCAGGGCCTGGGCCCGGTACGCGAACTCGCGCCACCAATGCAGGTTTCGCTCCTGGCACTTCGGGTCCGGGGGAAAACCGGTTGAGAGAAGGGCGGACCGGAGTTCACTAACGCCGCTGACGGCGATCGGCTTGCCGTTCAAGGTCGCGCCGAGGCTGGTCGCGGCGCTGAACATCTCGTCTAGCCGCGGGTCATAGATCGCCCCGGCGACCGGCCGGCCGCCGGCGATCAGCCCGACCGAGACGCAGTACGCGGGTACGTCGTGGACGTAGTTGGCCGTCCCGTCGAGGGGGTCCACGATCCAGGTGGGCGTGGCTGGGTCGATTGCCCGACCGTCAGAGGCCGCGGAATCCTCCTCGCCCAGGAACTCGTGATCGGGGAACCGGTCGCGGATGAAGGCGCGGATCGCTCGCTGCGAGGCGTGGTCTGCCTCGGTGACGAGGTCGGCCCGGGCTTTTTCGCGGACCGAGAATCGCGCCCGCCAACTCTCGAGTTGCCCGGCCCCGATCCGCGCCGCCTCCTCGGCGGCGGCGCGCCAGTCCGTCAATGGCTCGTTCATTGGGTCAGTTATAGGGGGCTGGGAAAGACAGCGGCCCGCGGGGATCCCCGCGGGCCGCCGTTTCGAGGATTCCACTCCCCCGACTAATGGGACTTCGGGGCGTCAACGACGATTACGTTGTCGGAGTTGAAGAACTCATCCTTGCCGTGCCCGCCGTCGATGGTCGCGTCCACCGTCACCGTGTCCGTGTCGGTGGTCTTGGTGACGAACAGGCTCAGCGAGTCCTTGCCGTTGCCGCCGAAGACATGGGCCGTAACCGTGCCGGTGCTCCCTGTGTCCGCCGTCACGTTGGCGTTGACGGTGTCCTTGCCATTCCCACCGTGGACTTCCAGGTCGAAATTGCCGATGACGACCCCGGTATAGTCAACGTTGACGGTGTCCCTGCCGTTCCCGCCGAGGAAGTCGACGGTCAGCTTGGAACCGTCGGCCACGTCGCCGCCAGTGCCAGTCAGCCGCAAGGTGTCCCACCCGTTGCCGCCAAGGCCGTGAAGCTCGAGGTTCCCGCCGGCCACCAGGTTGCCGGTCAGATCGGCGACGAAGCTGTCGTTCCCGTTGCCGAGCCGGACGGTGACGTCGCGGTTGACCGACAGGTCGCCGGTCAGGTCGTATTCGACCACGTCCCCTCCTGAGCCGGTGATCACCGTAATCGAGGTGATGGCGCCAGTGGAGGTGAACAGGGGCTGGTCGTCAAGCTGCACGGTGATGTTGCCCGCGTCGCCGGTCCCGTTATCGGTGATGGTCACGACGTTGGCAGAGTGGTCGCCGCGGACGGTCAACTCGGTCCCGCTCTCCACGAACGAGGCGCTCGGCACGATCCGGTCGTTCAGAGCGTCGAGCTGAAGGGCCCGGCGCCGCGTGTGGTAAGCCATTTGGAGGTCTCCTGGTCCAGGTTGAGGCGAACGACCGGCCCGGATAGGGGTTCCCGCACCTGCGTGTCGCCCGATTCAAACACTGATGCCCACGACGGGAGTGGCCAGGGGCGAACGGGGGCCACGACCGGGCCCGCGAACGGGTAGCCGGCCGGAATCACTGCCAATTTACCTCATTTCCGAATGCCAATGGGCGATTCGGCGAAAATGTTGTGTGGGCGTTGGACGACTCACGTCCCAGCGGAGGCGGGTTGAGAATTGGGGTGCGCACGGTGTGAAGCCGCCCGCGCATCGGCAGGGCATTCAGCTGCCGCTTGCGACCGGACAGGAACCCGCAAACGCCCACCGCGCGGCCAAATCAGGCCATTCCGACGTGATTGCCCGAGCGCGGCATTGTGCTTGCACAATTCCCCCCGGCCGCCGGGTGGATGGGACGTGGTATGGGCGACACGAACCACTGCCTGGCGGCCCTTTCGTTTCCATGCTGGCTTTCCTCTCCCGACTCGAAGTAATTCACTCGGAGCCCGTCATGCCCCAGGCGACTGACGCCCACCTGTCCCTCGGCGCCGAAACCGCGGCCGGATTGATGCGCCCGAACCCGCCCGTCATCCGCCACCGGGTGACCTTTACCGACGCCCTGGCCATATTCATTGACCGCAACCTGACGGTCGCCCCGGTCATCGACGACGAAGGGGTCCCGATCGGCGTGTTGAGCGTCACTGACTTGCTCATCCACGTCCGCGAGAGCGCCGCGGGGGAGCGGGGCACGCCGGACCTGCTCGGTCTACCGCCGGTCACGGCGGAGGCGCTGATGACCCCGACCGTTTTCGCCGTCGGTCCCGAAACGCCAGCGGCGGAGGTCGTCAGCGACATGCTCCGATCAAAGGTCCACCACCTGTTCGTGACCGACGCGCGCGGGACAATAACCGGGGTGATCGCGGCGTCAGACGTCCTGGCGCACCTGAAGTGAGCCCCCGGAGCCGCCTGTCATGACACCGACCGTAATGGCCCCGCTGGACGGGTCGCCGGCCGCCGAGGCCGCGCTCCCGTGGGCCGTCCTCCTGGCCCGCGCCGTCCGCGGCGCCGTCCGCCTCGTTGGGGTGCACGCGCCCCCGGCCGTCTTTCTGGACGGGGAAACGCTCGTCGGCAGTGCCGTCCCGGACGACGCGGTGCGGCAGAAAGAGGCTGAATACTTCGCCACGATGCTTGTCCGATTGAAGGGCACCGGCGTGCCGGTCGCGGCCGAGCTCCTCGACGGCGGAGTGGTATCGTCCCTGGCCGAGTACGCCCGGAACCTGCACCCGGTATGGATCGTGATGACCTCTCACGCCCGCGGGCCCGTCGCGAAGTTCTTCCTTGGCGAGACGGCGACCGAATTCTTCCGCAGGTCCCCCTGCCCCGTTTTGCTGGTCCACCCGACCGACCGCCCGGCGGACCCGGCGGCGGCACCGGGGGTCCACCACGTCCTGGTGCCGCTCGACGGGTCGGCGCTGGCCGAAACGATGGTGCGGCCGGCGGGTGAGTTCGCCAAGGCAATCGGTGCCGATGTGACCCTGATCACGGCCCTGGCCGCCGCGGCGGACATGGGCCCGGCGGGCAAGGCGGAGGCGTACCTCACCCGCGCCGGCGAACCGTTAAGAGCCGAGGCGATCCCGCTCCGGTGCCAGGTGGTCGCGCAGGGCGGTGCCGCCGATGTGATTGTCGCCGAGGCCAAGGCGCGGCCAGGGACAGTCGTGGCACTGGCCACTCACGGCCGCGGCGGCCTGTCAAAACTGGTGTGGGGAAGTGTTGCCGAGGAAGTGGTCCGGAGATCGCCCACGCCGGTCCTGGTCTACAAGCCGTCGGAGCGATAAGCGCGCTGGCCGTGCCGGCGCCCCGTCCGGCTCCTGTCACAGCGGGAGTGATGGCTAAGCACCTTGCGTCGCGCCACGGACGGGTCGTCCGCCCGGCGGGCCGCCCCGTCGGAGATGGGGCCAGGTCATTTCTTCTTCGCCTTTAACCGCTCACGCACCTTGCTCAGCCAGTCGGTTGACGGCAACCCGTACGGGCGGAACTTCTCCGGCTGACTCGTCTCTTCGGTCACGAACAGGGCCCGGTTGCGCCCCAGCCGGGCGGCGACCGGGGAGTCGATCAGCGCGCTCGAGTCGTTCGCGCCCATCTGGAAAAGCACCCGCAACCCGAACTCGCGCTGGCCGGCCCGGTCCACGACCCGGGCGAGGTTCGTCGGCGTGTCCGCCCACAGCGACACAAACACGTTCATCGTCGGACCGTCGCGGAGGATGGTCGCCAGGAGTTCGCCGGCGCTGGCGGTCCGCTCGGCCCCGCGGCGGCCGAACCCGAAGTCGTCCTCCTTGCGCAGCTCGCGGAACCGCTGAGCGCCATGAATGAAGACGAAGCATGGCGACCGATCGGCGCTCTCCCCCTTCTGCCGGGCGGAGACTTCGGCCGCGACGGCCCCGAGCGCCGGCACCAGGTCAGACCGGTCGATGAGCCGCACTTGATGGGGCGGCACATTGGCCACGCGGCCGAGGTAGCCCGCGTTCGGGTCGTCGTCCGGCGTGCCATCGAGGACGAAGAACCTGGCGCCCCCCGGCGGGTACTGTGCCCACAGGCTGATCAAGGCCACCGTCATGACCGAGAGGGCCGCGTCGTCTTGCTGCCCGACCAGGAGCAGGTTGTGCCCGCCGGCCGGCCGGAAGACGGCCGCGGTCGGGTCCTTGATCGCGACCGCGTCGCCCAGCCACGCCCCGGCCGCCCGGACGTTCTCGGGCCATTTCGGGGATTCCAACAGCTTCCGCAGCGGGACATTGGCCTCGACCACGGACGGTACGTTGCCCTCGAACACGAGCGGGGCTGCGTACGACCGCCCCGTCTGGTCGGCCCGCTTGCGGATGTCGGAGAGGATCTTGTCGCGGCGGACCTCGTCGAGCCACACGACCTGGAACAGGTCGTTGCCCTCAATGAGTCCGTTCTGATTGTTGTAAATGGCCTCCCCGGGCCGGGAGAGCAATCGGGCGGCGTTGTTGTCCTTGCTCAGAATGAGCTGCGCGTCCGCGTCCGAGCATTGCAAGGCGATGCGCACGGCCATCTGGTCGATCGTGCTCCGGGCCAGCGAGTAGGCCCCACCGAGGGTCTGCGACCCGAGCAGTACGTGAATCCCGAACGCCCGGCCCTGGCGGACCAGCCGGTCGAGCAAGAGGGCGCACTCCTGCGACACCCGGTCGTCCTCAACGAAGAACTCCTGGAACTCATCAACGACCAGCAGGATGCGCGGGCAGGCCGGGAACCCGGACGGGGCGCCGATCAGCTTGGTCTCCGCGTCCTCGGCGATTTTCTTGCGGCTCTTTGCCCCGGTGTGCTTGTCCAGGTATTCGCGGTACTCGGCGAGGGAGTTGACGCCGGCCTCCCGAAACCGGTCGCCGCGCTCCTTGAGGATGCCGTCGAGCCGCTGCAGGACACTGAGCCCGAATTCGCGCTCGCTTTCGATCGCGACGGCCCGCGCGTGCGGCAGCCGGTTCTGGGCGTAGGGCTTGAACTCCACTCCTTTCTTGAAGTCGATCAGGTACAGCTCGACCTCGTCCGGGGAGTAGTTGAGGGCCAGGTTCGTGATCAGAGCGTGCAGGAGCGTGGACTTGCCGGAACCGGTCTTGCCGGCCACGAGCGCGTGCTGGGCCGTGCCGCGGCCGAGCTCGAACACCTGCCGCTTGGTCGCCCCGGCCCGGCCGATGGCCACCGACAGGCCGTTCCGGGAGTCCGCGGTCCAAACCTCGATTTGCCGCGGGGCCACGTACTCAAAGGGGACCTCGACCCGGTTCGCGTCTTTGCTCCGCTCGCCCACCAGTCGAACCAGCCGGGTCACCTCGCTCAGCTCCGGCGGCCGTTCCAGCTCGAGCGGGAACTTGCCGAACATCTCGTCCTTCCAGTGAAACGCGCCGTCCTTCCAGACCAGGTTGATTGACCCGTGCTCCAGGTCCGCGAGGTTGAACCCCTGAGGGAGCGGCTGCTTGGGGTCGTAGGTGATCAGCGTGTAGACCCCGCACGACGGCCCGCTGTTGACGATGCTGACCAAGCGCCGGCACGATTCCAGGGTGAAGTTGGCCGGGAAGTTGGCGACGACGAGCACGCGGAACGGCTCCGCCACCTCGCCGGCGTGGGCGTTGTACTCCTCGATCGTCTTGTACTGGTTGCGCAAGTACTTCTGGATGACCGTCTCCATGTGGGCGGTCACGTCCGCGAGCCGCTTCTCGATCTGCTGCGGCTCGGTCCAGATGCGCGAGCCGACGAGTTGCTCGTCGTAGTCAGCCAGGTGCATGAATGCGGCGAAGTTCTCGCCCAGCCCGACCGGGTCGATGATCGTGAACCGGAGCTTGCCGGGCGGGATGGCCGTGAGGAGCCGCAACATGACGGCCTGAATCGCCTGAACCCCACGCTGTCGGCCCTGGTCCCGGGCCCTCAGTAGCAGCGAGCACCGGTCCGGGAACGGCAAGAAGGCGGGGACCTTCATCCGGAGCGGGAGCGTGGGGACCTCGCCCTCGTCCTCCATCGGGATGCCGCCGGGCAGTCGGGTCAAGTCGATGTCGAAGTCGGCGAACCGCACTCCCGCGGGCACTCGGATGGCCGCCGGCGGGCTGTACCAAAATGGGCTGTCCCAGTCCGGGAAGTGCTCGAGGCCGTTGGCCCGCAGCCGGTTCAGGGCCCGGCCGACGCGGTCTTGCCCGTCGCGCCAGTCGATGGCGATCTGTCGCTCGTTGACCGCGAACGTCTCGTGGGCGTCGTCGATCACCTCCTTGTATTGTCGTTCGGCGTCGGCGAGGGCCTTGGCGTACCGGTCGGCGCAGGCCTGGGTCTCGCGGGCGAAATGGGCGTCGGCTGCCTCACTCGCCTCGACCCGCCACCGCCGGAGCCGGTCGCGCGTCTGCGTGAACTTGTCGGCCGACTCGCCGAGCTCGGTCTTGCGCCGGCCGGACGCCTTTTCCACGATCGGCTGAAAGACCTCGTCGGCCTGCGCCCGCGACCGGTCGCGGACGCGCCCGGCCTCGTTCATGCGCTTCACGTACTCGGCGTCGGCCCGCTTCAGCAGCGCCTCGCGCGCCTCCGCCACGCGGCCCATCGCCAGGGCGAAGTCATGTGCCCGCCGCTCGGCCCCCGCCATGATTGCCCGCCGGACCAGCCAATGCGCCAGGAATGCGAGCCCCAGGGCCACGAGCGCCCCGCCCGCCACGGCCACCAGATTTCCGTCCAGGAGGGCCGCCGGGACGGCCGCCAGGACCGCGATCGGGACCAGGAAGATGAAGAATCCCCAGACCGTGCTCAGCTTGAGCAGCCGGGACTCGCTGAGGTCGGCGAGGCAATGTTCGGCCTCGGCAAAGTGCTCCTCCATCGTCCGGTCCGGGTCCACGACGACGCCGGTCCCGACCTGAGCGGTGGGGATTTCGATGATCTCGCGGTCGAAGCCGGCCCGGGCGAGCGGAGTCGCGGCCTCGCGC
>DATFWZ010000072.1:0-2490 GCA_035258765.1 Gemmataceae bacterium
GCAACATCACCCGGGGGTGGTCCGACAGGGCGGTGGCAGCGAGCACCAGTCCGCTCCCGTTGTTGGACATCCCGAGCCCGAACATCAATGCCGTCTGCTGCGGGCGGTCCGCCCGCAGCCGGCGGGCCATCCACCACCCGGCAATGAACCCGACCACACAGAGCCCGGACGTGGCGACCAGAATTAGAGCCAGGTAGTCGAGGTCCGGGTAGGCGACGGCCTGGGGCAGCGAGACCGCGGCGTTCGCGTAACAGAGTAGCAAGAGGGCGGCAGAGCCGGCGAGCGCGAGCGGTTGCCTGGCCGAATCGACCCGGCTCCCGCCGACCAGTCCGCGGAGCAGGATGCCGAGGAGCGAGGGGAGGGCCACGCACAGGACGAGGAAGACGACAGCGCCGCCGTCCGCCAGCTCGCGCAAGTGTTGGGCCTGGTCCCCGGACGCGATCGTCCCGACGGCCCGCAGGACGGCCGGCGAGGTCAAGGGACTGAGGAGCGTCGAGCCGAGGATGAGGCCGAGGCTCAGGACCAGGTCGCCGTCGGTCTGCTGTGACCACGCCACGGACGAGCCGGCGATCGGCATGGCGGCGATCACGGCCAGGCCGACGATGAGGTCGCGGTACTCCTCGGTGTCGGGCCACCAGGCCAGCCCGAGGGCCAGAGCTGCAGTGACCGCGACGGGCAGGGCAATGTTTGCCACCAGCCCGATGCCGAGGAGCACCGGGCGGCGGAGCACTTCCTTTGCCTGATCGAGCCGGATGCCCAGGCCGCCGTTGAAAAGCAGGAATGCAAGCAGGATCGCTACTGGCGAAAGTCGAATGCTCTCGCCGGCGAGGGTCACCGTCCCGAGGGAGGCGTCTCGGAGTCGCAGCCCCGGCCCGGGCCACAGTGCGGCGACGCTATAGGACCCGACGAGCAGCCACAGCAGGTGGCGGTGGACGAACCGGGTGGCCGCGGCGATCGGGGCGCGGGTGTCGGCCATGACGCAACTCCGCCGGAGGCACGGGCGTTACGGGCGGGCCCTGTACTCGCGGATCTCCGGACCGGGCTTGCCCGCCTGCCGCGGCACGCCGAGGAACAGCCGACCGGATTCCTGGTCGAAAAAGCAAGTCCGGGCCAGCTTCGCGGTCGGTATCTTCTCGACCACCTCGAACCGGCGGCCGCCCTCTTTTCCCTCCAGTACCGTCAGGAATCCTTCCCCACACGAGGCGTACAGCCGCTTTCGCTTGGCGTCGAAGAACAGGTCGTCAACGTCGGCGGGAATCTCTACCGTCCCAAGGTCCTGGAGCGACTTCCTGTCCAGGGCGAGGATGACCGCCGGCTGGCGGCATCCGATGAAAATGCGCTCCCCCTCGCGGTCGAGTGCCATCGGGTACAACCCCTCCACCTTGGTCGGCACGTGCTTGGCGACCACTTCGTGCTTTTCCAAATCGACCACCGCGACGGCGGACGGCCGCACCGTGTTCACGAAGAGCCGCTTACGGTCCGGATCGAGCTGAAACGCCTCCGGCTGGCCGGGCAGCTTCACCGTCGCCTTGACCTTGAACGACTTGGCGTCGAACGCCGTCAGCGCGTGCTCGGCGTGGCCGACGTACACCAGTCCCGTCGTCGGGTCGAACCGGACGTTGTCGGCGTCCGGCAATTTGAGTGTGTCAATGAGCTTGTAGGTCTTCCCGTCGAACACGTTGCACACACCGTCGACACCGTTCCCGACGAAGATGCGGTCAAGTTCCGGAGCATAGGCAATGCCTTGGATTTTCTTTTGCTCGGGCACCTGCTTGATAAGCTTGCCGGCCTTCAGGTCGATAACGTCGAGGCTGTTGTTCGAGAGGTTGGCGACGAACACTCGCTCCCCCTTCGCGTCGAGGGCCATATGATCGAGGCGGCCCTCAGCGCCTTCGAGCTGGATTGTTTGAGTTAGTTCCAGGCGGTCGGAAGCCGCCACCGGCGCGGCCGCGGCTAGCCCTGCGGCCATTAGAAGGATTCGGTACATGTCAACACCCTCAATAGTCGTCCCCGGGCACTTGACCGTCGTTGGCGGACTGGAGGAGGACCCAGGTCCGCTGGCTGATCGAGTCCCGGATGAACTGGACGTGCCCGTCGCAGAAACAAGCGTTTACGCCCCCCGCGTGGCGACTCCGCGCCTGGCCGGCCATGTTCCAGTTGTTTGCCTCCGGCCGGCAGCCCATCCCGTTCCGCGTGCCGATGCCGGCGTACCAGAACGTGGAGCAAGTCTCGACCTCGTCGGCGTCGTCGAGCCGGTCGTTCGGGGTCGGGTTCCGGTCCCGCCCGGCGACCACCATGCTCGCCCCCGGGAGCCCGAGGGCCCACGTCCCCCGCGGGTCCTTGTCGCTGACGCCGATGCGGACCTCGTGGAACTGGAACGTGCTGCTCGTCCCGTCGGTGATCGCCGCGATGGGAGCCCCGTAGTCCGCGCTCATCACTGGCCCCTTGGACATCCCCTGGTACGGCGGGTTGTTGACCGCGGTGTCCCCG
>DATFWZ010000073.1:0-6805 GCA_035258765.1 Gemmataceae bacterium
CTGCCGGAATTCGCCGCCGGGCGCGAGTAGTTGTCCGGCCTGGTCGATTACCGCAGCGCGATCGGCGGAGGAGAAATGGGTGAGGGGCAGGCCGGAGAGCACATATTCCACTCGCGTGATATCCCGCTCGGCAAGCATGTCCCCGAGCTGGCGGGCGTCACCCTCGGCCACGTCGATGGCGGGGTACTTAGCGCGCAAGACTCGGCAGAAGTCTGGGTCAAATTCGTTGACGATCAGCCGGACACCGGGCGGGGCCGCCTTGACCAGTTCAGCCGTAATCGGACCTGTCCCGGCCCCGAGCTCGACGACGCACTTCGTCCGCGACCAATCGATGCCATAAATTGTCGCGCGGGCGAGGAACGGCGAGCTCGGGGCGACGGTGGCCACCGACCGCGCGTTTGAAAGGCACTTTCGGAAGACGAGCCAGAGGTCGCCCATTTTGCACTCAAAAGCTCAGCCCCAGCCTCCCAAGCCTCTCCACCGTCTCTGCCATCAACGTGTCCTCCTCCGCCTCATCCTTCGCGATGTACGTGGCCGAGAAGCGCAGGTACGCCCCGGCGTCGTCCCAGGGGACACAACACACCGACTGTTCGTGAATCAGAAACTGCGACACGTCCTCGGCCGACTTGAACTCGCGCCCGGCCGCCGCAACCGGCGCCTTGGCGTACAGGAAATAGGTCCCGCCGGGCATCCGGCACGGGAACCCGACCCTTTGCAGGGCCGCCACCAACTTCGCGAGCCGCCGGCTGTATTTGGCGCACACCTCTTTCGGGATCTCCGGGGTCCGCAGTGCGACGGCCGCGGCGTGCTGGATGGCCATGAACTGGCCCGAGTCGCTATTGTCCTTCACGTCGGCGTACGCCTGGACAATCTTCGGGTGCCCGCACACCCAGCCGAGCCGCCAGCCGATCATGTTGAACCCCTTCGACATCGAGTGCACCTCGATGCCGACTTCTTTCGCCCCCTCCACTTGCAGGAAGCTCAGTGGCTCGCCCTGGTAAGTCAACAGGATGTGGGCCGCGTCCTGCACGACGACGACGCGGTTCCGGTGGGCGAACTCGATCACCCGCTTGTAGAAGTCCTTGGTGGCAACGGCCCCGGTCGGGCTGTTCGGGTAGTTGATGACGAGCAACTTGGCCCGCCGCTTGACGTCCGCGGGGATCGCTTCCAGGTCCGGGAAGAAGCCGTTCTTTTCCACGAGCGGCAGCTTGTGAACTTCCCCGCCGTAGTAGCGAGAATGTGTTCCGGCGACCGGGTAACCGGGGACGGTCATCAGGGTGAAGTCGCCCGGGTTGATGAAACAAGCCGGCAACATGGCATACGCCGGCTTCGACCCGATGCAGTGGCAGACCTCCGTCACCGCGTCGAGCTTCACTCCGAACTGATGGGCCATGAACTCGGCGGCCGCGTCCCTGTAATTCTGGATGCCGTTATCGGCGTACCCCCGGTTCTCAATCTTGTCGCATTCACGCTTGAGCGCTTCGCGGACGACCGCGGCCGCCATGTCGTCGTTCTCGCCGATCCCGAAGTCGAGCAGCCGGCGTTCCGGGTGGTCGGCGAGGGCTTTCCGCTTCGCTCGCTTGATCTTCTCGAACTTGTAGATCTCGGTCCCCTTGCCGTAGTTGGACCCGCCCAGGCGGTCGGCGAACAGGGATTGAAACCAGGGGTCGGGGGACGTGGTCGGGGCGGCGTCGGCCATCGGAGAAGATTCCTTTTCGGTTGACGGAGAGAGCTTTTCTACCCGGGTCAGGTTCTCCGGAAAGCGCCATTGCAGACGGCCGGGCGGAGTTGTTAGGATTCCGCCTCTGACCCCACGGAACGGACTCCGGGGCCGCCTCAATGCTCGCTCTGTTCAACCGCCATCTTGCCCAACCGCTTTTGGCGTGGAAGGCCGGCAGCCCGCACCTCCGCCACCTGCGGACACTCGAACAAACACAATACGATTTACCGGACGTCATCCGGGCGCGCCAGCTCGACGCGGTCCGCGAAGTCGTCCGCCATGCGTGGCTGACCGTTCCCTATTACCGGGCCCGGTGGAAGGCCGCGGGGCTGCGCCCCGACGCCATCCGGTCGCTCGACGACCTGCGACAGTTCCCGATCGTTTCCAAGGCCGACGTGCGCCTGCACGCGGACGATCTGCGTTCGGACGCCTATCGCGGCGCGACCGTCGTCTCGAAGTCAACGTCCGGCTCGACGGGCGTGCCGCTCACGATCGTCTGGGACGTGGAATCGAAGGACTGGAAGCGGGCCTGCACGCTCCGTTCGGACCAATGGAGCGGTTGGCGGATGGGGACGCGCGTCGCCCGTCTGTGGGGCCACGGGCCCGCCGAGCGGGGGACGCTGAAGGACCGACTCTGGCGGCACCTGATCGCCCGCGAGTCGTACCTCAACACGCTCGGGATCGACGCGGGCCGGCTCCGCGCCTTCGCCCGCCACCTGCGTCGCAAGCCCCCGGGACTCCTGTTCGGGCACGCCCACTCACTCTACCTGTTTGCCGCGCACGTCCGCGCCCACTGCCCAGGCACAATCCGCCCAGACGGTGTGGTCTCGGGCGCGATGATGCTCCACGACTGGCAGCGGGGGGTGATCGAGGAGGCGTTCGGTCGGCCGGTGACAAACCGCTACGGGTGCGAGGAGGTCAGCCTGATCGCCTGCGAGTGCGAGGAGCACCGCGGGCTGCACCTGAACGCGGACTCGGTGTTCTGCGAGGTCGTCCCAGACGCCCGGCTCGGCGCGGGCCCGGGCGCCGGCCGCCTGCTCGTCACCGATTTGACCAACCGGGCCATGCCGCTCATCCGGTATCAGGTGGGTGACGTCGTCGTGCCCTCGACCCGCTTGTGTGCGTGCGGCCGGCGGCTGCCGCTCATCGAACGCGTGGTTGGCCGGGAAGCCGATTACGTTCTCACGCCCGGGGGCATGCTGATTTCCGGCATCTCGCTGACCGACCACTTCGCGACCGAGATTCGCGGCGCGGCCCAGGTGCAGATCGTCCAGGAGCGGCTCAAGTTGCTGCGGCTGCGTATGGTGGCCGGCGACGGGTTCGGGCCGGACTCGCACCGGCAGATCGAGGACCTGGTTCGGAACACCTTCGGCCCCGAGATGCGCTACGAAGTCGAGCTGGTGGACGCGATCCCGCCCGAGCCGTCCGGGAAGTACCGGTTCTGCGTGTCGCCGGTCGCCACGGCCTACCTGAAGTCGCTCGCCCCGTGAGGGCCGCGTGAACCGGACTCCCGCCGTCAGCGTTGTGGTCGCGAGTCGCAATTACGCCCAGTACCTCGGCGGCGCCATCCGATCCGTCCTCGAACAAACGTGGACGGATCTCGAGCTCCGCGTCATCGACGACGGCTCGACGGACGATACGGCCGAAGTCGTTCGACCATTTCTCGCCGACCCCCGGGTCCACTACCACCGCACCGACGGACTCGGCCAGCCGCGGGCGAAAAACCTGGGCATCCAGCTCTCGCGCGCGCCAATCGTCGCATTTCTCGACGGGGACGACGAGTGGCTGCCCCGCAAGCTGGAGCGACAACTCTTGCTGTTCCGCGACCCCGCGGTCGGGGTGGCGTATACGCGTCGTGTGCTCGTGGACGCAGCCGGAAACGATCTACCGACCCAGACCGGCATTTTCGCCCGTGGTCAGGTGTACGACGCGCTCCTCGTACAGAACTTCGTCTGCTTCTCCTCGGCGGCCGTGCGACGGGACGTGTTCGAGTCGGTCGGACTCTTCGACCCGAGCCTGCCGCTCGCGATCGATTACGACTTCTGGCTGCGCGTGGCGCGGCACTTCGGATTCGACTACGTCGATGAGCCGCTCGTCCGATATCGCACTGGGCACACCAGCCTGTCGAGTCGGATCACCGAACGCGTCGCGGTGGTGTTGTCGGTCCTCCGGCGATCGCTGGTGCGGCGGCGGAACGCGGAGTCGGCCGACGGAGCCGCCCAGGCGGAGGCCTGGGGCTCCACGTGTCGGACGATGGGGTTCGTGGTGCGAGATCAACACCCGCTAGCGGCGGCGAAGTGGTACGTCCGGGCGGCCGGCTGGGACGGACGCTGGGCGGCGGCGATCAAGGCAATTCTCGGCAGTTTCGCGCGCCGACTGTAGGCCACGCCTTTTGCATTCCCGGCGTCGGTCCAGCAGCGTGGCTCTCCTACTTGTCCTTCGGCGGCTCTTTCTTCGGTGCCTCGTCCTTCTTGGCGTCCTTCTTCGGCGGGGCGTACAGGATCAGCGACGTCAGGAACGTATCGCAGTCCTTCTCCATCAGCTTCTCCCGCTTGTCCGCCTCGACCACCAGTTGAATCACGCGGCCCGGGACGACCACGGTGACAACCCGCCGGACCGAGTCCTTGTCCGTGACGAAGTACTCCTGCCCCTTCCTCTTGCCGACGGTGATCTCCTTCGGCTCGCTGATCTTGACCCCCTTCTCCGCCTTGTCGGCGTCGTACATCAGGTCGTACACGTCCTTGATCTTCATGTCCTTCGTGCCCGGCCCGCCCAGATTGGTCTGGACGACGACCAGCGTCCGCCCGTCCTTCAGCGTCGCGACGTACGTGGCCGTCTTTCCCGAGAAGTCGCCGCTCTTGAAGCTGCCCTCGCTCCGCTCCTCGGACTTCACCTCGCGCGGGACGAGGAACGCGTGCGACATGTCCTTGGCCTTGACGTATTTCCACCCTTCGGGCGCCTTGACGATGTTGGACTTCGGCGCCTCGTCTTTCTTGTCCTTGTCCTTCTCTTTATCCTTGCCGTCCTTCGCTTCCTGACCCGAGGCCAAGAGCGAGACCGTGAGGACCAGGGCCAGCATGGGTAGGAACCGTCGAACCATCGGTCACTCCGGGTGCGAACCGCCCGCATCAGCGATGGCACGCTCACGCGGCCGGGGAAGCGGGCTGTCCGGAGGGATCGGACGGGCCCGAGACTGTATCTCACGAAATCACGTCATCGATCACCTTGCCGCGAGACACCGGGTGGGGCCGGTCGAGCTTGTCGCGAACCTCCGTTGCCGGGTCGATGCCTAGCAAGTCGAAAAGCGTGGCCGAAATGTCCTCCGGTCGCACCTGCCCGACCGCGGGGTAGGCGCCGATCTTGTCGGATGCCCCGTGGATGTGCCCGGCCCTGACCCCGCCGCCAGCCATCGCCACCGTGTAGCACTGCGGCCAGTGATCGCGGCCGGCGAGGTTGTTGATCTTCGGCGTCCGCCCGAACTCCCCCATCCAGAGGACCAGCGTGTCCTTCAACAGGCCCCGCTCGTCGAGGTCTTCGATCAGCGTCGGCAGTGTTTGGTTGGTAATCGGCAGCAGGTAGCTCTTGAGGATCGGGTCCATCGGCTTGTTGTCGAACCCGTGCGTGTCCCACCCGCCCTTCGGTCCGCCGATGAACTCCGAGAAATAGACGTTCACGAACCTGGCACCCGTCTCCACCAGGCGACGCGCCAAAAGGCACCCCTGGCCGTACGTAGTGCGACCGTACTTGTCGCGGACGGCCTTCGGCTCCTCCGCGAGGTCGAAGGCCTTCTGGAACGCCTTCGACGTGAGCATCGACACGGCCTTCTGGTACGACTCGTCAATCCCCTGGGCGACCGCCGACTTTTCGAGCAGGTCGCTTTGCCCGTCGATCAACTTGAGCACTTCCTTGCGGCTCTCCATGCGCTCCAGGCTGATGGACGCCGGGAGTGAAAGCTCGGGGAGGCGGAAGTCCGGGGCGTTCGGGTCGCGGGTGAAGAAGAACGGGTTGTGCACCTTGCCGAGGAAGCTGCCGTGCTGGCCCGGGGTGATCGACCCGTCGCGAATGACGTGCGGGTAGGCGACGAACGTGGGCACCCCCTTCGGGGCCGGGGCGAACTTGTCCACGATCGACCCGAACGCCGGGAACAGGTCCACCGAGTCGCGGAGCCGCTGGTCGTCGGTCGGCGGGGCCACGCCCGTGAGGCTGTAGTACCCCGCGGAGTTGTGATTCTTCATCGTGTGCTGGACGCAGCGGATCAGGGTCAGCTTGTCCGCGACGTCCGCCACCCGCGGGAGCATCTCGCACACTTGCAGCCCGGGCACCTTGGTGCGGATCGGCTTGAACGACCCGCGGACCTCGGCCGGGGCGTCCGGCTTCATGTCGAACGTCTCGTGCTGCCCGGGCCCGCCGTACTGGTGCAGGAAGATGACCGCCTTGGCCCGCGCCTTGCGCTTGCCCGAGGCGCGGACGAGCTGCGGGAGGGTCAGGCCGAGCAGGCCGGCGCCGCCCACGCGCAGGAGGGTCCGCCGGTCCGGAAGAGGTGTGAACATCGTTCCTGTGCTCCGTTCAGCGTCTGAGCAAGAACTCCTTCGAGTTCACTAGCCCCCACACCACGTCCTCGACCGCGGCCCGGCGGTCCTTGGCCTTCGATACGAACTCGGTCAGCTTCGTCGCCTCGTCGGCCGTCGGCCGGCGGGCGAGGGCGGACAAATAGAGCGCCTCGATCACTTCCCCGTCTGTATTACCCGATGCCAACAGCCGGCCGACCCGGTTGTCCGGGTCGGTCAACATCTCCTGCAACATCTCCCCCGTCAGGAGCTGGAACGCCTGCACGAGGCCCGCGTCCTCGGTCCGCTCACACTCGCAGGTCAAGAGCCGATCCGGCTTGCCGAATGCCTTCAGGAAGCGCTCGGCTTCACCCCCGCGACGCGTCCGCCGCTCCTGCGGCATTGCCGCCACCTGGCCGGCCCGCGTGCCGCGCGGGAACCCGTCAAACTTCGGCGCCGCGCCGGTCGCGGCGGCCACCGCGTCCAGGAGCTGCTCGGCTTCGAGCGGGCGGACCAGGGCCTTGGAGAAGTGGAGTTC
>DATFWZ010000074.1:0-8633 GCA_035258765.1 Gemmataceae bacterium
GTGTGGGCTGACGACCTGCAGCCCGGCCGCGAAAAGCGGATCGCCCGCCTCGAAAACCTCCCCCAGACGGCCGGCGATGCCGAGCGGAACCGATTGGCGGCTGGTCTCGCCGAAGTCTACGCGATCCTCCGGGATGACGCCGGCCAGAAGCGCATGCTCACGGATCTCGCTTCGCGAAACGCCGGTGACCTCGCATCGCGCGAGATTCTGTATTCACTCGCCCTGAAAGAGGGGGACACCGCCGCGCGTGCCCGCTGGCGCGAAGAGCTCCGGCGGATCGAAGGGCAAGGGGGTCGAACCGTCGCGCTGTTGGACGCACTCCATACGGCCGGCTCGCCGGCGGGCGACGCAGCGGAGTTAGTTCGGGTCGCGCTCGCCGAGACGCCGGACGACCCGGAGGGCCACCTGCTCGCGGCGCGACTGGCTGAACGCCGGGCGGACGCGGCCGCGGCGACGCAACAATACGAATTGGCGGCCGACCTGGATCCGGCGGCTTTGAAATACCAGGAGGCCCGACTCGGCTATTACCTGCGCACCGGCCGCGACGAGGACGCCCGGCGCACGCTGGCCCGGCTCGAGGCCGATCCGCGGGTCCACTCATTGCGGTTCCGCGCAATTGTCGAGGGCGCGGTCGCGAGTGCCGGGCCCCAGGCCCTCGGCAAGGGTCTGTCCTGGCTCCAACCGCAGTTGAAGCGCGAGCCCCGGTCGGCCGTGTGGGCGGGTCGGCTCCTGGAGGCCCGCGGAAAGGTCGCCGACGCGCTCGCCCTGTACCGCCAGGCGACTGACTCCCAGCCGACATTCGCGGATGGCTGGTCCGCCCGGCTCCTCGCGTCCGCCCGGTTGGGCGACGGCGAAGTGAACGAAACCATTCGGCTCGCCGCGAAGGCGCTGGAACGGAAGGCATTCTTTGCCGTGTGCGCCGAGTGCGGTGCCGCGGTGAGGGCCAAAGTGCCGATGTGGGGCCCGCCGGTGACGACCCCCCGGGACCGGCGTGCCTATGCCGAGGCGTGCATCGCCGCGTGCGAGGCGCGCGGGCGGCTCGAGGACGCGATCCCTGTCCTGTCTACCATCGCCGATGATCGGGACGCGCCTCCCGAGGACATGGCCTGGGCGAAACGAACGATGGCCGCGCTGACCGCCGCCATTGGTACCGCAGAGCAAAAGCGCGACGCCCTCTCCGTCTTGCGCGAAGGGGGCACAGCCGTCTCGATCGACGATGCCCGGTCCCGGTTGCGCGCGCTGACAGTCGCGTTCAAAACGACCGCGGGAGACGACCGCCGGGTCATCGTCCGCGAGATGATCGGCTTGCTCAGCAGCGTGGTCCGTGACCCGGGGGCCACGTCGAACGATTGGTTCCAGCTCGCCCAACTCTATCGCGTGGCGGGCGACCGCGTGGCCGCCCGCCGGTGTTTGCAGGAGTTGCTCAAGCGAGAGCCGAGCAACCTGTTCTACGTCGCCGTTGCCGTTGATGACCTGGTGAGCGAGCAGAAGTTCGACGAGGCCGAGCCACTCGTGAAGCTCCTGTCGGAGGCGGTCCCGGACGCTCGTGGGGTCGCCTCGGCCATTCGGTTCTATGCCCTGACCAACCAACCCCGCGCCGCCCTCGACCTGGTCGATCGCTTCGTCCGCGTCGCCGATGCGGGGACCGCGGACGGCATCGGCCGGCAGCGGCAGGCGGCCGAGTTGCTCGACCAGATCACGCGCGTCGCCGCGGCGAAGGGGCTCTCCGGGTACAAGGTCTTGCTCGACGCGGCATGCGAGCGTTACCGGGCCTCTTTGAAGGCATACCCGGAAGCCGTGACGCCGATGGCGGCGCTCCTCGCCTTTGACGGCCAGGTCGAGGCCGCGTTTGCGGAAATCCAAAAGCAGAAAACACGACTCTCGCCGACCGCGCTCGCGACCGCCGGCGTCGCCGCGCTGCGGAGCGGACACGGGTCGGCCCGACAATTCCAGACCGTCAGAGGCTGGATCGACGAGGCGCTTGCAACGAGCCCCGACTCGGTGCCGCTCAAGCTCAACCTGGGTGAGCTACACGCACTGCGACAGGATTTCGCGTCCGCAGAGCAGGTTTATCGCGAGGTATTGAAGGCCGAGCCCAAGAACCTGGTCGCCCTGAACAACCTGGCGTGGATTCTGGCCCCGCAACCCGAGTCGGCCGAGCAGGCACTCAAGTTCGCCGATCGGGCGATCGAGCTTTCCGGGGCCACGGGGGAGTTGCTGGACACCCGCGCCCGAATCCTGATCTCGGCCGGCCGGTTCGACCGGGCGGTGGCCGACCTCAACGACGCCATCAACCAGTCGCAGACACCGCTCCGCTACTTTCATCTCGCGGTGGCCCAGCTCAAGATGTCGAAGCAGGAAGAAGCGGTGAAGACGTTCAAGGAGGCCCGGGCCCGCGGATTGGACCCGAAGATCATTCACCCGTGCGATCTGCCGACGTACAAGGTCCTGGCCACCCAGGCGGAGCGCGCGGTTCAGTGAGCCACCGGCTGGCCATTGCGCTGGAACCCGAGCGCCCGCCCGCGCTCGACCGCGAGGTCGTGCCGGTTCGCTTGCCACTGGGCCATCGCGCGATCCCAGTCCCACGCGCCGCCCTCAAGGTAATCCAAGATCAGCAGGTTCTTGAGCTCCTCGATCTCCGCGAAGCTCATCGTCGCGGTCTCCGCAACTGCCCGCTCGACGGGAATCCCGCCTCGAATGTCCGCGTGCCAGCGGTCAAAGAGTTGTCGGCGAAGGTCGGCCGTCGGGGGGTCGAATTGGAGGACGAGGTCGATGCGGCCGGGACGCTTGAAGGCGGGATCGATCAGATCGAGCGGGCAGTTGGTCGTGAACATGTACACGACGCCTTCGCGGACCTCGATCCCGTCCATCGCCCCGAGGAACACGGCCTGGTCGTCCGCTTCCGGAGACAGGGCGCGATCGCGAAGGGCGATGTCCATGTCGTCGAAGAACACGATCCCGCGCCGGGAGACCGCGAAGAGCGCCTTGACCGCTTCGGGCGGATTACACGAGGCCCGAGCCGCCCGGTAGACGTCGGGCGAGACCAGGCGGAACTCGTAGCGAAGCTCGTGGCAGAGTTCCCAGAGCCACCGGCAGGCGGAGGTCTTGCCGTTTCCGGGCGGCCCGGCCAGGAGGACGCCGCGACGGGCCCGACCTCCGAGTTCCTTGATTCGTGTCAGGTTGTCGCGGCGGAGATAGCCGATCGTGTTCTGGCGCAGTGTATCGAGGAGGCCGGGGGCGAGGATCGGAGGGAGACCCGCCAGTGCCGACTCCCGCTTGAACCGCACCGCCTTGCGAAAAAGCCGCAGGTAGTCAGGCCGTGCAACGAGGAAGAAGTGCTCCAAGAACCCGTTCGCGTATGGGTCGTTGTTCGCCACGCATCGTGCGAGCCGGATGTCGCCGAGGGAATAGAGACGAATCCCGAACTTGACCCCGGGAAAGAATTGCGGCGAGTTGCGGTCCCAATCGCGAACAATGACCCCGTGCAGGGGGACAAGCGGACCGCGTCGTGCATTGCGCAGGATCGGCCAGGTGAACTCATCGAGCTGGACGGCTACCGGGTCCGCGATCCCGGCCGCCTCGGCGCAGACGCGGACGAGCTCGCGGTGGTCGGCGGTCACTTGATGGAGAGGCAATGGCATCTACGTCTGCCGTGTGGCAGGGGCAAGAGACGTTGTTGTGACCGGACACAGGTCGCCTTGGGCGGGTTCGCGCCTGGTTATCCCGGCATCTCGCCCCCGGTTGTCTCCGTGTAAGATGAATGAAGAACCCTATGTGAGCCCGATCGAGATGACCCAGCCGCGCGACCTGTCCGCCCTCCGATCGCTGAGCCCCCACCCGGCCAAGCCCCGACACAAGACCCGCGAGGTCCGCGTCGGCGACAAGGTCGTCGGCGGGAGCAACCCCGTCTGGGTCCAGTCGATGACCACGACCGACACGTTCGATGTGGAGGCCACGGTCGCGCAGATCAAGCGGTTGGAGGAGGCCGGGTGCGAGCTGGTCCGCGTGACCGTCCCCAAGCCCGAGGACGCCCGGGTTCTCACCGACATCAAGAAGCGGATCGGCGTGCCGCTCATCTGCGACATCCACTTCGACTACAAGATGGCCCTGACCGCCCTCGACCATCCGGTGGACAAGATCCGGATCAACCCGGGCAACATCGGCGGGGCCGATCGATTTCGGCAGGTGGTGCGCAAGGCCAAGGACCGCGGACTGCCGATGCGGATCGGCGTCAACGCGGGCAGCCTCGAGCGCGAGCTGGTCGAGCAATACGGGTTCCCGTGCCCGCCAGCGATGGTCGAGAGCGCCATCCGGTACATCGAAATGGCCGAGCGCGCGGGGTATCACGACATCATTGTGTCGCTCAAGTCGAGCGACGTGCTGATCGTTGTCGAGGCGTACCGCCTGTTTGCCAAGTACTGCGACTACCCGACGCACATCGGCGTGACGGAGGCGGGCAAACCGCCGTATGCGGTCACCAAGTCAGCTGCCGGCTTGGCCCCGATTCTGCTGGACGGGATCGGGGACACGATTCGGATCAGCCTCCTGGGCGACCCAGTCCCGGAGATCGCGGCCGCGTTCGACATTTTGCAAGCGACGCAGCGACGTGTTCGCAAGCCGGAGCTGATCGCGTGCCCGACCTGCGGGCGACTCGCCATCGACCTGGAAAAGATCATCGCCGACTTGGAGAAACGGCTGGAGGGCAAGAAGACGCCCGTGAAAATCAGCGTCCTCGGCTGCGTCGTCAATGGGCCGGGGGAGGCCCGCGAGGCCGACATCGGCATCGCGGCAGGGAACGGCAAGGGCGTGATCTTCCGTAACGGCGAGATCGTCCGGAACGTGCAGGAGGCCGAAATGGTCGATGCCTTGCTGGAAGAGATCGCGATCTGGGAGAGGGACCAGGGCAAGCGGGGCCCGGGGGACGGGGACGGGCGGCATCGGCTTCTTGTACTCCGCTAGTCCGGCATCCCGAAGACCGAACGCGAATGACGCGGATGACGCGGATTTGCGCGGATCAATCCAATGCAGTTCTGTCTTCTGTCAGATCCGCGTTGACACGTGTCATCCGCGTCATCCGCGTTCGGTTTCTTCGTCAAGCGGCTCCCCCTCCCGTCCCGCTCGCGCCGTACCAACTGAGCAGTCGCCACCACAAGCTGCAAGTCATTGCCATAGCAATAGCGCCGCGCGATAATAGCGCGTGCCTACCCATCGGACCGGCCTCACGGGTCACCTCATGGCCATCGTGTTCGATTGCCCCTTCTGCGGGGTCAACTATCGCCTCAAGGACGAGGTCGGCGGCAAGACCGCCACGTGCAAGAACCCGAACTGCCGCAAGGTCATTCCGATCCCGATGGCGAACGGGCCCGTGCGCCCGACCAAGCACACGCCCGCCGACCTGGACGCCCTGGCCGCGGCCGCGTTCGCCGACGAGCCCGCCCAGAAGACGGCCGAGGCGACGATTGAGGTCACGTGCGCCCGCTGCGACCACAGGTGGATGGTCGAGGCCTCCAGGGAGGGGAAGAACGTCCTATGCCCGGAGTGTCGTAACCCCAACCGCGTGCCGACGAGGAAGAAGGATGAAAAGGCCGACTGGCGGACCGGCGGCGGCCCGAGTATGGCGAAGCGCGAGACCGGCATGGACCGGGAGGGCGCCTTCGGTACCGCCCACATGGGTGGCATCAGCGACGACACGGCCCGGAAGATCGTCAGCGAGCGCGTCGAAGAGGAGGAGCCGGAAGAGCGGCGGAAGAAGCTCATCAAGCGCGGCATTATTACCGTCGTCGTGCTGGGCGTCCTTGGCGCGGGGGGCTACTTCGCGTTCAAGACCCGCAAGGAAATGAAGGCCGACGCCAGCATGGTGGATGCGGTCAAGGAGGTCGAGGACAACGCGTCTAACGACGCGAAGGCCATGGCCCTGATTCACCGCGCCTCGGGCGAGCACCACGCCCTCACGGCCGAGAACGACAAGGACGCGACCGCCGCGCTCAACGACTTGAAGCTCGCGCGCAACACCATCGCCGCCAAGCCGCCAGACACCGCGATCGACCGCAACGCCATCCTGGCCGAGGTCACCGTGTCGATCGCCGGACTGTTCGGGAATGCCAAGGAGGTGGAGGAAGGAAAGCGGATCGAACAGAAAACCCTTGTCAGGGAGATCCGCCAAACATTGCAGAAGATCCCCCCGAGTGAGACGGACATTCTCGCCGACGCCGTCCGGGGCCTCACCCGGGACTTCGTGAAAAAGGACCAGGCTGCCCTGGCGGGGGACATCGTGAGGCAGCTGAACAACTCTGCCGAGCTCGTCGGCCAGGTCGGTTTGGAATTGCTCCGCCTCGACAAGGACAAGTTCCGGGCAGATGCCGAAAGCCTTCTGACCAAGACCGCGGACGCGGACGTACCGTCCGTCCAGGCGCTGCGAATGGCGCTTGGCAAGCAGGTACAGCCGAAGAAGGGCGCGGAGGTAGCCAAGAAAGGAGCGGAGGGACCCAGGAAAGGCGCATCCGAACCGCCCCGGGTTCCCGCGGCGGCTGAGGCCGAGGCTTACGCACTCAACGGCAAGTTCTCGGAAGCGAAGCAAACCGCCCTCGGGGCCGGCAAAGCGGAGGACAAGCTGAGAGCCATGACCGCCGCGGCCCAGGCGGCCATCGACGCAAATCCGGCCGAAGCGATGACAATGCTCGAAGCCGCCGCCAGCCTGGCCACCAAGGAGGCCAAGGGGCAAGGGTCCCCCTGGGTCGGTGTCCGTTTGTGCCGATTGCTCGGAAAGGTTGGCCGGTACGATCTGGGCGAGTCCGTGGCCGCCTCCCTGGCGGACGACCAGGCCAAGGCGTGGGCGAGATTGGAGATCCTCCGCGGACGGCTCGGCCAGCTTCGGACGCAGAATCAGAAGGGCGACGACGGCTGGCTCGACCCGGTCGGCGACCCGGCCAAGGTCGCGGCAGCGATCAAGGCCCGCGAGGAGCTGGCCCGGCACAACGCCGCAGTCGGCGCCGGGGGCGAGTATCAAACGACGGTGAAGACCTGGCCGAAGGGCACCGTCCGCCCGTTCGGGATGGCTGGGCTCGTCCTGGGGGGCCTGGACCGGGAGGGGAAATGAGTGGCGCGGGAGTTGCATGCAACCACTCCGTACTCGCGCTCCCCCGCTCAACCACCCAGAGAACGAATGACCCCCCGGGAAATCCTCGCCCTCATCCGTGAGAAGGAAGTCAAGGCCGTTGACCTGCGGTTCATGGACTTCCCCGGCCAGTGGCAGCACATCACCATCCCGGCCGAAAACCTCGACGAGGGCATGTTCGAGGACGGGCTCGGGTTCGACGGGTCGAGCATCCGCGGCTGGAAGGCGATCAACGAGTCGGACATGCTCGTCAAGCCGGTCCCGGAGACCGCGTTCCTCGACCCGTTTAGCCGCGAGGCGACTCTCACCCTCATCTGCAACATCCACGACCCGCTCACGCATGAGGACTACACCCGCGACCCGCGCAACGTGGCCCGCAAAGCCGTGAACTACATGAAGTCCACGGGCATCGCGGACGCGGCGTTCTTTGGTCCCGAAGTGCAGTTCTTCGTCTTCGACGACGTCCGCTATGATCAGACCCCAAACTCCGCGTACTACCACGTCGATAGCGTTGAGGGGGCCTGGAACTCGGGACGCGACGAAAAGCCGAACCTGGCCCACAAGCTGCGGTTCGCGGAGGGCTACTTCCCGTGCCCGCCGTCGGACGCGATGCACGACCTGCGGTCCGAGATGATGCGGGCCATGATCGAGTGCGGGCTCAATGTCGAGGCACACCGGCATGAGGCCGCGACCGGCGGACAGGGGGTCGTCGAAATCCGCTACGACGACCTGGTCCGGACCGCGGACAACGTGCTCAAGTACAAGTACGTCGTCAAAAACGTCGCGCGGCGGCACGGGAAGACGGCAACGTTCATGCCCAAGCCGCTTTTCAACGACCACGGGTCGGCCACAAACGTCCACGTGTCGCTGTGGAGGAACGGGGTCAACCTGTTCGCCGGATCGCGGTCCAATAGCGGCTCGCGGTATGCCGGGCTGTCCGACGCGGCCGAGTACGCGATCGGCGGGCTCCTGCGCCACGCCCCGGCCCTGTGCGCGTTCAGCAACCCGACGACGAACAGCTACAAGCGTCTCGTCCCCGGGTTCGACGCCCCGATCCGGCTCGCGTACAGTCAGCGGAACCGGTCGGCCGCGATCCGCATCCCGGTGACGAAGCCCAACCCGTCGTCGCGGCGGCTCGAATACCGACTCCCGGACGCGGCGTGCAACCCGTACCTGACTTTCGCGGGCATGCTCATGGCCATGCTCGACGGGATTCGCAACAAGATCGCGCCCGGGGAGCCGCTGGACAAGGACATTTACGACCTGGGCGCGGAGGAGTTGGCGCGCGTGCCCGGGACGCCAACGTCTCTCGAGGACTCGCTCCGGGCGCTCGAGCGCGACCACGAGTTCCTGTTGCAAGGGGACGTGTTCACGGACGACGTGATCGACACGTGGATCTGGTACAAGCGCACGAATGAGGCCGACGCGATCCGCGTCCGGCCTCATCCATATGAATTTGCGTTGTATTACGACATCTAAAGCCGGCGAGCCGGGAGCGTCAGCGACTGGAGTAAGAACC
>DATFWZ010000075.1:0-18398 GCA_035258765.1 Gemmataceae bacterium
TTACTTCGGACCGAGTATACGTCAACGTCCACCACCGCCTGGGCACTCTGCAATACGGCTGTCTCTACGCCCTCGATGCCAAGACGGGGGCGATCGTCTGGGAGTTTGACGACGAGCAGAATCTCAAAGAACTTTTCAGCACCCCCGTTCTGTCCGACGGGCGACTGTACTTCGGCGAGGGGTACCACTTCCACCAGGACAGCAAACTCTTCTGTGTCGATGCCGCGACCGGGAAGAAGATCTGGGACTTTCAAACGGGCAGCCATACCGAATCGACGCCCGCAGTGGCGGACGGCAAAGTGGTCTTCGGGGCCGGGGACGACGGCGTCTACTGCCTGGACGCGATCAACGGGCAAAAACTCTGGCAATACACGATCGAGGGCGGACTGCACGTCGATTCCAACCCGCTCATCCACGACGGGCGAGCGTACGCCGGGAGCGGCACCAGCAAACGATCGAAGAATAATCGCATTTTCTGTGTCGATCTGAGGACCGGGAAGGAGATTTGGACGGAGCCAATCGAGTACTCCGCCTGGGGCTCGCCCGCTGTCGCGGGCGACCACATCGTCTTCGCCACGGGGAACGGGACATTCTCCTTCGACCGGGAACCGGTGGCCGGCCGGGTCCTTTGCCGCGACACGGCCACCGGGCGGCCGGTCTGGGACCGGGCGCTGCCGAATAGCGTCGTCTGTCGCCCCGCGGTGGACCGGTACCAGGTGTACGTCGGCACCCGCGACGGGAACGTCTTTGCCCTCGACCGCCAAACGGGTGAAGTTGTTTGGAGCAAGACGCTCCAGGCGCCCGTCCTGGCATCGCCCACAATCGACGTGCAACCGAAGTCCCGCGTCGGCGAATGCCTGTATGCGATCGGGAGCACGGGCATCCTCGAAGCCCTGTCGCCTGCCGACGGAAACGTGTTTTGGGCCGTCAGCTTTCCGGACTTGATCGGCGCGCCGCACGTCAACGCGGTCTCGACCCCCGTCGTCGTTCGCGAGCAACTTGAAGACAAGGTCCGCCATCGAGTGTACGTTGGCCTCGGCTTCGGCCCGGACAAGTCCGCGACGCCGACCGCCCGCCTGTACTGCTTCCAGGACTCCTCGGAATGACCCAACCTGCATGTCCGAGATCCTCCACTTCTCCCAGATCACGCCCGAGCACGCCGACCTCGTCGGCGGCAAGGGCCTCAGCCTCGGCCTGACCGCGTGCGCCGGGCTGCCCGTGCCGCCCGGCTTCTGCGTGACTTCCGCCGCGTACCGCCGCCTGCTCTCCGACGACCCGCGAATCGATCCTCTGCTGGCTAATTCCCTCCGCGACGCATACCGCCAACTCGGCGGCGGATTCGTCGCGGTCCGGTCGTCGGCCACGGCCGAGGACGGGGCCATCACCAGCTTCGCGGGCCAGCAGGAGACGATCCTCGGAGTTGAAGGCGAAGAAGCACTGTCCGCGGCGGTCGAGCGGTGCTGGCGCTCGCTCCACACCGAGCGGGCCCGGGCCTATCGCGAGCGCCAGGGCGTCGATGACCGCGGGCTGGCGATGGCCGTCGTCGTGCAACGGCTCGTCGAAGCGGATGTCGCGGGCGTGCTCTTCACCCGCGACCCGCTCGACCCCACCGGCACGCTCATGCGAGTGGAAGCGTCGTGGGGCCTGGGCGAAGTCGTCGTGTCCGGCCGCGTCACCCCCGACCGCTTCCAGATCGAACGCGAGACGGGCCGCGTCCGCGACCAGCGGGCCGGGCACAAGCCGATTCGCGTCGGCCGCGGCGGGGACGAGCCAGTTCCGGCCGATCGGCAGGGCGTTCTGTGCCTCACGAGCGAGCAACTCGCCGCGCTCGCCGAGCTGGGCCGCCGCGTCGAGGGCTTCTATGGCGACGCCCGCGACGTCGAGTGGGCGATTGCTGACGGGCAGGTGTGGCTGCTCCAGGCCCGGCCGATCACGACCACGGGAGCGGCTGACCGTGAGGCCGTGCGCCGCGAAACTATCGACAGGCTAGCCGCATTGGTCGAGCCCGGGGGGACGATTTGGAGCCGGGTCAATCTTGTCGAAGTCTTGCCCGAGCCGACGCCGATGACGTGGGCGATCGTGTCCGGGAAGCTCCTGTCCGGCGGCGGCGGGACCGGGGCCATGTACCGCGACTTCGGGTTCAAACCGGACCCGGCACTCGCAGCGACATCGGCTTATGATTTGATCGGCGGTCGCCCGTACCTCAACCTAGGCCGCGAGCCACGGCTGGAATCGGCAAAGCCCCTCGCGGGGTACCCGCTGGCCAAGTACAGGCGATCTCCACAGCTGGCTCTTGACCCGAAGCGCGAATCCCCCCGCGGACTGCGGAAGTGGTTCGGGCTTCTCGGGATGATCCGAGTCGCCGCAAAGGTGGCCTCGGCGAGCAAGACGTTTGCAGACCAGTTTCGGCAGAGTGTGATTCCGGAGTTCTCCGCGGAGGTCGAACGGGCCGAAAAGGACGACCCGGCAAAGCTGGATTCCGCGGCCCTGCTGCGGCGCCTCCAGCATTGGATCGATCGCACGCTCGTGGACTTCGCCCGGCACAGCCTCAAGTCGACGCTGCTCGCCCAGTTTTCGTGGCAGGTGTTGGAACAACAAGTCGGGAAGGCACTCGGCCCGGAGCGGTCCCGGGCAACGCTTACGTCCCTCAGTCAGGGGGCCAAACCAGACCCGGAAGCCGACCTGGCCGGCGCGATCCGCGAGTTGGCTACCGGAAAACTCACTCGCGACGAGTTCCTCCGGCGCTTCGGCCACCGCGGGCCGAACGAGATGGAGCTGTCGGCGCAGCGCTGGTCGGAAGACCCGTCGTCCCTGGCCGGATTGTCCGCCGCGACCCCGCAACCGGTCACTACCCACGCGACCGATCTATTGAACCAAATCGCCGCAGAGGCTAAATGGAACGGCATTTTGGCCAAGTCAATGGCCGGACACGTCGAGCGGCTGCAGACGTACCTCGGCCTGCGCGAGACCGGCAAGCACTACCTGATGCGCGGCTACGCGATCATTCGGCAGACGCTCGTCGAGCTCGACCGCCGGTTCAACCTGGACGGGTTGATTTTCTTCCTCACCCCGGGCGAGCTGCCGGCGCTGATCGCGGGCAGGGACCTGAAGCCCGTCGCGGCCGAGCGGCGCAAGCGGCGGGCGGTCGAATTGTCGTTGGAGGTCCCCCCGGTCATTTTCGGCGACGACCTGAACGCGATCGGCCGCCCGCTACCGCCGCCGGAAGGCGCGGAGCAGTGGACCGGCATCCCGCTCTCCGCGGGCGTCGCTGAGGGGCCAGCCCTCGTGCTGACGGAGCCCGCCGCGGCGCCTGCCGCGGGCGGTTACATCCTCGTGTGCCCATCCACCGACCCGGCGTGGGTGCCGCTCTTCGTGAACGCCCGCGGACTGGTGATGGAGTCGGGCGGGACGCTCTCGCACGGCGCGATCGTCGCCCGCGAATTCGCCCTGCCGGCGGTCGCCGGGCTGCCCGGGGTGCAGCAACGAATCAAGACCGGGCAACGAGTACGAGTGGATGGTGGAATGGGGACGGTAAGCGTGCTGGGGGCATCACGTTAGCTGCGACGCGGAGGCTTTGCGGAGCGGAGCGCGTCACGTCGCTCCCCCGGGACCTCCATCGACGTCCCCGGGACGTCTAGCTCGTGCGCTCCGCTACGCAAAGCTTCCGCGTCGCGGCTTCGCGGTGAATCCGGCATGGCATTGGCCCGCTACAGTTGCCGTGCACATTCGCGCGGCGCCAAAACGCTTCGTGAAGCCGTGACGCGGAGGCTTTGCGGAGCGGAGCGCGTACGCTCGACGCTGCGGTGACCTGAATACGGGACCCCGGGGCGCGTAACTTTCGCGCTCCGCTCCGCAAAGCCTCCGCGTCGCGGCTAACGGCCGTGCGTCCGCTCTCGGTTCCAACGTTCCTTTTCCCCCGCCGTTCTATTGGCGGGGCCGTGCGCCCCGGACGTGTAACGTCGCTGTAACCCGACTCTGCAAGTCGCACTGACACGTCCGCGGGCCGCGGGTAAATTGGTGCCGCCGAACATCTCCGACTCTCCGAGGGTACGACCATGTTCAAGAAACTGGCCGCCGGGCTCCTCATTGCCGCCCTGGCCGCGGCCGGCGTCGTCGCCTGGCGCGGCGACTCCACCCGCGCCGAAGGCCGGCAGGATCCGCGACAGGACGAACCGCCCGCCAACGCGAATGGATTGAAACCCGCCCAGAAGATCCCCATCACCCAGGTCGTCCTCTTCAACAGCGGGGTCGGCTACTTCCACCGGTCCGGCGAGGTCGAGGGCGAGGCCCGCGTGGACCTGCAGTTCTCCGCCGCCGACATCAACGACTTGATCAAGAGCCTCGTCATCCAGGACGCCCGCGGCCAGGCCCTGCCCCTCCGCTACGACAGCCAGGAGCCAATCGAGAAGACGCTCAAGAGCTTCGCGATCGACCTCAGCTCCAATCCGTCTTACGGGCAAATCCTGAACCAGATGCGCGGCCAGAAGGTCGAGGTCACGCTCCAGACCAACAACCCGGCCCTGAACGGCCTCCCGGGCACGCTCACCGGCACCATCGTCGGGATGGAAACGGCGCACCGGCCGCACAGCCCGACCGCCCCGGCCGTCTCCGAGATGGAGCTGCTCAACCTGGCATGCGCCGAGGGGCTCCGCAGCGTGCCGCTGTCCGCGGTCCAGCGGGTGCGGTTCCTCAACCCGACCGTCGAGAACGAGCTGCGGCGGGCCCTGGAAGTCGTCGCGGTCGGACACGACAGTTTGAAGAAGACCGTTCACCTCGGGTTCAAGGGCGACGGGCGTCGCGAGGTCCGCGTCGGTTACGTCGTCGAGAACCCGATCTGGAAGACGAGCTACCGCCTCGTGAAGTCCGACGATGGCAAGTGGCGGCTGCAGGCATGGGCGAACGTCGAGAACACGAGCGACGAGGACTGGAACGACGTCAAGCTGACGCTCGTCTCCAGCCGGCCGATCTCGTTCCAGATGGACCTGTACCCGCCGCTGTTCATTCCGCGGCCGACGGTCGAGCCGGCCCTGTTCGCGTCGCTGCGACCGCCGACCTACGGCGGGCCGATCACGAACTCAGCCATCAACGTCCCGAACTTCGGCATCCAGGGCGGCGTCGGATTCGGCGGCGGCGGATTCGGCGGACAGCCGAATGGGGCGCCAGGCAACGGCATGAATCCGGGATTCAACTTCATTCCGCAGAACGCGCCCGTGCAGATGCAAAACGGACAGATCGTATTCGTCCCCAGCGGAGTCTTTGGCATGACCGGAGGAGGGACGTTCGGTAACCTCGGCGGCCAATTCGGCAACCAGGGCGGGCAGTTCGGCCAGCAAGGTGGCAACTTTACGGCGTTCAATCGCTACCAGAACGAAAAGGCATTCCTGGCGGACAACAACGGGCGGTTGAACTACGAACAGATGCAACAGCGCCGCAATGCCGACCAGACAAAGAACGACCCGAAGGGCAAGGCCATCGCCCAGCAGCTCGGTAGCGCCCTGACTAGCGTGGACCCGGAGTTCATCGAGCGGGCCCGGGCCGCGGACGAGCTGGGCCAGCCGGCCCGGTACACGATCGATCAGAAGGTCAGTCTGCCCCGGCAGCAGTCGGTCATGCTGCCAATCCTCGACGAGGAGATCGAGGCGGCCAAGGTGAGCATTTACAACGAGCGCGTCCATGCCACTCGCGCGCTGCACGGCCTGAAGATCAAGAACAAGACCAAGCAGGCCCTCATGTCCGGCCCGGTCACCGTGTACGAGGGCGATCAGCCCTACAGCGGCGACGCCCGCATGCTCGACCTGCAGCCGAACGAGGAGCGGTACATCAGCTACGCCCTCGACACCGGCGTGGAGATCAAGCCGTTCGACACCGTCCGCCCCGGCCCGGAGATGACCGCCCGGATGGAGAACGGCCAGCTCAACATCCAGTACAAGCTCCGCCACACCCGGACGTACGTGATCGTCAACCGGGCCCCGGAGGACCGCAAAGTCGTCGTCGAGCAGCCGATTCGCACTGGGTGGAAGCTGGTCAAGCCGGAGAAGGCCACCGAGGTGACGACCGAACTGTACCGGTTCGACGTGGACGTGAAGGCCGGCGACACGGTCAAGTACGAGGTGAGCGAGGAGCTGCCGCGAATCGACCCGTTCGCTGTCAGCAAGCAGGCCGACTGGACCGGGTTCGCCACGTCGCTCGGCCTGGACGTGTGGACCGAGAACCGCCGCACGCCGGAGGAGTCGTTCCTGATGCAGGTCGTCAAGGACCACCTCCAGGTGACGCACAAGGACCGGCGCGCGACGACCTACTTCTTCCGCAACAACGCTGACGAAGATCGAACCATCTGGCTGGAGCACAACGTCCCGACCGAGCGGATGCTCCTCGGCAACCATGAGCCGGTGGACGAGCGGGCCAACCGGTACCGGTTCAAGATTGATCTCAAGAAGGGCAAGACGCTGTCGCACACCGTGTCCGAGGAGCTGCGGATGGCCCGGCCGGAGAACTTCGCCCTCCAGACCCTGGCCGGCTACGCGACCGCGAAGCCGGGCGAGGACGACGGCCCGGCCCAGCGGTACGTCACCGAGTTGGGTTTCGAACTATGGCAGACGCGTAAGACCGATCCGGAAACACTGGTGTCGGCCAGGTTCGTGAAAGGAGAACTCCGCACCCAGGCCCGCGAGGTGGAGGCGATCACGTACCACATCCGCAACCGGGCCGGGGTTGAGCGGACGTTCGTCCTCGAGCACGCGGTCCGGCCGAACTGGTCGGTGATGGAAGTGATGCGGGTCCCGGCGACGGCGCGGAGTTGCCAGTTCACAGTGAAAGCCGCGGCCGGTGAGCTGGTCCGCCAGCCCGTGAGCGAGGAGCGGGTCGTTCCGAAGAAGGAGTCGGTCGGTGAGGTCAGCGAGGATCGCGTCAAGGTGATCCTGGCGAGCCCGGCCATCGCGGCGGGGGTGAAGGAGGGGTTGCAAAAGGCGGTCGGTATGCGCACGGCCCTGGAGCAGACGGCCGCGACGCTGAAGGACCTCCGCGAGCACGCGAAGGAGATTTCCGAGGAGCAAGCCCGCCTGCGGACGAACATGGAGAAGCTCCCGCAGACGAGCGAGCTCTACAAGCGCTACCTGGGCAAGCTCGATCAGCAGGAGACGGTGCTGGAGAAGGTCCAGGCGGACGTGAAGGAGAAGGAAGGCCAGGAGCGGACGCAGAAGAAGGAGTACGACGGCTTCCTGGAGAAGTTGAACGTGGAGTGAGATCGCGATCTCCGGCCGTCAGGCCGCATGGTCTTCAGAGTCATTACAGATGGCTGACTTGACAGGCCTGGGTCGCGCTTGACGGAACAAACCGAACGCGGATGACCCCGGATGACGTCATCCGGGGTCATCGGCGTTCGATTGCCTTCGTCGAGCGGAATCGCGTCGCGCCGGTCGTGCGGGCCGCGACGCCGGGCCGCCGGTCGCGGCATGCCGGTTCTGCCCGTTGCGGCGGGCCTGCCGCTGCGATTTGTGCGACATCCGTGCGCCGCCCGGCCGCCGCCCGCGCGGAACTGGCGCAAGATATCGCGCCGGGCAAGGGGCGGGCCCACGGAGGCCTCGCGGCCCGGGCGCCCCTCGTACAGGAATTGCGCAATGAGGAAGGTTGTTCTGGCGGGCGTGCTGGCCGTCGCGGCCCTCGCCGCGCTGCCGGAGCGGTCGCACGCCTGGGGTAAGGATCCCTACAACGGGCACGGCTACTGCTGGGCCTATTCTTGGGCCTTCCGGCAGTGCAACTGGATCCACCACGCCCCGCTCTACAGCTACGGCCCGTATTACGGGCCGGGCTACGTCAACATGCACATCCCGCAGCCGTACCACGGCAGCTACACGCCGGCCGACCCGAACTTGTGGAACGGCGGGTTCGGCGTCTACGGGTCGGCCCTGCCGGCCCCGGCCGCCGGGTACGCCCCGCACGCGACGCCGACCATCCCGGCCCAGCCGTACATCAGCCAGGGCCCAGCCGCGGGGAACCTGCAGCAACCCGTCACCAACGCGGTCTACCAGTCCGTTTACCCCGGCTGGGTCACCGGGCGCTGACGGGCGAGTCGTTTCGATCGCGCCGCGTTCCACGCCCGTGATTCGCCGCCGACCGGCCGCCAGGCGTGGCGGCGGGACGGAACGTGGCGCACCATCGCAGTACCGCTACGCGGCGCGCTCGCCGGGAGTCGCGCTGTTCACGGACCGGACCCGAAGCGAGACTCGACATGAAGAATTGGCTGATCGCGGCCGCCGTGGCGGCCGGACTGGCGGCCGGGAATGATGCCCGGGCCCAGGCCCCGGCCGCGCCCCCGCCCGCGGGCCCCGCCTATGCCCAGGGCCAGTCCTGCCCCAACGGCAACTGCGCCACCGAGGGGTACGCCGGGGGGGGATACGGCGGCAAGCACGTTTTGGCCGGCAAGTTCTGGACTCACCCACTCAACGGCCTCTATGGACAGGCCGCCATGCCGACCCTGCCGGTCTACATGGCCGCCCCTTGGTACCTGTACTGGCCGTACGACGGGCACTTCCAGACAATCGCCCCGATGGCCCACGGCCTGTATTACCCGCCGCCGATGTTCACCGGGAACCCGTTCCTGCCGGGCCAGTATCCGGCGTACGTCCCCAACAACCCGGTCCCGTCCTACCCGGCCTGGCCGCCGGCGCGGCCGTAACCGGAGTGAGACTTGATCGTTCGTCGCGGGGCCGCCCTTTGGGGCGGCCCCGCGTCGTTGATTCGAGTGCAAGGTCGTCGACCCGTTTCTCCACCTCTCACCATTCGAGACCACTCCGAGCCGCACCCCGGCGCTTGACAGCCCCGACCCGACTCGCGAACATCAACACGTCTCTGCTTTGCTCCGCACACGGGCGCGCCGCCCCATGAAGGTCGTCGTCATCCTCTTCTTCGCCTTGCTGGTCGCAACGGCGCTGGTCTCCCTCTCCTACTTGTACCTCCGGTACCGGTCAAGCCCGGCGGCGCAATGGAAGCGACGGGTCGTCACGGCGATGGACGAGCACCTTGCACGCCTTCGGGCTGCCCGGCGCGATGCGGAACAAGGCGATCGACGGGCCGGTTCGGACCGGCTGCGCCAGGAGTACCTGGACCGACATTTCCGCAGCCTAGCCGTCGAAGAGTTGATCCGGTATCCGGGAATCGGGCCGGTCACGGTCGCACGCCTGCGCGACGCCGGATTGAGGACCATCGTGGATTGCGCCCGCGTCCGACTGTCCGGCATTCAGGGGATCGGCCCGTCGCGCCAGACCGACCTCGAGGACGCCATTCAAAAGGTGCGCCGGGAAGCCGAGAGCCGGTTCGACGCCGGGGCATGCCTGGAAGCGGTCGCCTACGCTGAGGAGCTTCAGCGGCTCAAGACGCAGCGAGTTCGTCGGCAACGTGAGGCCGAGCGGTCAATTCGCGACGCGGAACTAGCGTTGGAGTCACTCGCTGAACGAATCGAACTAGCTCGGCGGATCACCTTCTTGGCGTACTTGTCAAGTCGCGACCTGACCGAGTCTATTAAAGGAATCCTGAAACGCCCTCAGACGAGTCCCGGCGCCCAATTTCGCGCCGCCGAAGTCCCAGTAGGTAAGTTGGAACCGATGCCGAGATCGGGGGCGAGGGCCAACCCAGACCATAGCAAACGCGAGCCCCAGCCAGCTCCGCAGCGCGCCAATCCAGCTTCGCCAACATCGGGCGCACCGGCCAGTGCAGACGGATCGGCAGGAACGTCAGCGACGACCCGACCGGCTGCCGGCATCCCGGCAGAACCCAAACTCCCTGCGTGGATCGCTCCTCAGTTCCATTCCGAAGCGCCCGGGTCCGGTGGGCCGGCGGACGACGAGCAGCACCAATCAATCCCAGACGCATTGGATGAGCCATCGCCGATCCAGCCCCATCACGCAGAACAGCATGCCAAGCCAATGGAACGCCTGCCGACTGCGGCGTGGGTGGGAAGCGGTCAAGCTGGGCATCGCCGTCCCGCATGGGTAGCGTCACAGTTCTGGGTCACCGAAGACACGTCGGCTGTTCCGAGCCCCTCGTCTGAGCTCGAATCCTCGTATCCACCGGGAGCCGAACCGCGGTCCCCCCTGGAGAGCTCCATTCCAACTGTGGACGTCAATTCGATTGACCGGGGCTCGGCGCCCCCGCCTGAGCCCATGATGGGCGAGACACTGGTTCAGCTTTTCGCAGTGACGGCATTCGGGCTTGCTGTGGCAAAGGCCGATGGTCGAATAGCCGCGTCCGAGCGCCAAGAGATTTGTGCATTCGTCGAGCGGAAATACGGACGAGATGTCGTCCTAGGTGGCCTCGATTCACTTCTCTCGAGGTTCGAGGGCGAGCTGCCGCCTTTGGATCAGGTATTGGCAAAGGTGACGGCAGTTGTTCCCGCTTGCGAGTGGCACGGTCTTTACGAATTCGCGGTCGCAGTGGCCGACGCCGCGGGCAAACGTAACTCTCGCGAAGTGCAGTGCCTTGCTCGGATCGCGGCAGCTCTGAACTTGAACACTGCATCACCAGCTACGTCGACCCCGGGTTCGCCACCACTTGTCGTCGTACCTGCTTCCGACGACGTGCTTTCAGACGACAAGTGCCGGGAGACACTTGAGATTGCGGAGGGAGTGCCGCTATCTGCCGAACTGATCCGGCGACAGTTCCGGCTATTGGCCGATCGGTACGACGCGACCCGGTTCATCGAGCACGGCCCCGAATTTGCGCAGATGGCGGCGCGAAAGCGCGAAAACGTGGAGCGCGCGGCACGGACGCTGATCGCGGCGTACAACGAACCGTTGGAGCTACCTGCTGCTGGGCCACCTACTGACTTGCGATACAATCCGGACCTCGATGCCGTCTTCGGAGCATGACCGTGGCCATTTTCAACGATCATCCGCTCACAGATCTCGATCGCAAGGCACATCAACTGCTCGGCGACAAGGTTGTCGTCAAGGCGCTTGCCCAACAAGCTGCTTTTCAGGGCCTCCCCCGATACGTTTCTGAATATCTGATCGCCAAATATGTGAAGCCAGACACTTGGCGGGATGACTTGGCCAAAATTCAGGCCAAAATCCGCGACTTGCTACCAGACCTCGAACATCGCGAATTACTCAAGGAACGGCTCCTAAGTTGTGGCGAGGTGACACTGATCGATAACGTCGATGCTCGCGTGGACCTCCGCAACGGACAGCGGTGGGCCCGAGTTCCGGTATTGCAAGACGATCGAATCCGGGTGTCGGCGGCGCTAATTGAGCAAAACGCAGGCTTACTTCTTGGTGGGCTTTGGGGGACCGTCAAGGTTCGATACGCGCCTGAACTTGGCGCGGACGCGCCGAACGAGCTGGTAGCCTTTACACCTTTCCAAGTCGGCCCGCCCGATATGGCGACATACCGGTCGACTCGCCGCCAGTTTTCGTCAGAGGAATGGACGGAGCTCATGTTGCAAAGCGCGGGCTACAGTCCCGCCTCCGTCCCCGATCGGCGCACGAAGCTCTTGCTCTTGGCGCGGTTGGTCCCATTAGTCGAACGAAACGTTAACTTTCTCGAACTTGGCCCTCGTCAGACCGGCAAGACGTTCCTATTGCGAAACGTTTCCCCTAGAGTCTTCACTCTTTCGGGCGGCAAGACCACGCCAGCGAACCTGTTCGTGAATTTAAACACGAAGGCAGTCGGCATCATCGGGACTAGAAAGGTCGTGGTGTTTGACGAAATCGCTCATACCACGTTCGAGGACGAGGATGCGACAATCTCCATACTGAAGGACTACATGGAGAGCGGACAATTCAGTCGGGGATCGCTCGCGTTTGCCGCCGATGCCGGTCTCGTATTCACTGGCAACTTGGATGTTGAAGGCACGCGTCCTCATCCGAAATACCGCAATCTCCTTCAGCCGCTCCCGGACGAGCTGATCGACTCGGCTTTTCAGGACCGCATGCACGCCTATCTGCCGGGTTGGGAGATGCCCAAGATTACACCGAGTGCATTGTCTCGGGGCGTCGGATTCGTGACCGACTATTTTGGCGAGGCACTGGTCCGACTCCGCGAAGATAGTCACGCTGACCGCGTGAAGGCGATCGCTTTGCGAGAAGGCCTAACCAAGCGGGACCAAACCGCCGTCGAACGCGTAGGGTCTGGCCTAATCAAACTCCTGTATCCTGATGGTCGAATTAGCGATGAGGAATCAAGGGAAGTGGTGCTGTTGGCTTGCGAGTTGCGACAGCGAGTCCATGACCAATTGGTCAAGCTTGCCCCCGGCGAATTCAGACCAAAGTTCATCGGGCCAGTCGGCGTGGACGGCCACGCCGCCCGAGACCTGCACTCGAAACCTCAACAAATCGTGGACGATCGGCTCAATCGGGAAGCCATAGTTGGCACCGTGACCGGCCTGGGGGTGATCTATCGAGGAAGCAACGAACTTGGCGGCGATCTGATCATCATTCAAGTCTCGAGCTTCGCCGGTTCGCAAACAGTCAAGGTAACAGGAATGCACGACGAAGTACTTTCAGACTCGGTTCAAACCGCCTACAGCATCGTCCGAGCACGCCATCGCGAACTCGGCGTTGATGATCTTCGCCTGAAGAAGCAGACAGTTGCCGTTCACCTCGTTAAGATCGCCGAGCCAAAGAACGGCCCCTCTGCTGGGCTGGCATTTGTTGTTGGCATCGTGTCTGCATTGACTGGACGCGCGGTCATGCCGGGCTTCGCCATGACAGGCGAAGTGACACTTTTCGGCGAAGTTGGACCAGTTGGGGGGTTGGTTCAGAAGATCAGGGCTGCTGCCCAAGCAGGTCGGACCCACGTCATCTTGCCGGCAGCCAATGCTACTGAGGCTCACGAAGTCGCCGCGGAAGTCGGAGTTACTCTGCACCCAGTGAGTACAATCGCCACCGCTCTGTCGCTTTGCCTGGAGTCACCGCGCGACTCGGCCGGTTGACCGATGGTCCGCAATTGGATTCTGCCTAGGCGCGCCGATTCCCCCCTTCAACCCAGTGGCCCGGTTTCACGTCCGCGCCTAGGATACCGGCACACCCGGGCCGCGCGCGTACCGTCATGCAAATCTCCGCCGACAAGATCATTCGCCTCACCGGGCAGGACCACCCGAGCGAGGTCCGCTGCGCCGCGGTCACCGTCCTGGGCGAACTCGGCGGCAAGGACGCGACCGTGAACGCCGCGGTCGTCGATGCCATCGGCTCGGACGACCCGGCCCTGCGCATCCGGGCCGTCCGCGCCGCCGGGCAGCTCCGGATCGATCGATCGCTCCCCCTCCTTCTTGAGCGGATCAACCACGGCGGCGCCGAGGGCGAATTGGCCGCGGAGGCCGCGGCGAAGCTCGGGACCAAGGGGACACACGCCCTCCAGGACGTGATCCACAAGGTCGTGCCCGGGGTCCGCAAGTACATCGCCGCCGCCCTGGCCGGCGCCGAGGCGGACGGGTCGAAGGACGCTTCCGGCATCGCGATGCTGCAGGAGAAGGACCCGGCCGTCGTCGAGGCCGCGGTCAACACGCTGGCCGCTCGAATCCCGACGCTCGACACGCGGCGAAAGAAGGTCCTCGCGGACGAGCTGTTTGACCTCGCCAAGTCGAAGAAAGTGAAGCTGACGCCGGCCGGGGACGCGGCCGTCGTCCGACTCGCCTCGCTGCTGGACGACGATCGCGTCGAGCCCCTGCTCTGGGACCGCATCATGCCGCCGCAGCCGGCCGAAGTGCGATCCGCGGCCCTGCAAGGGCTGGCCAAATACATCGACTCGTTGAGCAAGGACCAGCGGGCGAAGTTGTTCGAGTGCGCTGCCGACCCGCAGTTCCGCGTCGCCGCCCCGGCCATGATGCTGCTCGACAAGATGCCGGTGACCGACAAGCTGGTCGGCGACTGGCTCCCGCTCTTTGACGCCCCCGACCTGGCGCCGCGACGATTCGCTCTCGGGAAGGTCGGCGACCGGGACACCGCGGAAGTCGCCAACAAGCTGATCGAGCAAGTTCGCCATCAGGACCGCAAGTATCGCGACGAGGTGTTGTCGAAGCTCGCGGGCCTGTCGAAGGGCCGCAAGGCGCTGGCCAAGCCGCTCCGCGAAGCCGAGACGCCGGAGGAGGCGTGGAATTTGTCGCGGGTCGTGGCGCCATTCGCGAAGGGCGACCCGAAGACCTGGGGCGACGAGCTATTCACGACCACGGCCAAATATCTCGAAGCGGGCGACAAGAGAGCCGATCCGCTGCTGTTCGTCCTCCGCGAGGCCGGGGCGACCGAACTCCGCGATCGGCTGGAGACGAAGGGTGCCGGGTTCCGCAAGAAGGGGGACTTCGAGAAGGCGCTCCTGTACTACAAGGCCGCGGCCCGCGACCCGGCCGCGGGCTATTCCATCCGCGTCGGCCTGGCGACGGTCGGGCTGAAGGCGTCGAGCAAGGACCTCGACGCGGAGGCCCGGGCCCGCGATCAGAGCCTGCACCAGTTCGCGGACCTCGTCCGCCAGGACGAGCCGACGACGTACAAGGAGGTCGAGTCCACCAAATGGCTCGGGGCGGACGAGTTGTACTACCTCGGGTTCCACTTCGTGGAGCACGCGGGGGTGATGGGCGAGTTCGGGACAAAGGTGCTCAAGCTGCTGTTGAAGCGGTTCCCCAAGAACAAGTTCGCGGCGTCGGCCAAGAACAAGCTCAAGAGTTCGGGATCGAGTTGAGGCGCGTCGTTGACCGTCTTTGGACCGTCCTGATGCGAATGCTCTCACTTGCCGTTGCGCTCATTGCATTCCCCGTCCTTGCCGACGACAAGGCCAAGCCGAACACGCTCACGCCGAAGGAAATCGCTGAAGGGTGGATTTTGCTCTTTGATGGAGAGACTACGTTCGGGTGGGCCTCGGAGGGTAATGCCAAGGTGGCCGATGGCGTCTTAATGTTGGGCGGTAGCAAGGCAACCACACTGACTGCAAACACGGACCTCGGACGCGGGTCTCACCTCGCCTTCGCGTATTGCGTCGATGGCGCCAAGTGGGGTGAGAGCTGGCTCGGCGCGAATCTGCCGGAGCCGATCATTGAAAACGTCAAGCGCGAGCAGTCCCTGAAAGGCGATGGGACCATTCGCGCCAACTTGCGCGACGACGGGCGGGTAGTGTTTGTGGTCCCGTCGGGCGAGACCTTGCACCTGCGATCGTTTCGGGCTCGTCCACTCGACGCGAAGTCTCTCTTCAACGGCAAAGACCTCACCGGCTGGAAAGAGTTCAAACCCGCGAAGGACAAGAAGGTCGCGTCCAAGTTCACGGTCACCAAGGAAGGCTGGATCAACGTCAAGGACGGCCCCGGCGACCTGCAGACGGAGGGTCAGTGGGCCGATTTCGTCGGCCAGTTCGAGTGCATCTCGAACGGCAAGCACCTCAATAGCGGGCTCTTCTTCCGGTGCATCCCGGGCCAGTATCAACAAGGTTACGAGGCGCAGATTCGCAACCAGTGGGAGGGGGACGACCGGACCAAGCCGGTCGATTTCGGCACCGGGGCCATTTACCGCCGGCAGAAGGCTCGCAAGGTCGTGTCCACGGACGGCGAGTGGTTCACGATGACGGTCGCGGCCCACGGGCGGCACATTGCGACGTGGGTCAACGGCTACCAGGTGACCGACTGGACCGACGACCGCAAGGAGGACGACAACGCCCGGAACGGGTTCAAGAAGGGCAAAGGGGCGCTGAGCATCCAGGGCCACGACCCGACCACGGACCTGAGCTTTCGCAATATCCGCATCCAGTCGCTCGATCCGAAATAGGTTTGTCTTTACCCCGAAGGGGTTGCATCTCACAGCCGGGGGTCGCGCAGCGCACCCCCGGTTGACAATCACCATTCGATGTGGCATCAACCCTGAAAGGGTTGTAGCACCTCGCGATGTGCAAGTGATAAAACCCTTTCAGGGTTCGGCCGACTCATTTGTGGGACACCCTTGACCGGGGCTAGGCCGCACAGCGGCCTACCCCCGGCTCTGAGATGCAACCCCTTCGGGGCCCCTTCGGGGTAAAGACCAAGAGATTTGGTTCGACATACGATTAGTTCGTCACCTCTCTCAACCGCCGCTCCAGGTAGATTCGTTCCGCCGGGGCCTTGGCCATTTCCAGCGCCCGGCGGTACTGGCCCGCCGATTCGGCGAGCCTGCCGGCGCGACGTAACAAGTCCGCCCGGGCCGCGGGCAGCAGGTGGTAATCTCTCAACTCCTCACTCGCGGCCAGCCGGTCTACCCAATCCAGGCCTTCTGATATCCGGCCCGCCATCGCGACGGCCACTGCGGCGTTCAACTGCACGACCGCGGACGGCGTGTGCCTCAAGAGTGCCCCGTACAGGCCCGCGATCTGCGGCCAATCCGTTTCAGCCGGGGTCGCGGCATTCGCGTGCAGCGAGGCAATCGCGGCCTGGATCTGGTACGGGCCAGGCCGGCGGAGCGCCAGCGCCCCGTCGAGGATTGCGGTCCCCTCCCGGATCTCGTCGCGGTCCCACGTGGAGCGGTCTTGTTCCTCCAGCGGTACGATTCCGCCGTCGGCGCCCACCCGTGCCGCACGCCGCGCGTGGTGAAGCAGCATGAGCGCGGTCAAACCCCGCGGTTCGGCTTCGTCCGGCAGCAATTCGACTACGAGCCGGCCCAGCCGGATGGCCTCGGCACACAGGTCGGGGCGAAGGTACGAGTCCGCCTCCGCGGCCGCGTAGCCTTCGTTGAAAATGAGGTAGACGACCTCCGACACCGCCGCGAGGCGGTCGGGCAAATCTTCCCGGCGGGGGACTTCGTACGGGATTCTGGCTTCGCGGATCTTCTGCTTGGCCCGCACGAGGCGCTGCGCCGTGGTCGCCTCGGGCTCGACGTAGGCCCGGGCAATCTCGCGCGTGGAGAGCCCGCCAAGCGTTCGCAAGGCGAGGGCCACCTGTGCCGGTTGCGCCAGGGCCGGGTGGCAGCAGGTGAACAAGAGCCGCAGCCGGTCGTCCTCGATCCCGGAGACGGTGGCGGGTCCGTCCTCCGCCTCGGGCTCGACCGCAACCTCCGGGGCATCTCCCCCCGCCGACCTTTTTCGCCGCCGCACCAGATCCAATGACCGCCGGCGGGCGACGGTCGTGAGCCAGGCGCCCGGGTTGTCCGGGATGCCCTCGGCCGGCCACCGTTCCAGGGCGCGCGCGACCGCGTCCTGAAGGGCGTCCTCGGCGAGGTCGAAGTCGCCGAGCTGCCGGATCAGCGTGGCGAGGACGCGGCCGCCCTCGCGGCGGAACACCAGATCGAGGATCCGGGAGAGCATCCCCGGCTAAGATACGCGACGCGGCGAGCAGCGTGAGGGGCCGGCGCCCCCGTTCAAGGGGACAGCCTCGGACACTGGGAAACGCCGACTCCCTCACCCCGCCCGCCGCCCGCAACGATCACTGCTGCATGGCCGCGATCCCGCCGTCCGGGGCCGTGATGATCCCGAGCGGGCGCACCTCAATCGTTCCATGCTTGGCGCCCGGGCACTTGGCGCTCCACTTCAGCGCCTCGTCCAGGTTCGGTACGTCCACGATGTAGTAGCCGCCGAGCTGCTCCTTCGTCTCCGCGAACGGCCCGTCCGTCGTTTTCGTCTTCCCGTTCACGACCCGGACGCTGGTGGCCGTCGCGACCGGCTGGAGCGACGCCCCGCCGACCAGCGCCCTCGCCTGGGCCAGGTCCTTGCTGTAGGTCATGTATTCTTCGTACGCCTTGCCCATCTCAGCCTCCGACAACTTCGCCCACGCCTTCTCGTCGCCATAGATGAGGATCATGTATTGCATACGAGTCTCCCGGTGACTGGGGCCGGCGCCGCACCGGTGCGGGCCGCTCACCCCGACGACGGCAGAGGGTCCCCGAAATCGACACCCGGGTCAAAAAAAATGTCCGAATCCGGGACGGGTGTTCAGCCCCGACCGCCGAGCGACCGATCAACCGATGTCCGGCCGGCGGCGACAAACCGGCCTGTATCTTGATTCGTCACATCGTTGGAGGTCTTACATGCCGATCACGGCGCAACTGGTCGTCGGCGGGGCGAAGAAGGCAATCGATTTCTACCGGGCCGCATTCGGAGCCGTGGAAGTGATGCGAATGGACGCCGAGGACGGGAAACGGCTGATGCACGCCGAACTTAAGATCGGTGACTCCGCCCTCTACCTGGCCGACGACTTCCCCGAGTTTTGCGGCGGCAAGACCCGCGACCCGCTTCGGACTGGCGGATCAAGTGTGACCCTCCACCAGTACGTCCCAAACTGCGACGCCGCGATCGCCCGGGCCGTCGCCGCGGGAGGCACGATCACGATGCCGGCGATGGACATGTTCTGGGGCGACCGGTATGGGAAGATCAAGGACCCGTTCGGGCACGAATGGTCGTTCGCCCACAAATTGAAGAAGTAAGGGCGACGAGCCGGGGGTAAGTGTCGGCGAGCCGGGAGCGTC
>DATFWZ010000076.1:0-11385 GCA_035258765.1 Gemmataceae bacterium
GACCGACCCGAACACGCCCCCACCGCCGGGGGACCCGACGAGCCGGTGGCTCGCGCAAGTCTCCGTGAACATCGTCGATTTCATCGACAGCGACGATTGCATTACCCCGTTCAAGTGGACCGACATCAACACCGGCGGCGACCCGAACGGGCTGCCCGCCTCGAACGAGCCGACCAACACCCTCGCCCAGTTCAACAATCAGATCAAGAACGACTGGGTGTTCGGGTTCGAGCGGCCGCGGGCGAA
Organism: Gemmataceae bacterium; assembly: GCA_035258765.1. GTDB lineage: Bacteria > Planctomycetota > Planctomycetia > Gemmatales > Gemmataceae > SIAJ01. Next base: position 247 of record DATFWZ010000076.1, read on the forward strand.
CATCAACGAGGCGTACTTACGGATCGAAAACGACAAGAACGACCCATTGATGGACCCCGTCACCGGCGCTAAGAAGGCGACGATGGACTTCGACATGCTGATGTGGCTGGAGCTGCACAACCCGCTCACGCCGGATGCGCCGGCCCAGCAGTTCACCGGGACGGAAGCGTACTCCGGGACGGCCATCGACGACAACGCCCACGGCGGTTACCGGGCGGCCCTGAAGGACTCGCTGCAGGGGGCCGACAAGTCGGTGTACCGCGTGCTGGTGTACAAGGTGCCGGGCGCGCCCGGTGGCGGCGGGAACGATCCGCTCGGAATGCGGGGCTACGACAACGTCGCGGGCGTCCCGTCGAATCCCGCGATCCAGCTCCTCAACGCGGCCCTGTTCACGACCGGCGGCGACACGGTGGACACCAAGGGCAACCAGAAGGGCCTGCAGGTGATCGAGCCGAACGTCGGCGCCCAGTACCGCGATGACAGCTTCTTCCTGGCCGGCCCGCAGCTCGACCAGCAGATGGGTGCGGGCCCGGCCCAGGTCCCGACGACGAACCCGCAAGCGATCGCCGAGCTGACGACCAAGGCCCTGCAGGCGAAGGTCAACTTCATGACCGATTTCCTCGCCGGGCAAATGCAGTGGGCCCCGGGCTTCGTCTTGCAGCGGCTCGCCTGCCCGGCGCTGCCGCCCGGCCAGAACAACCCGTACGTGACAATCGACTACTTCGAGAGTGACCCGACTGCCGTCAACAACCGGCTGAAGTTCGACGGCATGGGGAACCCCGGCGACCCGTTGATGCCCGGCATGGAGCCGGACTGGAGCAAGACCTACTCCTGGGGCCGCCGGCAGCCGTACGACGGCGTCATCCAGTACACCGACGCCCAGCACTACCAGCAGAAGCCGGGCGGCGGCGCCGCGATGGGCCAGATCAATTTCACGATGGGCCAGCACAACGGCGGGACCGCGATGAGCCAGAATCAATGGCCGCAACAGGGGCACAACACCCTGCAACTGCCGTTCAACCCGCTGGCGCATTACGACCGGATTGCGCTGAGCCCGGCCGAACTGTTCCATGTGGTCGGGACCAAGCCGCACGAATTGACTCACGAGTTCCGCGGCCCGCCCAACGACCCGAACCAGGGGCTCCTGCCCAACGGCCGCCTCAAGTACACGGTCGATTGGCTCGACCACGGGGTCGCGCCCGGCCAGCAGGGCGGCTACCTCTATCGGGCGCTCGGCCTGCTCCGCAGCCCGACCCCGATCCTCGGCCTGGGGATGGGCGGCCGCGTGCCCGGGAAGATCAACATCAACACGATCTTCAACCAGGAGGTGTTCAACGCCATCTGCGACGCCCAGGCGGGGATCAATCGGTTCCAGCAGTCCCCGGTCGGGACCGCGGGGACGGTGGACGAGGCGTGGACCAAATTGGTGAGTGATCCGGTGACCGGCCGACAGCCGGGCGGACTGCAACAGATTGGGCCAAACGACAAGCCGCTCCGCGGATATGCGATCAGTAGCCTAATGGAACAAGGCGCAGTGTCGGACCGGAACCGCACCCCGGTGAAACCGGACATGCTCTGGTCGCAGACCGACGCGACCCAGAGCAAGGAAGACTACCGGCCCGGGCCCAGTCCGGCCGGCCGGGCGTCGGCGCTGGAGAAGTACGAGTTGCTCTCCAAGGTGTACAACCAGTTCACCACCCGCAGCAACACGTTCGCCGTGTACATGATGATCGGCTACTTCGAGGTTCGGAACCCCGGCCCGTACAACGAGGCCAACAGGCCGGTCCTGGGCAAGGAGCTGGGATTCGACGACGGGACCATAGTCCGGCACAAGTACTTCGCGGTCATCGACCGGACGAACCTGACCATCGAGGCGACGCCGCCCGTCGTCCCCGGCACGCCGATCCCGCCGATTAAGCAGGGGCAGGCCCCGGTGTACTTCTCGTACCAGCCGTACACGCCCGTGCCCAACCCGGCGACGGGCAGCACCCTGGGCACGGAAGATCCGGGGCTGGCGAACCCGCCGCAACCGGTCAAGGTGGTTGTCCCGGCGATTGGTCAAGTCCTCGACCCGAAGGTCCCGATTCCGACGCCGGTGGTCCCGAGCATGGTGTCCGGCCAGTACGACGGCACCCTGTGGACGATCGTCGCGGGCGGGTCGCAGGTCGAAGTGGATGTCGGCGAGCGCAAGGAGACGTTGACGGTCCTGGACGTCATCTACGACCCGTTGACGAACAGTGCAATCCTCACCATCCTGCCGACCAAGATGCACACCCGCGGGGTGACGATGCGGTTGACCAATCCGGACCCGTCGCAACCGGTTTCGATGCCCGGCAACCCCGGGCCCCAGCCGGGCTTTAATTTCAAGTCGCCACGGTATGCCCCCGTGGTCAAGTACGTGGAGCAACTGCGGTGACGCGGCCGGAAGCCACGCGGGCCACCAGCTGTCAGGATGGACGTGCCGCAAAAAAGGAGCTGATAGTCGGAAGGGGCGGTTTTGTACCAGCTCGAATGCCGGCCCCAATGTTGGAGCGTCGGACGGAATCCGCGGGCGACAGATGGGGAGCTTCGCGTCGGGGGTATGCGTCAAAAGCTGGCAGCCTTGGCAGGCGTACCCCGCGGCGAAACGTCTCCCGGTGTCTCCCGGGACTGTCCCCAAACCGCCCCGGCCGGCAACGGCCGGCGTCGCGAAAGGCTAGGAATCGATTGACCCTTGTTGTATCGTAACGATTAGGAAGTCATGACAACCTTCTGGAGACTGACCATGCCGCGCCTCGCAACGCCGCGACGCCGAGCAAACCGAGCGTTCACTCTGATCGAGCTGCTCGTCGTGATCGCCATCATCGGGATTCTCATTGGCCTCACCTTGCCGGCCGTCCAGAAGGTGCGCGAGGCCGCCAACCGGATCAAGTGCTCCAACAACCTCCACAACATCGGCCTGGCCATCCACCACCACGAAGCGGCCCTGCAAGTCCTGCCGACCGCCGGGTGGGGTAACTTGCCGGCCGACGAGACGGCGGGCGCGGCCCTCTATCCCCCGTCGTACCTGACGGGAATGGCAAACCCCAGCGCTGAGGGGCCGAAGCGACAACTCGCCGGGTGGGCCTTCCAGTTGCTCCCTTACGTCGAGCAGGACAACCTGTGGACCGGTTCTGGACTGCTCCCCAACCAGACCGACCTGGCCGCGGCCCAAGCCATGCAGACGCCCCTGAAAATCTACAAGTGTCCCAGCCTCGGCCGTGACCGGGCCTTCGGACTCGTGAGCGATGCCCAGGTTGCCAAGATCCACCCCGCCACGAACATGCCATACAACGCGTTGACGGCGGCGCAGCTCCAACAGATCTTCCAGGGCGACTACGCCGCGAACGGCGGGTGGCCGACGCTCGACCCCACGACTACCCCACCACAACTTCGACCCGTCAGCATGTGGGGTGGGGCGCTCGCCCCGTACGACAACAGTCCGCGTCCCAAGCTCCGGAAATGGGATGACTACAAGGACGGCCAGTCGAATACCATCCTGATCGGAGAGAAGCTGATCAACAAGCTCCTGACCGGTCAGGCGCAGGCGGACGACTTCTTCGGCTATGCCGCCGGGTGGTACTTCAGCACCGTTCGGTTCGGGGCCGACCCGTACAACGCTGCCGTGCCCAATAACTCGCCGCAGCCGAACTACAGCAACGTAACGCCGATCTACAACGGCGGCCGATTCGGGTCGTCGCACCCCGGTGGGACGCTGTTCGTCTTCGGTGACGGGAGCGTGAAGACCGTGTCGTTCACCTGCTCACCCGACGTCTTCGCCTCACTGTGCCACATCGCCGACGGGCGGGCGATCAGCGAGTCGGACTACGGCAACTGAGCAGTCGGCAGCCCACCCAAGGATGTCGTGACACGGCCGGCCCGGCACCCCCGCAGGGGGGACCGCCGGGTCGGTTCGTTTTTCCCCCCGCGAACTCCAATCGCTCTCGCTCGTCCCTTCTTCGGGCCGCGGCCTCCCGTAAGATTCCCCCTTTCCAAAGGTTGCAGGGCCGTCCACATGAAAGTCCCACTCAAGTGGCTCGCCGAGCACGTGGACCTCGCCGGGATCGCGCTCCCGGACCTCGTCGAACGGCTCACCCTGGCCGGGCTCGAGGTCGCGGACGTCCGCCTGTTCGGGTTGCCGGTCCCGCCCGGGCTTAAGGTCAAGGAGGCCGACGTCGGCCCGGAGTGGGACCGCGACAAGGTCGTCACCGCACAGATCCTTCAGATCGAAAAGCACCCGAACGCGGACAAGCTCAAATTGGTCACGGTCGATTACGGAGCCGCGGAGCCCAAGCGGGTCGTCACCGGGGCGCCGAACATCGCCGTCGGGGAGCACGGGCAGAAGGTGATCCTCGGCCTCCGCGGCACGCGGTATTTCACCGAGGAGGAGGACAAGCAGACCAAGCAGGCCCGCAAGGTGATTCGGACGCTCGAGCCGAAGGAGCTTCGCGGGATTCCGAACGACGCCATGTGCATGTCCAACTTCGAGCTGGGCATCAACGACGAGCACGAGGGGATCATTCTCCTGGAGCCGGACGCGCCGGTCGGGGTGCCGGCCGCGGATTTCATGGGCGACGCGGTCCTCGACATCGACGTCCTGCCGAACATGGCCCGATGTCTGTCGATGATCGGCGTGGCCCGGGAGGTGGCGGCGATCTTCGGGCGGGAGGCCCGCGTGCCGCGCCACGAGCCGGCGTGGGCCGAGCCGGTGGAGGGGCGCGTCGCCGTCGAGATCGCGGACCCGAAGTTGTCGGCCCGGTACGCGGCCATGGTGATCCGGGGGGTCACGGTCGGCCCGGCCCCCGGGTGGATGCAGCGGCGGCTGACGTACGCGGGCATGCGACCGATCAACAACATCGTGGACGTGAGCAACTACGTCATGCTCGAGTGGGGCCAGCCGCTGCACGCGTTCGATTACGACGTGCTGGTCAAACGGGCCGGGGGTGATTCACCGAAAATCATCGTGCGCCCCGCGAAGGACGGCGAGGTGCTCCAGACGCTCGACGGCCAGGAGCGGAAGCTCGCGTCGGACACGCTCGTCATCGCGGACACGGCCGGCGTCATCGCCCTGGCCGGCGTGATGGGCGGTCTCGAGACAGAGGTGACGTTCCGGACGAAGAACGTGCTGCTCGAGTCGGCGAACTTCGACTTCGTCAGTATCCGGCGAACGGCCCACCGGCTGACGTTGTTCAGCGAGGCGAGCACGCGGTTCAGCCGGGGCGTGCACCCGGAGATGGTGTTGCCCGCGGCGCTGCACGCGGCCAGGTTGATGGCCGAGAGCGCCGGCGGGCGCGTGTTGAAGGGCGTCGTGGACCGTTACCCGGCCCCGCTGCCGACCCAGGTGGTCACACTGAAAAAGACTGAGGTTCGGCGATTGCTCGGGATCGACTTCCCGGACGCCGAGGTTGAGCGCGTGCTGGTGGCGCTGCAGTTCTCGCTGTTGAGGGAGCCGGACGGCTGGAAGGTGACCGTCCCGCTGACGCGCCTCGATATCCAGGCCGGGGCAGCCGACCTGATCGAGGAGCTGGCCCGGATCAAGGGCTACGATCGCCTCCCGGCCACGCTCCTGTCCGGCGAGCTGCCGCCGCAGCGCAATAACCGGCCGCTCGTGCTGGAGCACGCCGTCCGCGACACGCTCGCCAACGCGGGCTTGCAGGAGTGCGTGTGCTATTCGCTGACGGCGAAGGAGCGGGAAGCGCAGCTCGGCGCGGGCGGCCCGTGGGTCGAGCTGGTCAACCCGATCAGCCCCGAGCGGTCGGCGATGCGGACGAGCCTGCTGACCAACCTGCTCGAGGCGGCGGCGGAAAACCTCAAACACACCGACACGGTGAAGTTATTCGAGGTCGGCCCGGTCTACCTCCCGCACGACGGCGAGGCGCTTCCGCGGGAACCGCTGCGACTGGCGCTCCTGATGTCCGGCCGGCGAAAGGCGGAGGCGTGGGACGATGCGCTCGGCACGGACGCGCCGCGACTGGACTTCTACGACTTGAAGGGGGTCATCGAGCACCTATCCGCATCCTTGCACGTACCGGGGGTGTCGTTCCGGGCGACGAAGGACGTGCCATTCCTGCACCCGGGTCGCGCGGCGGAACTCGTACTCGGCGGGAAGCCGGTTGGGGTCTTTGGTGAGATGCATCCGAAGGTGGCGGCGGACGCGGGGCTCCGCGAGCGGGCGGTCCTCGTCGCCGACCTGGACCTGGCGGCGATCCTGACCGCGGTGCCGGAGCGATTCGCGTACACACCGGTCCCGGAGGCCCCGCCGGCCCTGCGCGATGTCGCAGTCGTTGTGGACGAAAGTCTGACCAACGAAGCGGTCGTCGCCGAGATCCGGGCCGCCGGCGGCGACCTGTTGACCGCGGTGCGCCTGTTCGACGTCTACCAGGGGGATCAAATCCCGGCGGGCAAAAAGAGCCTGGCCTACGCCCTCACCTACCAGGCGGACCGGACGCTCAAGGACACGGAAATCGACAAGGCGCACAAGCGCGTCGAGGACCGGCTGCGGCTGGTCTTGAAGGCCTCGATTCGCGGGAAGGAGTGACTACACGTCTTGCGCCGGTTTGAACGTGCAATCAGTCTGGTGTGCCTCGTGCTCGGCACGGTAGCGCTCCCACGGCACCAGCGGCGCGTAGAAGCACAGGGCGTACAGCGCGAAGAGCCCCACCTCCAGATGCACGAACGTTGCGACGTGGAAGAACACGCCGATCCAGAGCGTCGCCTTGCGCGTCAGCGGCATCACCACCAGCAGCGGGAAGAATAGCTCCCACCCCATCGTCACCCAGGCGGAGAGCTTGAGGGCCGCATCCGGGAGCGGCATGTAGTCCGCGGAGAAGTGCGCCCAGGTCGGGTTGTTGGCCACGTCGATCATTACGGTCCCGTCCCACCACGCCGGCCCGAGCGCCTTGTAGTACCCGTTCAGGAAATACATCAGGGTGAGCTGCAGCATCATCAGCCGGAGCGGCCACGGGTGAATCAGGACCGGTCCGGTCGCGGCCCGTGCCGCGGGATGCAGCCGAATCGCCCACCTCCCGTCGGACGGCAGGAAGACGAGCATGAGCAAGAGGAACATCTTCAGCCGGTCGCCGGCGTTGTGCAGGTAGACGTTGCCGTTGACGAACGACACGGCCAGCACCCAGCACACAACGGCCGCAAGTCGCGGCCGGTAGCCGACGAGGAGGGCGAAGGCCGCGACCGCCCAGATACCGCATAAGAGCTGCGGGCCCCACGTCGGCGGGAAGAGTCGAAGCACCGACCATCGCCAGGCCGGCGCCGCGAGGAGCGGGTCCACGACGGCCGGCGCCCCGAACCCCTCGGGGCCGTAATAGGCTGCGAGATTCGGCAGGTACTGGACGAGGATATCGAAAAGGAGGACGGCCGCGACGGCGATCCGGAGGGCCGCGGCGCGCTCGACCGGGACCGGGGTCGTGAGCCAACCCCAACGGCTGAGCGGTCGGGGCAGCGTTGGGGCGAGTCCGAGGACGGTCGGCGAGGAGGGGTTCACGCGTCGGGCCTGGTAGGGGGGCTCCGGCGCCGAAGTCTAGCACGCGCCCGGCCCGTGGCGGCAGAATTCCGCTTCTGCCGCGGCACTGACGCTCGAGGGGCCCCACCTACACCCCGCGGCGAACTAGGCGCGGCAGTAGCGGAATTCTGCCGCCACGATTGGATGGAATAACTTGATCGCCTTCACGAACCCGTCAGCCCAACCGACCGACGGATCTGTTCGACCTCGGCCGCCTCCTTCGTCTTCTTCGCCTCTTTGAGGAAGGCCAGCGCCTCGGCCGACACCTGCTGGAAGTACTTGGTCACCTCGTCCCCGCGCTTCGGGTTCACCTTCTTCATCAGCTCCACGTACGCCTTGGCCAGGTACTCCTTGCCGCCGTTGTATTGCCCGCAACACTCCTTCAGCTTTTCCAACATCTTCGGAACGTAACGGCCCTCGTCCGGGAACTTGATGATCGTCTGCTTCAGGCCGGTGGCCGCGATCGACCACTTCTTCTCCTCGCCAAGGAACTCCGCCCATTTGAGCCGGGCCTCGCACGCGAGATCCGGCCGGCTGGCCTTTTCGTAAACGACCGCCAGCATCTCGTAGAACTTGTTCCGTTGCAGCGTGTCCTTCTGGATGGTGAGCAGGTCGCCGGCAACTTTCCACGAGAAGTCCGGGTACTGGGTGAATCGCTGCACCAGCCAGCCGGTGTATTCGAGCACGAACATCTTCGACTCGGCCGGGATCTCCGCCTGACGGGCCATCCGGGCCAACTCCAACCAGGCCGCCTCGTTGTACGTCGACAACTGCAACGTACTGAGGCAATACTGAACCTTCTTCTTCGGCTCCAGGTTGATGGCCCCGGCGACGTCGTGGAAGTAGGTCATCGCCAGATCGGCCTGCCGCTTGCCGACGCGGTCGGTGGCCGCGGCTGAAAGCCGTCGCTCCATGTCCCGGTCGAGGATCTCTTCCCCGGTCTGCGGGTCGGTCAGCTCCCCGGTGTAATAGTTGTCGTACCGGTACCGGCCCCACGACTCGAGCTTGAAGTTGACGGTCGTCGCGGTCGCCGCCTTGACCTCGACCCACATGACCCAGGCGTGGTGCTCCAGGTCCTGCGACTGGCCGCCCACGTACGCGGCCGGCACCTCGAGGCTCTTGCCGACCCGGGCTGCGAAGTCCGCCTGCATCGCACACACCCCGCCGTACTTCTTTATGTCCGCCAGGGTGTAGTCGTGGTCGTTCAGTTTGCACTCCTTGCTCCCGGTCTTGAGCATCAGGTGGTCGTACTCGATCTCCGAGTACACCTTGCCGATCATGGGCCGCTTGGTCAGGTAGTTCTTGATAGCCCAGTCGCGCTCGTTGACCGGGGTGCGATGATCGACGATGTACACCTGGAACTCCCACGGCAGCACCTCCAGCCGGTTGAGCGGCTCCTTCCCCTGGACCGCCTTGGCGTGCGCGACATGGTATTTGAACTCGTCCTTCGGGCCGTACTTCGCGTACCCGTCCGGTAGGTGGCTTTTCGTCCGCCGCTGGTGGCCGCGATAGTCGTAGACCCCCTTGTCGTTGTCCCAGACGACACTAACGGCGATGGCCAGGTTGGGGTACTTGGCGACGGCGGCCGCGTCCTCATTCCACAGGTCGTGGAAGATCTCGAGCACGCGGCGGACGTCGTCCCTCTGGGTGTTGATGGCGCTGAAGAACTCCTCCTTCAGGTCCTTCTGCTTTTCCAGCCACGCGGTGAGGGCTTCATAGTCGGCGCCGAACGCGTCCTTGATCGTGTCCGCGTTCCGCGCTTCGAACACCTTGGCCGCAGCCGTGCGCACGGCCTTGTACTCACTCTTTTCGAATAGCTTGCCGGACTTGTACAAGTCGAGGACGGGCTGAAGGGCTTCGTCGGCGGCCGGGGCGGCCGCCGTCGCGGTCAAGACGACCGCGAGGGCTACTGCACGGGTCACTGGGTGGTCTCCAGGAGTGAACCGGAAAGCATAGTACAGTGTACACGCCCGATCCGGCGACTGGCACCCGCGGGATGGGGGCGGTATCCTTCTGTGGCCCGCAACTCAGCGGAGCCGCAACTCTTTCTCCCTCTCCCCCGGCTTAGCGGGGGAGAGGGCCGGGGTGAGGGGGTTCGGCTGGCCGGGTCGGAAAGCCGTCTTCTGACCCCGCGGGCGTTTGCCCCCTCACCCCCGCCCCTCTCTCCCGCAAAGCCGGGGGAGAGGGGAGAATTCTCGCCAACTGCGCGGAAACCGGGGCGATATCACTGCAACGGAGAACAACATGACGCGCGATCAGCTCGCGGCGTTGACCGCAATCCTCTGCTTGGCCGGCACGGCTTCGGCCGACGGCCTGAAGGCCGGGGCGTTCGCCATGGACGTCACCCCGAAGACGTTCCCGATCTCGGTCAACGGCAACATGGCCGACGTCCAGGCCAAGGCCGCGAACGATCCGTTGCACGCCCGCTGCCTGGTGCTCGACGACGGCAAGACCCGGCTCGCAATCGCGGTGGTAGACAGTTGCATGCTCCCCCGCGAGCTGGTTGAGGACGCGAAGGCCCGCGCGAACAAGCTCACGGGCATCCCGGCCGACCACATCCTTATCTCCGCGACCCACTCGCACAGCGCCCCGACGGTCACCGGGATCTTCCAGAGCGAGCCGGACGCCGAGTACGTGAAGTACCTGCCCGTCAAGATCGCCGAGGGGATCAAGGAGGCCCACGACCGGCGCGTGCCGGCCCGCGTCGGCCTCGGCCGGGCCCGCGACGAGACGCAGGTCTACAACCGCCGTTGGAAGCGTGAGCACGCCCTCATTCCCCCCGACCCGTTCGGCAACGCCGCGGACAAGGTGCAGATGAACCCGGGCCACCAGGCGAAGGGGCTGGTCGAGCCCGCCGGGCCGGTCGATCCAGAGGTCTGCCTGGTCTCGGTGCAAACGCGGGACGGCAAACCGCTCGCGCTCCTCGCGAATTACTCGCTCCACTACGTCGGTGGCAACCCTCCCCTCTCGGCCGATTACTTCGGGGCCTTCGCCGATCGCATCAAACAGGTCGTCGCCCCGGACGCGAAGGAGTTCGTCGGCATCATGTCGAATGGCACCAGCGGGGATGCGAACAACATCAACTTCGGCGCCCCCGCGGTGAAGTACGGCCCCGGGGAGCGGATCAAGCTGGTCGCCGACAGGGTCGCCAAGAAGGCGGCGGAGGGGTACGCGAAGATTGCGTACCGCGACGACGTCACGCTGGCCGCCGCGGTCAACGATCTGGAGCTGCGGGTGCGCAAGCCGACCGAGAAGGATCTCGAACGGGCAAGGCGAATCCTCGAAGAAAACAAAGACAAGAAAGTGCTCGTCGGCACCGCGGCGATCTACGCCCGCGAGTCAGTGCTACTGGCGAAATACCCGGACGCGGTGCCCGTGCACGTGAGCGCGTTTCGGATCGGCGACATCGGGATCGTCGGCATCCCGTGCGAGGTGTTCGCGGAGATCGGGCTGGAGATCAAGAAGTCGAGCCCGCTCAAGGACACGTTCACGATCGAACTGGCCAACGGTTACAATGGTTACCTGCCGACGCCGGCCCAGCACTCCCTGGGTGGCTACGAGACGTGGCGGGCGCGGTCGAGCTACCTGGAAGTCGAGGCGTCCAC
>DATFWZ010000077.1:0-7027 GCA_035258765.1 Gemmataceae bacterium
TGCGGGTGTGGCGCAGGAGGTCACCCCGGCCACCGGGCGGGTGTGTCCGCCTGTCGTCGTCCCGCCGAATTGTCCGCCCGCACCTGTCCCGCCATGCGAGCCGACGCGCCCGTTCGACACGACCCGGCCGCCGAGCACGACCGAGCCGCCGATCGCGATTCCCCCCGCGCCCGGAATGGAGCCGTTGGCCCGCGCGCCCGAGGCGGGCGGCCAGGCCGCGGGGACGTTCAACCCGAACATGTTCGGTGACCTGTTCGGTGGCCAGACGCGGACGGTATCACTCAGCACCATCCTGTCCCGCCCGGTCAATTTCGTCCTCACTGGGTCGATTTCCCCAACGTCTGGCACCATTCCGAACACGCCGATTCCCTACATCCCGATCGACTTCGAATCGCCGGTTCGGACGCTGATTCCCAGGTTCCCGAGCGTCGTGGTCATTCAGGACAACGGCGGAGTCGCCTCATTCGCGGCGCCCCCGTTCACGTCTGTTGCCCTCTTCCGGTTCCGGGACACCCCCGTGCCCCTCCTGGAAAATCCGCTGGTGACAAATGCCCTGCAGGCCTTGAACCCGGGCGCCGCGGCCATCTTCGTGCCGGCCGGGAGCCACGCGGACATCGACAACGCCCGCCAGGCCACCGATTACTTCATTTCACAGGCTTACCTGGTTAACACGACTCAGACGACAAATTTGATCGTCGCCACGCCTTCGAATGGCGGGGTGGTCGGGCGGACCAAGATCGCCGAGGACAACAGCCCTCTGCCGCGCGACCGGGTGATCCTCGACTACGACTTCTATTCGAACACGGCCCTCGCGCCCAACGGGTTCGACGTGAGCCGGTTCTCCCCGGGCTTGGAAGTGACGTTCCTCGACCGGATGGCCTCGATCGAGGTGCGAGCCCCGTTCGCATCGACCCTTGACGCGACAATCCTGTCCGACGGGCTCACGAATCGGGCGACCGAATTCGGCAATGTGAACGTCACGCTCAAGGCGCTTACGGTCCGGGGGCCGGAGCTGGCCGTCGCGGGCGGTGTCGGGGTGAGCTTGCCCACGGGCCCGGACGCGGTCGTCCGCGGGACGGACGGGACGGACATCGTCCGCATCGAGAACAAGGCCTACGTCGTCACGCCGTTCGTGGCCGCCGCCTTCTCACCGTCCGACCGATGGTTCGCCCAGGCGTGGCTTCAGATCGCATTCGACCCGATGGGTAGCCCGGTGCTGTTCAACACCAGCCGGGCAGGGATGCTCGGGGTCGGCCGGTTGCACGACCAGACGCTGCTGTCGGCGGATGTGCAACTCGGCTACTGGCTGGTCCGCAACCCGCCCGGGTCGCCCCTGCGGGGCTTCGCGCCATTCGCGGAACTGCACTACAACACCGCGCTCAACGACGCGGACGCTGTCGAAGTCGGCGGGCTCACCATCCAGAGCCTGAACAATCGGTTCGATGAGGTGAACCTGACGCTTGGCGCCGCGGCCTTTGTCGGGTCGAATCTGCTCGTCAGCGCCGGCGTCGTCCTGCCGCTCCGCGGCAATGGCGACAAGTTCTTCGATTACCAGGCTGGCGTCCGGGCGAGCTGGTTCTTCGGGCCGACGGCCGCGGCCATCAATAGCGCCGACGCGGGCGGCGGGCGGTTCGAGACGCTCCCGACCATGCTGGGCCGCCGCGACCGTGCGGGAGACTTCGAGGGATCGGTCCAGCAGGCATCGGCGACCGGCGCGCCGCCGGATTGCCCGCCGGGCACACCAGTTGGGCCGGGTGGCCTGCCGCCCGCGATCCCCGGGGCGGTCCCGCCGCCGGGTGGCGAGTCGCTCGCCCGGGCCCCAGAATCAGGCGGCCTGCCGCCGAGTACGTTCAACCCGAACTTCTTCGGCGACCAGATCGGGACGTCGCTGGCCACCCGGTTTCAGACCGGGCCGTTCGCCGGGCGCGTCGTTCAGGTTCCGCTCCTACCGCGATACGTAGGCCTCAAGCCGGTCGATAACGACAGCCCGCGGCCGCAGGACCGGGTCTTCTTCTCTTACAACGGGTACTCGGGGGTGAACGAATCGGTCAACCCGCCCACGGTCCCACGGATCCGCCTGAATCGCGAGACAGTCGGCCTTGAGCGGACGATTGGGGACGACGCATCCGTCGCGGTGCGGTTGCCCTTCGTTCAGACCAGCGGCTCGTCGGAGTTCGATGCGTCCGAGGTCGGGGACATGACCCTGGTCGGCAAGTACGCCCTGTTCAACGACCCGGGGACCGGGACCGTCGCGACCCTCGGCCTGAACCTGACCCTCCCGACCGGCGGGCGCGGGGACAAGCTGCCACTCCTGGATGACGGCCGGCGGGCCCCGCGGGCGATCTTCTTCCAACCCTGGGCCGGGGCCGTCTGGAACACCGGCGAGTGGTTCGCCCAGGGCGTCACGTCCGTGCTCCTGCCCGCCGACCCCGTCTTCCCGACCGCCTGGTTCAACAGCATCGGCGTCGGTTACTGGCTGTACCGCAACACGTCCGACCCGCTTGTGCAGGCGGTTGTGCCGGTGGCCGAGGTCCATGTCAACACCCCGTTGACGAACCGGGGCGACAACGCGGTGGTCTTCTTCCGCGACGAGGTGAACGTAACGACGGGCGTCTACCTGCAGTTCCCGAATTTGTCGCTGGGCGCGTCGGTCTGCGTGCCGCTCGTCGGGCCGCGGCCGTACGACGTCGAGGTGATGGCGAGCCTGAACTACCGGTATTAGTGATCGAAGGTTGCCAGGGGCGGGGGCGTGGGTTGGCAATCTTTGACTGAAATTTCCGCAAATGTCGCATGCCAATCCGGCAGTCGTTCGCACCACTGCAATGATTGACAGCTGCCGTCAGTCGTCTTTTTTCTCGATCCGGATCTTCACGGATCGTCGTGAGACTCGAGCGTCTTGCGTGTCAACGACGTAGGTGTCCCCTTTCTTGACGAGCTCAAAGAACGGGTGGACGAATCGCTGGATGCGCCGGGACGAGACGTCCGTGGCCCCCCAGATCACTCCCTGGGGGAACTTGTGCGGTGCTACGAACATGGTCACCGACTCGTCCCCCGGGTCGTCCGCGAGTGGTCCCCCGTCGGGAAGCGTGACGGTCTGAGCCTTACCGCCATTCTGCGGCTGAACCGGAGTCACGTTTTCGACGAGGCGATCCGTGTTGACATAGACGAACTGACCGTAGTAATTCTTGTCCTTGGCCTCGAACCGCAGCTTGAAGTTGTCTCCCGGACGGAAGGCCGATTGCTTCATGCCAGCCCGATTCCGGGTGTCTACGGCAAAGTCCTCGACAGCCCCTTTCCCGTCGGGCGGGTCCGGGCCGTACCTGGCGTCCAGTGCCGGGATCCGGATATCCTCCCCGGGCGCCGCGGATGGGGAGGTCGCCTCCGCAGCAACTCTTGGCTTGATCAACCCCGCCGGGACGCGCTTGTGCAACTTGAATAGCTCGCTAAGGTCGTCGGCCAGGGGCCCGCTGCCGGCCGTTGCAACAAACCAATCCCCGCGAACGAACACAACCGGCCGCACCTGCCGGGTGGGTTGGAGGAACGTCGTCACCAACCGGTTGAACGATTCAGACTTGGCGGGGATGACCGCGTGCGGGTATTCGAGGAGCACGACGTCGAACAAGTTGGCGTCAATGCGGTTTCCCGCCATTCCATTCTTGATTTCCTTGAACGGCTGGATGTTCCACCCAGCCCGATCCAGGTCGATGCGAAAGACGGTTTCGGTCGGGTCCAGGGCCTGCGCCGCCGGCGCTCCGGGAACCAGGAGAGACGGTAACTCGGCGTTCAGGAACTCGGCCCGCTTCCGGGCCAATACGTCCGGCTTCTCCGCCAGGTGGTGCAACGACAGGTACCGGGCCATGGGCACCCGCGCGGAGGGCGTCTTCACCACGTCGGCCAGGATGCTCTTGTAGACGAAGTCGTCGTCAAACCGGATCGGGTATTCCGTGGCCCCTGCCGCCACCCAGTCCTTCAGCGTTGTGAGCTCGCCCGCACTCACCTTGGCACGGCCCGCGGGGGGCATCGACCCCTCTTCGATGAGATCCAGCGCCTGGGACATGCCCATGGGATTCGGGTCGATGAATCGGACCGGCTCGTGCGCGCCCGTCAACTTGCCGTGATCGAGGACCGGGAGCGTGGACCGGGTGGGCTGCTCCCCGTGACAGTCCTTGCAGTACTTGGCGAGGATGAACCGGGCCTGGACGGCCAGGTCGGCTTTGGACGGACCCGCCGCCCCCACCTGGGCGGACAGGAAAAGCGCCAGCGTGGCGACAAGCGCGCGTTTCATGTCACCTGGCTCCCGGCCGCAGGGGGGCTTGGGCGACCGGTCCGGCGGCCGCCCACGTCGCGGACCGCGGCTATTTCTTCGGCGAGTAGTACCGAATCGTGATGTCGGACACTCCGACCGTCGGCAGCGTCTTGAAGTAAACGTGCTGGATCGGGTTGTCCTCTGTCCGGTTGCCCTTGTCGATCACTCCGCGCATGCCCTCGGTGGCGGCCGCCCGGCCGCGCAGGTCCTTCTTCAGCGCCGCCAGCGAGCCGGGCTTCTCTTCCCCCTTCGCCAGCCCCCGGGCCCCGTACGACACCGCCGTCAGGCTCACGAGCTGGTCGTTGAGGTACTTCTTTTCCTCGATCGACGGGTCTTCCGCGACCTGTTCCCCGCGGAACGCGATCATGCGCACCGTGCCGCCCAGGTCCTTGTACCGGACCAGGTTCGCTGCCGATTCCTTCTCGGACAGGATGCGGAACGGGATCGACTTGCGGTCGTCGTTCTGGAACCCCTTCACCTCGAGGGAGGTCCCGGGACCCAGGATCCACTTCCGGCAGCGGGCGGCTTCCATCTCCTCCTCGAACAGCGTGTTCTTCCCATTCACCTTGAGGACCACGGCGTAGGTGGCCGTCTTGTCGGTGTTCTCAAGCCGGAAGGTCACGACGTCCGTCTCACCCGGCTCGGGCACCTGGTCCCCCTCGACTCGGACCGGGGCGTTGTTAACCAGGAACGTGAGCTTGACCGGGGAGGCATCCAGGGCGTCGGCCGCGGTTGGGCGTACCCCCTCGGCCGGCTTCGAGTTATTGAACACCACGACCTCGCTGAACGACACCTCCTCGTCTTCCGCCTTCAGCTCCACGACCTGCCCGACGTTCTTGCGGGCGCCGCGGGCACCGTCGGAGAGCTTTTCGGCCACGGGGCGGGCCATGACATAGCTGTACCCCGCCTCCACGAGCGTCCGCCGCGTCGCCGGGAGCTCGATCGGCTTGCCGATCGGCTCAACTTTACCGTCCCGCCCGAACATCTCCAGCGCAAGCGTCAACGTCCGCAGGTCCTTGCTGATGTCCACACGCCCGATCACAAATGCCCCGGGCAGCGCGTCGGTGTTCCCCCAGGCGAGCGGGTACTTGACGCCGAACAGCGGCCGTCGGCCTTCCGGCTTGGCGTGATTCGCGAACGGGTTCTCTTGCGCCTTCAGGCTTGGCCGCCAGAGGATGCCCAGCGTGTCGTCGGGGAGGGACTCCGCGAGGGCCGCCTCCAGCCGGTTCGCCAGGCTCATGTTCAGCTCGCCGGCGCCGTCGTCCGGCGCGCCGTCGCCCTTGCGGACCTGGAACTTCAGCACGCCGACGTTGGCGTACTTCCGCTCCTTCGCCCGCTTGATGATCTCCGGGGCGACTTCGAGGAACTTCTTGTCGATGGCGTCGGGCTCGGCCCGGGCGGGGTAGGCAACGGCGAGCAGGGTGAGCGCGACAAAGGGCAGGCGAGCGGTCACAGGCATCGTCCTTTCCGGCCGGGGTAGCGAGCTGGCCGAGGCGGCGTGGCGGGAACGGTCTCCGTGTACTGTTATGCGAATTCGGTCCGGGGAGCGGCCACGGAAACAGGCGCCCTCCCGAGTGGTCGTTACCGTCGGGCAAGCGGGAAGGTCGGCGGGTCAGGCGGGAAGACCTGGGGGTTCTGCGCCCCCTCGGGCTTCTTGGCCTTCCGGGCCAACTCCGGCAAACGTCCGCGGACGTAGTCGAACAACTTCCGGGAGTCGAGGGTCCCGTCCTTGGCCGCGTCGGCGAATTTGTCACCGAGCGCCTCCATCACGGCGGCCGTGAACAGGCCGTGGCCCAGGCTCGCGTCCTCGTACGACTGCTCCTTCTGGTCGCAGGCCGCGATCACGGTCGGCCCCAGCCCGGTCGGGATCAAGTTCCGGATCACCCCCTCGCTGGCCGCCTGTCCGGCATGGCACGCGTCGATCAGGACCAGTTTACGGGCCGGGCACTTGGCCAGGGACTCGAACAGCACTTCCCCGGTCACTCCGGTCTCTTCGTATTTCGCCCGGTCGTAGTTCGGACAGCAGAAGACGAACACCTTGTCGGCCGACCCCTTCGGCGCCCCCTTCCGCGGCACGAAGTCGCCGTGGCCGGCGAGGAACACGACCACCCGGTCGTCTGGGGTCGCGGCCTTCACCAGGTCCTTCAGGGCCTTCAGGATGTCCTCCTTGTTCGCCTTGGGGTCGAGCGTGACCGTCACCTGGCCCTCGCCGTAGTAGCGGCCCGTCCCGGCCAGGGCGCGCATGTGCTCCCCGAGCTTGCTCGCGTCATTCCGGGCGCTATTCAGGTTGCCGAACTCGCGGGCGCCGTCCTTGTTCAAGGCCGTCAGGCTGTAGTCGTTGACCCCGACCATGAGGGCGAACAATCGCGGCGCTCGCTCCGGCACGTCGGCGGTGACCGTGGTCCGCTCCTGCCGCCGGCCGCCGGCCGCGTTGAACGTCGCCACCGTCACCTGGTTTTCACCGTGGCGGAACGCCTCCTGCGGGATGGTGATCGCCTTGCCGAACTGCTGCTTGTTCGCCTTCCACGACGCGAACCGGTGGTCGTTGACCCACAGCTCGACCCGCTCCGGGAGCAGGTCCGGGTTGCTGGTCCGGGCGCTGACGTCGATCTCCACCGGGAGGCCGTCGGCGCCGACCGCCGGCTGTCGCGGGATCACCCGGACCGGGGCCGGCTCGATGTCCCCGAACTTCGGCGGCAGCGGGTTGTCGTCGGTCAATTC
>DATFWZ010000078.1:0-4112 GCA_035258765.1 Gemmataceae bacterium
TCGGTCAGCCCCCGGTCGGACTATGAAGGAAAGGTGTGCGCGGGGCGCGCGGGGCGCGCCCCGGCTTTCGTTTGCCGGCCGGGTCGGGGGACGTCATGCGACTGGTTCTCGTCGGTCCCCCCGGCAGCGGTAAGGGCACGCAGGCCCGGCTGTTGCACGAGCGCCTCGGGCTGCCCGTCTTCGGCACCGGCGACATGATCCGCGACGCCATCCGTCGCGGCATGGCGCTCGGTAAGCAGGCCGAACCGTACATCGCGAAGGGCCTTCTCGTCCCCGATCAGCTGGTGAACGAGCTCGTGGCCGACCTGTTCCGTGGCCCACACCCGCCGGATCAATTTGTGTTCGACGGTTACCCGCGAACCCTTGACCAGGCCCGCTGGTTCGACCAGTTCCTCGCAGCCCGGCGCCTGCCGCTATCGGCCGCGATCCAGTTCGCCATCTGCGACGACGAGGTGGTCCGCCGGCTGTCGGGTCGCCGCGTCTCGCCGACGACCGGGGCCGTCTACCACGTGACCGACCGGCCGCCGAAGGTGCCCGGGGTCTGCGACCTGGACGGCACGCCGCTGGTGCAGCGGGAGGACGACCGGGAGGAAGTGATCCGCGAGCGGCTGCGCGGGTTCCACCAGAACACGGACAAGCTCGCGGCCTACTACGGCGACAAGGGGCTCTTGAAGGTCGTCCCGGCCGTCGGGCCGATCGACTCGATTTACTTGAAAATGGCCAACCAACTGACGGGACGGGCCTGACCCGTGCTGCGACGCGACATCCAGAAGCCGCCGGAATACAAATCGATGCGCGAGATCGGCCTCATGCGCGAGGCCGGCAAGCTCGTGGCCCGGGCCCTGCGCATTTGCCGCGAGATGGCCAAGCCCGGGGCGCGTACCGCCGAAATCAACCAGGCGGTCGAGGCCCACTTCGCCGCCCACAACGCCACCCCCCTGTTCAAGGGGTACGCCCCGGGCGGGACCGGTGCCCCGTTCCCCGCGGTCACCTGCCTTTCGCTAAATGAGCAAGTCGTTCACGGCATCCCCGGCCCGCGAACGCTCCGCGACGGCGACCTGCTCAAGGTCGATACCGCCTGCCGGCTCAACGGCTGGTGTGCGGACGCGGCCATCACCATCCCGATCGGCGTCGTCCGCGCCGAACGGCTGCGGCTGATCAAGGTGGCGGAAGAGGTGCTCCGCGTTGCCATTGAGGAGATGGGCCGGCGGCGGTGGTGGTCGGAGGTCGCCGCCCGGATGCAACGGCACGCGCAGGAGTCCGGGTTTAGCGTCGTCGAGCAGTACGTCGGTCATGGCATCGGCCGCGACATGCACGAGGCCCCGCAGGTGCCCAACTTCGTCAACCGCGACCTGCAGAAGCGCGGCGACTTCCGGCTCGAGCCGGGACTGGTTCTGGCCGTCGAGCCGATGGTCAACATGGGGCGGCCGGACGTCCGGGTGCTCGATGACCAGTGGACCGTCGTCACGCAAGATGGACTCCCGAGCGTCCACGTCGAGCACACGGTCGCGGTGACGGCGACGGGTGTTGTCGTCGTTACCGCCGACGAGGGCGACCCGGCCGGTGAGATCCGCGTCCCCGAGCTGGCAAGTGCTACCCCACAAAGAGTTTAGATTCTCGAACGAACGATCCCGTCATTCAAACGGGTGTCATTCTGGGCTCGGATGAGCTTTCTGGGCTCAAACATCCTTAATTTGGTCGGATAGCCTTTTTTGCCTCGGATGGCCTTTCTGCGATTGGGTAGCGCGATCCCGCCGGAAAGGCCCTGACTGTCGAGTACGAGAACCTCTGGACCGGGTTGCATGTCCGGATAAAATGCCTTGCCACCATAATGCCGACCCGTAATGTAACGTTTCTCGACTTTTCGCCGGACGACGGCCAGAGGCGGTCATGAAGGTACGATCGAGCGTCCGGCGGATGTGCGACAAGTGCAAGCTCATCCGTCGGAAGGGCGTGGTCCGCGTCATTTGCGTGGACCCGCGGCACAAGCAGCGTCAGGGCTGAACTGGAGCAATAACCCATGCCCCGTATCCAGGGCGTTGACCTCCCGGCCGACAAGCCGACCCACATCAGCCTGCGCTACCTGCGGGGGATCGGGCCGACGCTGGCGATTCGCCTGTGTGACCAGGCCGGCGTGGACCCGCAGCGCCGGGCGAAGGAACTCTCGGACGACGAGATCGCCCGGATCGCCGCCATCCTGGACCGGGAGTACCTGGTCGAGGGGGCGTTGCGGCGGACCGAGAACGCGAACATCGAGCGGCTCAAGCACATCGGCAGCTACCGCGGGACCCGGCACCGCCGGAACCTGCCGGTCCGCGGCCAGCGCAGCAAGACGAACGCCCGGACCCGGAAGGGCCCGCGGAAGACGGTCGCTGGCAAGAAGGGCGTGAAGGACCTCCGGTAGAAGCAGTTAGCGGGTAGCGATCAGCCGTCAGCCTTACAGCGGTGGGCCGATGGCTTTTTCGCCGAATGACCGCAGGTAGACTGGCTGAAAGCTGACCGCTAATAGCTGAAAGCTCATGGCTAAAGGCAAAAAGCGCAAGCAGCGGCGGAACGTCAGCCGCGGCATTGCGCACATCCAGTCCACGTTCAACAACACGATCGTTACGATCACCGACACGGCGGGGGACACGCTCTGCACCGCGTCAGCCGGGACGGCCGGGTTCAAGGGGAGCCGGAAGAGCACCCCGTACGCGGCCCAGCGGGCGGCCGAGGCGTGCGCCGAGAAGGCGTCGAAGTTCGGCGTGAAGGAAGTCGAGGTCCGCGTGAAGGGCCCCGGGGCCGGCCGCGAGTCGGCGATCACGGCCCTGCAGGCCTCCGGACTGACCGTGAAGGTGATCGAAGATGTCACCCCGCTCCCGCACAACGGCTGCCGCGCGCCGAAGAAGCGAAGAGTCTAGCCAAGCAAATAGGACCTATACGACTTATGGGACCTATAGGTCCCATGACTTGACCCGACCACTGAAGAGTACGAATGGCTCGCTACACCGACCCCGTCTGCAAGCGCTGCCGCCGCGAGGGCATGAAGCTCTTCCTGAAGGGCGCGCGCTGCTACTCCCCCAAGTGCCCGATTGACCGGGACAACCGCAACAAGCCGCCTGGGATGCACGGGGCCCGCAAGGGCAAGCTCAGCGAGTACGGCATCCGGCTCCGCGAGAAGCAGAAGCTGAAGTGGTTCTACGGCGTCCTGGAGGCCCAGTTCCGCCGGTATTTCGCCCTGGCCGCGAAGTCGCCCGAGAACACCGGCGAGGAGCTCCTGAGCGTGCTGGAGCGGCGGCTGGACAACGTTATCCACCGGCTCGGGTTCGCCCCAAGCCGGGCCAGCGCCCGGCAGCTCGTCCGGGCCGGGCACGTGACGGTCAACAACCGGCCGTCCGACATCCCGAGCATGCTCCTGCGGCCCGGGGACACGGTGAAGGTCAAGGGCCGGGAGAAGTCGCTCAAGGTGGCCCGCGAGCTGATGCGCGAGGGGGCCAAGGAGCGGATCCCGGACTTCCTCGAGGTCATCCCGGGCGAGGTCCCGGAGGGCCGGCTGACCCGGCTGCCGAGCCGCGGCGACGTCGACCCGCGGATCAGCGAGATCCGCGAACAGCTCATTATTGAAATTGCCACCCGCTAACGGGTGAGTCACGAGTCCTCAGTCCTCAGTCCGCAGTCGAACCAGCCCCTAGGACGGGGGACTGAAGACTGAGGACTGGGGACTTATCTGTGGAGGGTTCCATGCGAATCAAGTGGCGGAACCTGGAGTTGCCGAGTCGCGTCGCCGCCGAGCGCGGGTTGACCGACACGTACGGGAAGTTCGTCGCCGAGCCATTCGAGCGAGGCTTCGGGATCACCGTCGGGAACAGCCTGCGCCGCGTCCTCCTGTCCAGCCTGGAGGGGAGCGGGGTGAGCCGAGTCAAGATCCAGGGTGTCCAGCACGAGGTCAGCACCATCCCGGGCGTCGTCGAGGACGTCACGGACATCATCCTGAACATCAAGGCTCTGGTGGTCAAAAACAACTCCGACGCCCCGCGGACGATCCGCATCGAGCGGCACCAGAAGGGCGTGGTCAAAGCGGCCGACCTCCAGCACGACGCGGACGTCCAGATCATCAACCCGGAGCACGTGAT
>DATFWZ010000079.1:0-19198 GCA_035258765.1 Gemmataceae bacterium
CAGACGCGTGCTCTACGATTGAGTCGCGAGGCGTCGCCGCCACTCCTGGACCACGCGCGGGTGCAATGCGGCCTCGCGCCGCCTGGCCTCGGCTGGATCGTTCAACACCGCGAGCAGGCCCTCCGCCCCGGCCGCCAGGTCGGTCGCGCCGCGGCCGACCAGGAACCCGGCTTCCAGGAGCAGCTTCACCCGCGCCACCGCCTCCGGCTGCGGCTCCCGCGAGCCGATCAGGTACGGGTCGCGCCGGTACTTCTTGCCGACCGGTTGCAGCGTCGCGGCCGCGGTGGTCACATACACGCCGAACACGCCCAGCCGGCCGAACCGGTACGCCTCCGGCAGAGTGATCCCGCCCGCCCAGAGCACCTTCACGCCCAGCCCGGCCGCGAACGTCGTCAGGCCGGCAATCTCCGACTCGGTCAGGAAGCCACCATCGTCGTCGGGCGCGTCCTTCAACAGTCGCCGGTGCTCCGACTTCTCGACCGTGTCGATCAACACCACACGGACGCCGTGCTTGCTCACCATGTCCAGCCAGCGGCGGATGCCGGCCGCCAGCCGGGGGCCGTGGAACACGTCCGTGGCGGTCACGAGGGGGTGGTCAACGAAGTAAACCGGGGCGGCGGCCCAGTGCGGGAACCAGTACTGGACCCGGGCAATCACCTCCTGTTGCTCCTCGAACGTCAGCGGGACGAGGCCGTACTTCCCCAGGTCGATGCCCATGTTCCGGGCGGTCACGAGCCCGGTCCAGATGTGCCGGGCTGTGGTCTGCGGGTCCACTCGCAGCCGCGGGCCGACGCGGACCTTCTTCCCGTCGGCGTATTGCAAGACCGCGGCCAGTTCGTCCGGTTCGAAGTCGTCGAACCCGTGCGGGAGGGCGACAGTGAGGACGCCCGCCCGGGCGGCCATGTCGATGGCGGCCTTGGCCCGGGCCACGCGATCGCGGCCCGAGTCGGCGACTAGGCCGAGCCGGTGCAGCCTGGGCGAAAAGAACTCGCCGCTCGTCACAGCAGCCTGCAGTCCCTTGAGGATGTCCACGCGCTGCCGGGCCGCGACGCGCGGCTCGAACCGGATGAGGACCGTCTGGGCCCGGGCCCGACCGCTCGCGGTCCGGACAAATGGGGCGAATAGTTCTTTGAGTCGCTCGACCGCGACCACGACCGCGTCCTTCCGCCCAGACCGAATCTTCACCTCGTGCGGCGTCAAAAAGTGCCGGACGTTCACCTTCGTGCCGACGTTCGTGGTGGTCAGCATCCGGCCCCGGCAGGCCAGGCGGATCTCCGCGTACTCATCCGGCCCGACGACGACCTCGCCGACTGCCCCGAGCCGCTCGGCGTCATGCGCCACCCCGATGGTTAGCGGTGTGCACTGGCGTAGCGCCGCACACTTCGGGGAAGCCAGTGCCCCGTGGCGGATCGCGGCGGTGGCGCTCCCCTCGTCGCTGACCCCCAGCATCGGCCCGTACCGGGCCGAGTCGTAGTCGGCCACCGTCTCGACCGCGGGCTCGGCCTGACCCCCTAAGTTGGCCATCGCCTGACGGGCCAGGTCCCAGAGGCGCTGGTACACGGGCTCGTTGGCCCCCGGCTCCGGGTCGGGCCGGGCCGCGCTCACCTCGTTGAAGTAGTCGAGAACGGCCCGCCACCCGGCGGCCACGCCGCGCGCGTCGCAGCCTTTGGCGGCTTGCTCGACGGCCGCGTTCAATTCGTCGAGGCGCTCGGGCGTCGGCTTCATGGGCGCCCCGGTTGCCGGGCCGGCGGCGGCTTGACCGTCGCGGCGAACTTCTTCAGGTCGGCCTTGACCGTCTTGGCCGAACTCCACGACGCGAGCTTGCGGGCGAACATGTGGTACCGCGGGGCCTTGGACCAATCGAGCTTCTCCGCCGCGGCCAGCGCGTGCCCGGGGTCGGATTCCAGGAACAGTGGTTCGAGGGCCGCCGGGACCGCGGTCGGGGTCGTCTCCCAGGTCGCCGAGGCCTCGCCCACAAACCCGACATGGACCATCGCGCACAGTTGTTGCGGGTGCCCGAACTCGCGGCGCCCGCGGATGACGGCGGCCACGAACCGGTCCCCCAGGGCCGCGACGAGCGAGACGTACGCCGTCACCGCCGACAGGCCGATCCGGTTCGACGCCCGCAGGTCGCGGAGCGTGCACCAGTGCTCCCACACTTTGCCCCCCTCCAGGGGGGATGTGACCGGCTGGTCGAAATCCTGTCGCCGCCACAGGTTGAACCGGTCCGGCCCGTCGAAGACATGCCGCGACGACG
The DNA here is from genome assembly GCA_035258765.1 of Gemmataceae bacterium. Lineage (GTDB taxonomy): Bacteria > Planctomycetota > Planctomycetia > Gemmatales > Gemmataceae > SIAJ01. The sequence continues at coordinate 2,258 of DATFWZ010000079.1, forward strand.
TCCGCCCGATCGAGCTGCCTTCGACAAACCCGAGAAGTGTTGATCCGTCCACCAGGACCCGGCCCTCGGCCGAGTCGAGGGGCAGGATGCGCGGGCCGGCGGCGTCGCGGACGGTGACGCTGGCGTAGTACTCGTCGCGTAGCGGGTGGTGCGATACCTCCAGCCACAGGACGCGGCCGTCGGCCGTCTTCCGGGCCCCGCCGGCGCCGAGCAGGTGGCAGGAGCTGTGCCAGGCCCCGTTGTCGAAGTCACCCGGGTCGCCGGGGCCGAGGTCGTCGCCCTTGATCAGCGTCCGGTCGGCCCACAGCCGGCGCAGAAGCTGGACGTTGGTGGCGCTATTCAGAAGGTCGCCGGCAGGGGTGACCTGGAAACCCAGGGCCCCGCGCGTCGTCGGAGCGTCGTCGGGCACGACCGGTCTCCGTGGTTGGTGCCGCTCGGCCGGAATCCGGCCGGTGCGCGAGTGGCGGCGGAAGAGTGTGCTCGTTTTTAGCAGACCGATCCGTCCGGTGACAACAACAAAACCGCATATGCAGTCAGAAGCCGCTTGCCCGGCCGGGCCGGGTGTGCGAGCCTGTTGCGCGGTAACTTGACCCGGCCGACTCGCCGTGGCCAGATGGATCGTTGTTTCCCATTTCCTTGAGTTGCCAGGACTCCGTCCGGATCGACCCCGGCCCGCGTCGGGCCGAAACGTCGCCCGTTGTCCCCTTTTCCCCACAGGTGACCATGACGCACACCGAGAAACTCGCCCGCCTGAAGTCAATGCTGAAACAAGTCACTCCCGGACAGGATCTGGAGGGAGTGGCCAAGAAAATCCCGCCCCCCGGGAAGCTCGGTCAGGAGGCCGCCGAGGTCGGGGCGACGGCGAAGTCCGGGCTCGACAAGCTGGCCAAGAACCAGGACGCCAAGGTGTCCCCGGACGAACTGCACGGGATGGAGGCCATCATCCTGCCCAGGCTGCGGCCGGTCGCCTTCGTCCGCAACAACACGTACGACCCGCTCACGCACGAACTGTGGACCCACTTGAACGCGGACGCGGTCAAGACGCGGCTCAACCCGCTACTGCCGTCAATCGGCCGTATCGATTTGCCGAACTCGTCCATCCCGTACGGCGGGACCGGGTTCGTCGTCGGCCCGGGACTGGTGATGACGAATCGGCACGTGGCGAAGCTGTTCTGCGAGGGCCTGGGGTCGCGGCGGCTGGTCTACCGTAGCGGCGACGCGGCCGTGGACTTCAAGCGCGAGAGGGACACTCCGGACGGCGACCGCAGCGCCGTGGTCCAGGTCCGCGAGGTCGTCATGATCCACCCGTACTGGGACATGGCCTTGCTGCGGGTCGAGGGCCTGCCCGCGAACGCCCGGCCCCTCCGCCTGGGAGTCCGGGCGCCCGAAGAGCTGAATGACCGCGAGATCGTCGCCGTCGGCTACCCGGCGCTCGACCCGCGGAATGACATCAGCGTCCAGAACCAGGTGTTCGGCGGGGTTTACGAGGTCAAGCGGTTCCAGCCAGGCCTGGCCCGGGTCCGTCGGCGAGTGCGCAGCTTTGAGAACGAGGTGGACGCGATCACCCACGACAGCTCGACGCTCGGCGGAAACTCCGGCTCGGCCGTCATCGACGTCCAGGCCGGCGAGATCGTCGGGCTACACTTCGCCGGCATGTACCTGGACGCCAACTTCGCCGTCCCGATGTACGAGTTGGCCCGCGACTCACGCGTGGTCGACGCCGGACTGAACTTCACCGGGCGACTCCCCGCGACGGACGACTGGGCGGGGTCGTGGGCGAATGCCGACGGCGTCGAGCGCCGGGCCCCGGAACGCGACGCCGGGCCCCGTCGGCAGGACGGGCCGGTCGCAACCGGCGGGACCGCGTACTGGACGATTCCGATCCAGGTGTCGGTGTCGCTTGGCCAGCCGACGATGGCCGGGCGGCCCGGGGTCGCGGTCGCGCCCGGGGTCGAGGCACGGCCGATGCAGGTGCCGAAGATCTACCCGAACCTGAAAGCCCGGGCCGGGTACCAGGCCGACTTCCTCGACAGCGTGAATGTCCCCCTCCCCAAGCTCACCGCGAAAGGCAAGAAAGTCGCGGCCGAGTTGGATGATGGCGAATACGAGCTGAAGTACCACCACTTCTCGGTCGTCATGCACAAGAAGCGGCGGCTGGCCTTGTTCACCGCGGCCAACGTGGACTGGCGTCCGGATTCGCGGCAGGTGGACGGCGAGGTGCCCAGCCGCCGGGTGCTGACCGAAATCCCGGACGGGATGGCCGAGGAGTGGGCAACCGACCGGCGCATCTCGCTGGAGCACCAGCTCCCGGACGTGTTCTTCACCAAGGACCGGGCGGCCTGGGACAAGGGCCACCTCGTCCGCCGCGACGACGTCTGCTGGGGGGAGGACGGGCTGTCGGACGACCGCAAATTCAAGGACATTCAAAAGGCGAACGGGGACACGTACCACACCACCAACTGCTCCCCGCAGGTGGCCGGGTTCAATCGCCCGGCCGCGGACGACAACTGGGGGGACCTGGAGAAGATGGTCCAGCAGGAGACCAAATCGGAAAAAGTGATCCTCTTCTCCGGCCCGGTGCTGGCCGAGGACGACCGCGAGTTCCAGGGCCGCGACCTGAACGGCGAGGTGTGGGTCCCGATCCCGAGCCGGTTCTGGAAGATTGTCGTCGCGACCGGCGACGGCGGGCCGCGGGCGTACGGCTTCCTCCTGGAACAGGACACATCCGACGTGCGGTGGACGGACGAGGAGCTGGCAGTACCGTCGGCGTGGCAGCAGTACATGAAGCCGATCGCGGACATCGAGAAGCAGCTCTTCGGCTTGGTGGACATGAGTTGGCTGAAGGACCACGACGGGTTCGGGACGGAGGAGGGGGTGCGCATCGCCGGTCGGGCCCGTCAAACGATTCGGTGACCGGTCGTAATCCGGGTCGGGAGGTCGGGAGATGATGAAGGGCATCGAGTTCGCCGAGGTCCGCGACGTCATCGTCCGCGCGTTCAACGCGGACGAGTTCGACATGCTCCTGTACGAGAAGCTCAACTTCGACCGGGCGACCGAAGTTGCCGACGGGCCCTTCAAGAAGGTGGTGACGGACGTCCTGCGCCGGTTCGAGCAGGAGGGCCGCGACGCGTACCTGATCGCCGCGATTGCCGCCGTCCGACCGCTCAAGGCGGACGTCCAGGACGTGTACCGGAAGTACGCCCGGGGCCTGATCGGCGAGGCGTATGGCCAGCACGTCGAGGCCCAGAAGCTCAAGGCGCTGGAGCAGTACGGGCTGGCCCCGACGGTGGAATTGCAGACGGCGGGCAAGGCGCAGCTTCCGGGGGTGGTCCCGGCGACGAACGAAGGGTTCCAGAAATGGATCAACCGAACCCTGCCGCAGCTCAACGCGTGGGTGTGGGCAACGCAATTGCTCAAGCAAATGCGGCGGGTCTGCCGAGTGGAGATCGACCGGGCCCCGACGGGGACCGGCTTTCTCGTCGGCCCCGATGTCGTACTAACGAACCATCACGTGCTAGGTGAAGTGATCCGCACCCGCGGCGACGGGCGTCAAGTGGTTTGCCGGTTCGGCTACCACGTCAGTGACGGCGGGATGCCGGAGGACGGGACACCGGTCGCGTTGAAGCCGGCGTTCGCAGACTGGCACCTGGACTCGTCGCCAGGCCTGACCGACCCGGAGGAGAACGCGGGCGTGCCGGTGCCGACGGCCGACCAACTCGATCACGCGTTCATCCGCCTCGCGGACGATATCGGCAACCGGCCCATCTTTCCAGACGGCCCCGTCCGCGGGTGGGTGAAGGTGCCCGTCGGTGCCCCGGCCCTGGCCAAGGACATGCCGCTGGCGATCCTCCAGCACCCGAAAGGGGACCCCGTCAAGCTGGCCCTGGATACCGAGTCCGTACAGTCTGTCGGCCCGACCCGCGTGCGGTACTCCACCAACACCGACCAGGGGTCGAGCGGGTCGCCGTGTTTCGATATCAATTGGGGGCTGGTCGCCTTGCACCACTTCGGCGATTCGCTCCACCAGCAGGCCCGGTTCAACCAAGGAGTGCCGATCGACGCCGTCCGGGCCCGGCTGACGCGGGCGGATGTCGCGAAGCTCCTGGGCGGCGACCCACCGTGAGGCCGGCCGGTCACTTTCCCTTCTTCTTCATCGCTACGCAGTAACTCCGGTTGTCCCTGAGGAGCGAGCTGTTCTTGAACCGCTTGAGCCCTTCGTCGTACTTGGCGATCGCACCGTCCCAGTCCTTCTTGTCGATGAACGTTTCGGCCCAGGCGTTGTACACGCCCGCGCCAAGCTCGGTACGCTCGGCCTCCGCCTTGCCCTTGTGCAACTCCTGGAGCAGGTCCCAGTGCCGGTCCAGGGCGCCCAGGGCCTCGGTGTACTTGGCCGCCCTTCGCAGCTCCTGAACGACCAGCGGGACGTGGTCGCGGGCGATCTCGGCCACGTCCTTGACGTCCGGGAACCGGATCAGCGCCCGGAGCAGCACGGCCTTCGCCTCCCCCTCTCGGCCGTCGCCCTGCAGGGCGAGGGCCCACCGTTGCAGGACCACGGCCAGGTTGTTCGAGACGTGCTTGTCCTTGGGGAACCGCTTGAGCGCCAGCTCGTACACGTCCACCGCGAAGGCCGGGTCCTTCTTCTGCACGTACTGGTCGGCCCAGGAGTCGTAGAGGCTCCGGTACATCTCGCGGACCTCGTTCGACTTCGTGAGCAGGTCCGCAAACCGGTCCAGGGCGTCCAGCGCCTCGGCGTACTGGTCCGCGTCGCGCAGGCCGCGGATCCCGGTCCAGACCGCCGCCGGGGTCAGCCCAATGAAGTCCTTCAGCTTCGGGTGCTCCTTGCGAAGTTGCGCGATCAGCTCCTTCATCTTGTCGGCGCCCTCGGTCTTCTCGACGGCCGCGAGCCAGCGATGGATCACGTAGGCCAGGTGGGCGTGCATGACCGGGTCGTCCGGCAGCCGGTCGAGGGCCTTGAGGTAGACGCCGAACGCCCCGCGATAGTCCCCCTTATCGAGAAGGGCCCCGGCCCAGTGGTCGTAGACGTCGCGCAGGATCTCGGTCGCGTCCTTTTCGCCCTTCACCGGCGGGATGTTGGCGGTCAACACCGCCTCGGCCTCGTCCGGCTTGCCCGCCTCCTGAAGCTCGATGACCAGCCAGTACGAGGCGCGCCGGGCTGCGGGCCGGAGCTCCGCGTCGTTCTTGCCGCGTTCCTGAATTGCGGCCACGACCTCCTTGGCCGCGGCGACGCCCTTCTCCGCGTGCGTGGTCTGGACCCAGTTGCGGGCGACCGCGGTCAACAGGTCGGGGAATCGGCCGTCCTTTGGGTGCATCTTGAGTCCGCGCTCGATGATCTCGAGGGCTTTTTCGAATCGGCCGGCCGCGATCTCCTCGTTGGCCCACCAGATGAAAACGCCGCCCCGCCACCGGAGTAGTTCTTCCCGGGCCGGCGGATCCACTTTGGTCAGAAACGGCTCGACCACGGCGATGGCCTCCTCCCACTTCTTGGCGGCGACGAGGGGCTCGCCGGGCCCGATCACCATCCAGGCCTGGAGCTGCACGAACGGCCCGTCGGGGGCGTCGGCGGCGGCCTCGCGGAGGGCCACGAGACCGGCGTCGAGCCCGCCGCGGGCGAACTCGCGACCGGCGTACTCGGCCCAGACGCGGGCCCGGGCGTAGCGCAGCCGGGCGTCGTTCGGGGCCAGGTCGAGGCCGGTGCGGACGATCGCCCGCGCCTCCGGGATGCGCCCGGCTATCGCCTCGGTCACGGACCAGGCCGCGAGCGTGAGCAAGGCGTTCTTGGTGGCCGCGGCCATGTCGCGATCCAGGCTCAGGGCCCGGAAGAAGGCCCCGAGCGCCGCGGGGTATTCGCCCGCGTCGAACCGGTCCACGCCGTGGTTGTAGTAGACCATCGCCAGCATCCCGGCGTCGGTCACCTCGCGGCGCTGATCGCGGTCGGAGTCAGGCACGTAGGTGAACCCGGTGCGGCTCTCGAACTCGGCCACAGCCGCCTTGTCGCGGAGCGGGTTGAACCCGCGGTCGGTGGTGGTCTCGACGTCGAAATGCCGGGTGCCCTCGTAGAGGATGCTGAACGCGTGGTCGGGCACCTGGATGCCGCGGGCGTCGAGCTTCAGCTCCTTCGCGAGCGCGTTGTACAGCACGGCAGACGAAACACAGTTGAATACTCCCCGGTCGAGGATCGGCGTCAGGTCGGTCTGCCCGGCGACGTACCCGCCGGCCATCGCCTTCTTGTGTAACCAGACGAGGAGCTTTTCACCTTTGGCCTCGACTGATTCGGTGCCTTCCAACTCCTTCTTGGCCTCGGTGGCCAGGGCGTCGATCTTGGCCCGGTACTCTTTCCGCTTGTCCGCGTCGGTCACGCCGGAAACGAACAGGGCCGCGTCGGCGAACGGCCACTTGCGGAACACGCCGTCCTTCACGTCGGCGACCAGGTCGGCCTCGTCGCGGCTCAGCGCGACCGGGACGCCGGACATCCCCTTGAGCTTGTCGATCAGGTCGATCGCCTTGACCGGGGACTCCTTGAACGCGTACGGCGACTCGGGCGGGCCGACCTTTCCCAGCAGCGCGACCTCGGCGACGGCGACGCGATCGGCCCGCATCCCCGGGATGAACCGGATCATCACCCACTTGGCCACCTCCGGCCGGAGGCGGAACCGCTGGACGCGGTCGGTTGCCTCGAGCGGGTCGGCGCGGACGAGTTGGAACCCGGTGTCGGCCGACACGGTGGACGTCAGCACCTCGACCCGGGCCGTGCGGGCGTCGGCCGGGGTCGTCTCCGGGAGCAGGACCACCAGCTCGTGCGGCGTAACCTCGGCGCCGCCGAAGTGGTAAACGACGTCCAGTGGAAGGTTGCGAGTAGCCGGGAGGATGGCGCTGGTGGCGGCGTCGTTGTCGGTGAGGAGGGCGAGCCGGTCGCGGTCGCGCGGGAGGGCCGTTGTCGCCACGCGCTGCGCCTTCGGCAGCCGGAGCAAACAGTCGCGGACCAGGATCTTCCGGCCGGCCACGTCCACGGTCGGGGGCGGTCCGGCCGCGGACTTCGCCGGGGTCTTCTCGTCGCCGGCCGGTTTCTTTGTGGCGAGAACCCGCGACTGGTCGCTGGTCGATGAGGTCGAGGTAGTTGAGATCGCGGTAGTGGTGACGTCCCCGGGTGTGATCGATTCCCGCTTTGGGCACCCCGTGAGCGCGACCAGGACGACCGGCACAAGTAATTGGCTCAAGCGCTTCATGGGAACCTCAGGGTGAGCGGTCCGGGGGCCTAGAGGGCCCTGTTCCCTCCCATTGCGCAATGCGTCGGATGTGTATCGGACCGGCCAAGAATTGTCGCGCTTTCGGCCGGTTCGGCACACAGGGGTCAGCTGGGCAGGTCACCCAGCTCGGCCCGGAGGCGGTGCAGGACCCGCGACTTGGCCACTCGGACCGCCCCCGCGGACATGCCCAGCTCTGCCGCGACATCCCCGGCCGGGAGGCCCTCCACTGCCGTTCGCCAGAACGCCTGCCAGGTCCGGGGCTCGAACTCGCCGCGGACCAGGTCCAGGGCCCGGTGCAACACCGCATTCTCGGCCGCGTCCTCATCGGCCGGGATCGGCTCGGGAAGCTGCGCCAGCAGGACGCGGGCCTCGCTGCCGCCGACCGCCCCGGGCTCCCGCTCGCGTCGGCGGAAGTAGTCGTTCACCTTGTTCCGGGTGATCGCCCGCAGCCAGCCGCGGAACGTGTCCCCGGCCCGGTCGCGGCGGAATCCGCCCAGGTGGGTGGCGACGGAATGGAAGACGTCCTGAAACACGTCGGCCGCGTCGGTCGGAGGCAGCCCCCAGCGGCGACACCAGTGCAGCACCAGCGGGGCATACAGGGCGACCATGCGCTCCCAGGCCCCCGGGTCGTGGTCCCGGGCCCGCGCAAGCAGGCTGCGCGACGTCGCCGTGGACGACGACCGCCCGTCCTCGCCGGTGGTCGGTTGCCCGTTGCTCATGCTGGTTCGGCCGATTGCCGTCCTTAGTTTGGACGTCTGGGAGTCCGATGTCGATGGAGAAACCGCCTGTAACGTCCCCGCGTTAGAATGGCGATGGACCGCACCCGGTGGACCTCTCACATGACCCCCAACGGCTGTCCGGACCGGGACGAGCTGGCCCGGTTCGCCGTCGGCGACCTCGACGGCCCCAACCTGTCGCGCGTGGCCGGGCACGTCGAGCGCTGCGCCGAGTGCGAATCGGCCCTCCGCGACCTCGACACGTACGCCGACCCGCTCGTCGCCGGCCTGCGTCGCCCGGCCAGCCTCATCGCCGACGTACCGGCGGAGTTGATCGCCGCGGCCCGGAGCGTCGGCACCTCGCAGACGGCCGCCGGGCCGGCCGCGGGCCCGCCTCGCCGGGTCGGCTCGTTCGAGCTGATCGAGGAGATCGGCAGCGGGTCGTTCGGGTCGGTGTTCCGGGCCATGGACACTGAGCTTGGTCGCGAAGTCGCGGTCAAAGTGTTACGCGCCGGGCGATTGGCCGGGGCCGCGGAGGTCGAGCGGTTCCTCCGCGAGGCCCGTAGTGCCGCGCGGCTGCAACATCCGGGAATCGTCTCCCTGCACCAGGCCGGGCAGACGCCGGACGGGGTCTGCTATCTGGTCGAGGAGCTGGTCCGCGGGGTGACACTCGCCGAGCGCCTCAAGACCGGGCCGCTCGATCCGAAGTCCGCGGCCGGGCTACTTGCGGACGTCGCCGAAGCCCTCGACGCGGCGCACCGGCAGGGGGTCATCCACCGCGACGTCAAGCCGTCCAACATCATGCTCGCGAGTCCCCAGTCCGCCGTCCTCAGTCCCCAGTCGCGACTGGGGACTGAGGACGGCGGACTGGGGACTCCCAAAGTGACAGACTTCGGCCTCGCCAAAGCGGAGGCCGAGGACGTGGCCACCATGACCCCCGAGGGGGAAGTTCTGGGAACCCCCGCGTACATGAGCCCGGAACAGGCCCGCGGCGAGTCGCACAAAGTCGATGCCCGGAGCGACGTGTACAGCCTCGGGGTCGTGCTCTACGAGTCGATGACCGGCGAGCGGCCGTTCCGCGGCAGCCGGCGGATGCTCATCCTCCAGGTGCTCCAGGACGAACCGCGACCTCCGCGCCGGTTGAACGACAAGATCCCCCGTGACCTCGAGACCATCTGTCTGAAGGCGATGGCCAAGGCCCCGGCCCGACGGTACGCGACGGCCGGCGAGCTGGCCGCCGACCTGCGCCGGTTTCTCGCCCACGAGCCGATCAAGGCCCGGCCGGTCGGGCTGCCGGGGCGCGCCTGGCGGTGGTGCCGGCGGAACCCGGTCCCGGCCGGGCTGTTGGTGGGGCTCTCGCTCGGCTCCGCGGTCGGCCTGTGGCACCTGTCGCGATTGAATGAGCGGATGGTGCGATCCACGGCCCTGGAAGGCGCAGCGCAACAGGCCGAGACGCTCGAATGTCTCAACGACCTCTACTCGGAGGCGGTGGACCGGGCGCTGCCGAAGAAGAAGGTGCTGGTCACGCACGACTACGCGGAACGCAAGGACTCGCTGCCGCTCCCGGCGACGCTCACCATCGACCTCGGCAAGCGGATCAGCGAGCGGAGCGAGTCTGGGATGCAGGTGCGGCTGTACAGCGACCATCCGTGGAAATTTCGGACCAACGGCGGCCCGGCCGACGACTTCGAACGCGAGGCCCTGCGCCGGCTGCGCGAGAACCCCGACGAGCCGGTGTACACGTTCGAAGAGTACCAGGGCCGGCCGGTCCTGCGCTTCGGGGTGGCGCGAAAGATGCGCGCCACCTGCCTCGGCTGTCATAACGTTGACGAGAACAGCACCAAGCGGGACTGGCAGGTGGGGGACGTCCGGGGAGTCGTGGAGATCATCCGCCCGCTGGACCGCGATGTCGAACGGGCCCGGGCGGGACTTCGGGAGACGTTCATCCTGGTCGGGGTGGTAGCCGGGTCGCTCCTGGGGCTGACGGTGCTATTTGTAGTTACCGGCGGCGGCCGTGGTTCGGGTACCGCCAAAGTCGTGTAACGCCCCCGCGTTCGGGATAGGCGTGGCCCGCGGGGTCGTCGCAACCGGCGCACGAGCGGAGGATTTGAAGATTGCCACGCGTGTGTGTGTCAATTTGGCAACCTTCGAAATTCATTGCATTGCACCCCCTGACCGACCCGGCAACCTGAAAAGCAATCCGCAACCGGTTGCGGCACAAGTAGTACCGGGTGAGCGTCCCGTAGGACAGGTTTCCCAACCTGTCCTATGGGACGCGGAACCAAACTGCTGAGCCGCACCCGCTTTAGCCTTCGCGAGTTGGCGTCCCGTAGGACAGGTTGGGAAACCGGTTGGGAAACCTGTCTTACAGGACGCTCGCCGGTATCCTTGCCCGCGTTACTCTTCCATCCGGACAGGAGAACATTCATGCTCCCCCACAATCGCCGCGAGTTCCTCGCGGACGTCGGCCGCGGGATGCTGGTCGCCAGCGTCGGCCCGGCCGTGGCCTGTGACCTCGGCCTCTCCTCCGCATTCGCCGGCGACGGCCCCCAGCCGATCAAGGTCGGCTGCTACGAAGAGCTCGCCTCCCTCATGCAGGACACCCCGGCCGACAAGGTGCTCCCGATCCTGGTCAAGGAGCTGGCCGACGGGACCGAGCTGAAAGAGCTGGTCGCGGCCGGCGCCCTGGCCAACGCCCGCGAGTTCGGCGGCCGCCACTACGAGGGATACCACACGTTCATGGCCCTGGCACCGGCCTACGAGATGGCCCGCGAGCTGCCCGAGGCGCAACGGCCGCTGCCCGTGCTCAAGGTGCTGTACCGCAACGCCACGCACATGCAGGCCAAGGGCGGGCGCAAGAACGAGGAGCTGCACGCGGTCAACCCGATGCCGATACCGGAGGGCAAGTCGAGCGGCGAGGTGATCCGCGACGCGGCCCGGAACAACGACCGCGGGACGGCCGAGGGCGTCTTCGCCACCGTCGCCAAGGGCAAGCCGGCCGAGGCGTTCAACGAGCTTCAGGAGTTCGTCCACGACGACGTCAACGTCCACCGCGTGGTGCTGGCGTGGCGGGCGTGGATGATGCTCGACTACACGGGCCCGGCGCAGGCGCACACGCTGCTCCGCCAGTCGGTCCTCTTCGCCTGCCGCGAGCACGGTGGCAAGGCGACGTCCGAAATCCAGGCTCTGCTGCCGAAGCTAATGGACCAGTACAAGCTGGTCGGACGGAAGGCAGGCACGCGGACCGCGGACGACAAATGGATTGAGGACCTGAGCAAGGTCGTGTACGGGGCCGGGCGGGCGAAGGCGGCCGACGCGGTGGCCGCGGCCCTGGCCGAGGGGTTCGCGCCGGAGGCGGTCGCGGACGCGATCTGCCTGGCCGCGAACCAGCTCCTCTTGCGCGACCCGGGCCGCCGGCAGGCGGACGGGGCGAAGTACGTCGGCAGCGTGCACGGCGACTCGGTCGGCGTCCACGCCTCGGACGCGGCCAACGCCTGGCGGAACATCGCCAAGGTGAGCAATCAGAAGAACGCGATGGCGAGCCTGATCGTCGGCGCCTACCACACGGCCGGTCAGGACGGCGGCCAGGTCAAGGACCCCCACCCCCTGGCCGCGAACCTGGAGAGGATCAAGACGAAGGACGCGAAGGAGTTGTTGGCGCAAGCCGAGGACGCGATCAAGCACCAGGACCAGGGTCTGGCCGCGGCGCTGGTGTCGCGTTACGGCGAGCTGGGCCACTCGGCCCGGCCGGTGTTCGACCTGCTGTTGCGCTACGGCGTGAGCGAGGACGGGGCGTTGCACGCGGAGAAGTACTACCGGACGGTGCAGGAGGAGTTCGCGCTGATGCGTCCCGCGTTCAAGTGGCGGCAGCTGGTGGCGCTGGCGCGGGTGACCGCCAGCGAATACGGCAAGCCGGCGCCGGGGTTTGAGGAGGCGAGGAAGCTGTTGAAGGTCTGATCGTCGGCCGACCAATGGGACCGCACAGGCCGGCAGGCGTGTGTGGTCCCCTTTCATTCCTTTCATTGCAGACGCGACTTTGCCCGGCCTTGTAATGTAAGGGCACCCCACAAGAGAACTGGGGGCGTTTGAAAGGAAACGTCCCCAGTCTGCAAGACAACGTCACTTCTTCCGCCGAGCCGGCTTCGGCTCTGCTACTAACTCATCGATGTCGAGTCCGGCCGCAGCAGCGAACCGGCGCAGCATCCCGATGCGTGGGTCTTTCGACTTGAGGAACTGCGAGACCGCCTTGCGGGCCACTTCCTCACTGTAGACACGGCCATGAAAAATGAAGTGCTGTGCAAGTTCCTTTGCCACAACATCGTCGTGGTTCATCAGGCAGTCGCGGAACTCGGGATCGAAGCAGCGTTCTGGCCCGGGAACACGGCCGCACTTGCGGTCTAGCCCGCATCACACGGCATGGCTGGGGAATAGGGCACCGTAGTCCCCGTCTGCCGGCAATGCGGTAATGTCGTAGGGGGTGAGGTTCGCGGCCCGAGCGGTCGCTAGAATCCCGCGGTCCTTCGCCAAGAACCCACGGGCACCGTGTGACATCGCTGTGGCCACGATCAGAAAGTCCGTCTTGAGGAGTTGTTTTGAGAGGTCGTTCGCCCGGATGATGTCGTGCCGCTGCGTCCTGTTTATGAGCTGGTTTAGGTCGGCCGCGTGCCTTGCGGCGTCAAAATCAAACTCAACCAGCCGAAACCCACTTCGGATCACGTTCGACAACTGAAGGCGCAGGTCGGCGGCGTCGTGAAAGAACTGTAAGAACTCGCCGACCACGATGTTAGGAACGATAATCCTCTCACCCCGGCGTCTCAGGAAGTCAAGAAACCTCCGCGTGGCCTCCCATTCTGGCCCATCCCCAGGGCGATCGGCGCGCGGGGCCGACTGGACAGCGTGGAAGAACGCGGTCGAGTCCAGGGCGATCATTCGGCATCATCCTCACCACGCAAGTCCCGAACGATGGCGTTCGGGTCTTTGCCCTCTAGTCTGTCGCCGATCAACTGGCTCAGTCTTTTGAACACTGCGATGGGGTCTTCTGAGGGCACCGGCTGGATGGCGCGGACGGCGAACGCGACCAGCTTCATATCATCGATCCGCCACTCGCCGATGCCCTTCAGAGCCACCTCTTTATACATCAAGTGTCCGAGCTGTTCCGCTTGGGCCTTGGTGATCCGGACCGTTATGATGCGCCCGCCCTTGTTGAACGCCTCAATCTGAGCGGTCGCCTTCGCCTTCCCGCCGACCCGCATCACCCTCCCGTAGATCGTCGTTCCGTTTCGCAGAATTCGGGAGATATCGACCGGGGGAAGTGGCTGGTCTCGGGTCAACACAAAGCGGGAGATCGGCAGTCGGGCTTCCCGCGGCCTGACTTCCAAACTAATCAGCCGGTCGTTCAGCGGCCGCCAGAGCCTCCACAGATTCCGCTGCGTGTCGATCTTCAGCCCGGCGAGCGTACCGGCCGCCACGTTTCGGCTTATGATGCTGACGGCTTGCTCGCCAGCGGGGGAGGCGTTAAACGTCAAGCAATTACTGCTCGGGGTGATGTTAACGAGAGCAAGGAGAGGATCGGGATCAAACGCAGTGCGCGTTGCTTCTAAGTCAGGTAACTCGATTCCGGCCTCTGACGCCACCGCGTCCTCAAGGCGCAGAAGTGCCTTGGCCAGTTCCCGAACGTGGAACGTCTCTGGCCTGAGTTGGTCGTCTTGGCCTCGGAGAATCAGGTCAAAGACCGCCGACATGCGCTCCCCTCCCCCTGCGTATGCTATACCAGCCTATGCTACCGCACTGCTGAACGGGCTTCCAGCTACGTGGTCGCTATGCGATCCGTCCGGCTTTGCAAGAGAAGAGGGGTGTACTGAAAGGAATCTACCACCGCTGAAATGCAACAATTGCCTTCACTTACAAAGCCGCTTTGCCCAAAAGCTCCGGTAAATGGGCAGGTTTCTGGGCGGGTGGCGTCAACCAGGCGCTCACCAATTCCAGACCCGGCCAGCGGGCTTATCAACTACAGAGCTAGAGTCGCCGGCCCACCGAACGTAGATTACCAACAACTTCTCCATCTTCTGCCGGGCAGAACCTATGGCCGGTTCGTCCTCTCCTTTCCGAAGGGAGACCGTGGATAGGTAACGGGGCCTAGACGGCAAACCGGCGAGAAATCGGCGCAGCCTAACTCTTATAGATCGTCCCGTATAGAGGCCCACCATGTTGGTGTTCTGGAAGATCCGCTACTTTGACTGGTCCGAGCGAGATTTCAAGGATCGCTTCCTGTATCTGCACACTCAGACCCTCGACCCGGTCACACGGGCCGCTGTGGAACTCGTCGTCGAAAACCGATCGCCGGGGACCGACCGGGAGATCCTGAAATACCGCGACCTGTTCGTCGAGGGGACGCTGGAAGGTCCCCCTGGCGGCGCACGGGGATGGGGCAGGTTCGTCGGCGTGGGACCTGTGGATTACTTCGAGGACGAGACGGGCCGGGAGTTGACACTTCGGGAGATGGGGCCGCTCCTGACTGGCGATCCGAACACGATGTATCTGCCCAGGAGCGCCCGGCACCACGACGTTGACTTCATGCTGGCCCAGCCCACACCGATCCCGCTGGCCGAGGTGGCACTCGACCCCGACGAGGGGCGGCTTCTGGCGATCTTCGTTCGAGACCTCGGTCAGTTGTCGAAGTCGGCCTTCATGAAGGACGGCCCCGGCACATTCCGGGTGGCCGGCGTACTTCCGATGACGCCTACGAGTCGGGTCCGGCTGGAGACAGCCGTCACGTCTGATGAGATTACGTCCTTCGTCATGGTTTTCCGTCGCCTGTACATGACCAGCGACCGAGACCCAGCGAACTTCCTCGCTGTCGTTCCCATTTTCGCCAAAGCGCTCGGTCTTCACCCGCTCGCCAAGTGGGTCGAGGGCGAGGCGCAGGCATACAAGGACCAACTGGCCGCCGTCCCGGATAACCGGCCGTTCGTGAATGAGGGCACTTGCACGTTCACCACCAAGCGGCTAATCGACGTTTTCCTCTACACCCGGTACGCCCACCAGCCCAACGAGCGGAAGCAGCGGCAGTTCGCTGACTGTCTGCGGGAGGTTCACGGGAATGACGCCGTCCTGACATGGGTCTTCCTGACCGCAATCTGGAGTTGCAGCTTGAAGATCATTAACGCCGGGAACGTCATCGCCGACTGGTTCCAGCAATACTGCGACTACCACCGCGTAACCATCGCGGTCCCGAGCCCGCTCGAAGAAGAACATGCCGGTCTCGGGGCGACCGAGAAAAACGAGGAGAGGCGCGATCGCCTGTTTCGGGAGAAAGCCGAAAAGCTGGCGGCCGACCTGTGGGAACAGAACGGCCGCCCGGCAGGAGGGCCTCCTCAGTTCCTCGCCACGGCTCGTGGCCTCCTGGCTCAGGCGCTGCGAAAGTAGGGACAGCGTCCATGCGGCCGAACCGCCGCCGCACTGGCGGGCTCTCAGTACTGCAATTCGGCCCGCGGGCGCTAGAGCTTACGAATTGCCTCCCTTGCCTGCCTCGCCACCTCCGTTTCCCGTGCGTCCGCCCCGAGGAACACGTACGACGCCGCGGCCAGCATGTGCGGGCGCCACTCTGGGCTCACCCAGCCGACGTTCTCCCGCTTGGCGATCGGGAACTTGATCCAGTGCGGGCCCCCTCACTCCATCACCCCCACCCCTCGCTTCGCCTCTTCCGTCAACCGCGCCCCCGCGGCGCCGGCGGCCCACTCCTTGAGCACCGCCCGCGCCGCGGCGGTGCCGGACCATTGCAGTGCCTGCACCGCTCGCGCCTCGCGGGCTTCGGTGCCCGCGAGCGGCTTCACCAGGCGGGTCAGCAGCTCCTCGATCCGGGCCCGGCCTTCGGCCGATGGGCCTTTCTTCAGTCCCGCTTCGAGCGCCTTCTGGGCCGCGCCGCCGAGGTCGGCCAGGGCCTTCTTCGCGGCCTCGCGGACCGCGAAGCGGCCGCTGTCCAGTTCGGCGACGAGCTTCGCCACCCGCTCCGGATCCACCGCCGCGACCGGGGGCAACTTCCCGCGCAGGAACTCGGGCACATTGTCGCGAGCCGAGAGCGTCGCGGCGGCCTTGTAGGCCTTGCCCGCGTCGTCGGATGCCAGGTCGGCCCAGAGGGTGTCGAGATTCGTCGTCGCCGTCGAGCCGGACCGCAGGTCCCAGAGCAGCACTTCGACCCCCCCGGTCGTCAGCAGCGTTCGGCCGTCGCGCGAGAACGACGCGCCGGAGACCGTGGCGTCGTGGCCGATGAGCCGCAACGCCTCCTTCCCGGTCGCCACCTCCCAGACCCGGGTCGTGCGGTCGGCGTGGCCGGTCGCGAGCCAGCGGCCGTCCGCGGAGAAGGTCACGGTCGTCTCCCCGATCCGGGTGTGATCCGGGACCGGGTGGCCGACGAGACGGCGGTACTCGCTGCCGGTGGCAACGTCCCACACGAAGACGTCCCCCTCGTCCCACCGGGTCATTGCGAGGAGCGAGCCGTCCGGGGAGAAGGCCAGGGCGTCGGCCCGGACCTGGTAGGCCACTCTCGACTCCGCGTCCGGCGTCACTGGGATCAGTCGCTCCTCGGATCCGTCGGCCGCCGAGCGGATCGAGACGCCCTTCGCGTTGGAGACGGCGACCCGCTTCCCGTCCGGGGCAACCGCGAGCGCGAGCATGTCCTCCTTGATGGTCCAGGTCGGCTTTTCGGCCCCGATGTCGCGGCGCTCGACCTGGTCGCGGCCGTGGTGGAGGATCAGAGTCGTCCCGCCGGGCAAGAACGCGATCGCGCGGACGTAGTCGTCCATGTGGGCCGAAAGCTTGATCTCGTTGGCCGGCTTCCAGGTGGCGGGGTCGTACAGTCGAATCCCGCCCGGCTGCAAGGCGCATGCGAACGTCTTGCCGTCCTGGCTGAATGCGAACGGAACGCCATACTGCTCGCCAGTGAAATTGACCGTGTGTGCCAG
>DATFWZ010000080.1:0-12951 GCA_035258765.1 Gemmataceae bacterium
CCCTGGACTACACGGCCTACAACACCCCGGTCCGCGTCTTCCTCGGCCTCGGGGCGGCCACCGGAACGTCCGGGATCAGCAACATTGCCAACGTGGTCGGCGGGTCCGCGTCCGACATCATCGTCGGCGACGCCCAGGACAACGAGCTGACCGGCAACGGCGGCCGCGACATTCTGATCGGCGCGGCCGGGTCGGACGTCATTGACGGCGGGGCCGGGGACGACTCGCTCGTCGCCGGGACCGGCAACGACGTGATCCTCGGCGGGATCGGGAACGACTTCCTGTTCGGAATGGACGCGGACACGACCTGGCGCATCACCGCTCACAACGCCGGGCGTGTCGGGGCGGCCGCTTTCAACACCATCGAGAGCCTGGTCGGCGGGACGGGGGACGACGAGTTCATATTCTCGGCCGGCCAGTCCATGTCGGGGACGATCGACGGCGGCGACGGGGTGAACACTCTCAACTACACAGCCTACACGACCCCGGTGCGCGTCTACCTCGGCCTCGGGGCCGCCACCGGGACGTCCGGGATCAGCAACATCACCAACGTCATCGGCGGGGCCGCGTCCGACATCCTCGTCGGCGACGCCCAGGACAACGAGTTGACCGGCAACGGCGGCCGCGACATCCTGATCGGCGCGGCCGGGACCGACGTCATCGATGGCGGGGCCGGGGACGACCTGGTGTTCGGGGGTTCCACGGCATTCGACCTCGACGCCACGGCCCTCGAGTCGCTCCGAAGTGAGTGGACTCGCTTCCTGTCCTACAACAACCGGATCAACCACCTGACGGGGGCGACGCCGGGCGGACTGAACGGGACCAACTTCCTGACCGTCGCAACCGTAACCAACGACGGGAAACCCGATAGCGTGACTGGCGGGATCGGTCAGGACTGGTTCCTCGCTTTCAGCGACGACGAGCTGATCGACCCGACGCCCACTGAGACGGTGACTCTGTTCTGATCCCGGGGCCTGGAACGGGTTCGAATCGTATCAACGCAAGCGGGGCGGCCCACTCGGGCCGCCCCGCTTGCGTTTCGACCTCCCGCCCGGCAAGTAACCGCCCGCGGACCCGCGCTTGATTTCCGGTCGCGCTTGCGTCACACTATCCGCACACATCTCAGCCCGACCGACGCGGGAGGGGCCTGGCGACAGGCCGTTCGCCGATGACGCTGGTCAAGTGTCTGGAATGCGGGTCGGCCCAGGACTACGACACGGCCGTGGGCTATTGCGAGCAATGCGGTCGCAAACTACCGGTTCCCCTGAAGCGGGGCAAGGACTCGGTTCGCCAACAGTTGCGGCATGGCACTGGCGGCAACGAGGTTGGGGTGGTGAACGTGACCGTCACGGTCGTCCTCGGTTTGGCCCTGCTGGCCGCCGTGATCGCGGTCGCAGTGCTCATCATTCGCAGCCAGCTATAGTCGGCACCGTCACCGCTTGTCGTGCAGCTCCAGCCGGACCGCCCGCACGTCCACGCTGTTTACTTGCCGGTCGCCCGCGTCCGCCCGCAAGCGGATGACTACTTCACTGTCCCCGATCCGCCACGCCGCGGCGGGCACCGGCACTCGGTATGTCTTCACGTCGGCCCCTGGGCGATCGGCGAATTGATTCAGCTCCTGGAGCCGCTCGCCGTTGAGGAGCATCTCGACCGGAGTCCCTTTCGCGCCCACGCGGGCCGCGTCCACGACCACAAACCCGGATAACGGGGCCATTTCAACGGCCACCGATTTGACCAGCCGCAGCCCCTCCGGCTTCGGAATGGCGAACCCGAAGGCGGGCCGCGCGCCCAGGTGGTGCGGGGCGGCATCGACCGGCAGCGTGCGGCCGAAGAATCGGAACCGCAGCTCCTCCAACCGGTCGCGCGGGATCTTCAGGTCGCCGAGAGTTGCGTGGGCCAGGACGAGGGACGTTTCGTCGAACGTTTTGACCGCCCCGTCGAGGACGTCGCGGCCGCCGTCGGCCGTGCGGATGACGACCCGCACGTGCTCCCCGGCCGTCATCCGTTCGCTCACGGGCCCCCGGCGGAAGCCGAGCTCCGCGGCGGCCGGCCACGCGATGTGCGCCTTGTGGCCTTGTGCCTGCAGCGTGACCCCGCCCGGCCCGGCCGCGGTCAGGGCGCCGAACGTTTCATCCCCGTCGCGTGACCGCACCGCGTCGCGCGTCAGGTCGGCCCAGTCCCGCGGCCGCAGGACGGGGCCCGCGTCGGCGACCAGCACGTCGTCCACCGCGGCCGACTCGGTCCCGGCTCCGGCCGCGACGAGCTTGATCGTCCGCAGCAAGCCCGGACCCGATTCCTGCGACCAGAGCACCCACCCGTCCACGAACACCTGCAGCCGGTCGCGATCGAATTCCGCGGTCAGCCGGCGGGCGCCGACGGCGCGTCTCAACCGGCCCTCGTGATCCGGCTTCGCCTGAGAAGTGATCGCGTAGTGCTCCCCCGGACCGATCAGCTCGACACAGACCGGCGCCCGCTGCCCGCCGTCAACGAACTCCAGCTCCAGCGTCAGGCGGCGGGCGGTGGTCGTGGCGGACCGGAACGTCGTCCCGACGCGCCCGGCCGCGACCGGCGGCTTGAGGGACACCTCGACGGCCTGCCCGTCCTTGTCAAAGACGGTTTGGCCACCCGCGGCGCGCGGGTTCCCGGCGGTCGTCCAGCTCGCCAGCCCGGCGTCGAACGAGTCGAAGAAGACCGGCCGCCAGCCGGGCGCGAAGGTGACGCCCTCAATGGCGGCCCGGGGAACCGCAAGTGTATCGGCCCAGGCGGTGCGGAGATGCAGGTGATGGTCGTCCAGCCGACGGATCTCTCCGCGAACGACCTCGCCGCGACCAAGGTGGACCTGGTGCCAAAGTGCGGCGGGCGGATCCGGCGGCGCCTTTGGGGCGAACTGGAACTGGTCGAGGCGCGCGACGGATTCGGAGCGGTCGGCGGCCGTGAAAGTGAATCGGCCGGTGTCGGTGAGCGTTAGCCGCCCGGCGACGCGCGACCCGTCGCCGCGGACGGCCTCGTCTCCGGTCGCGTTCAACGCGGCCCCGACGAGCACGGCGAGGACGACGCAGGGGCGGGTCGGCATGAGAGGGATTGTAGCGGCCAGCGAACCCACCCGCCGGGGGCCTTGTCGGTCCGGATAGACGGCGGTTAAATGAAGGACGTACGGCGGCGTAGCTCAGGGGTTAGAGCAGTCGCTTCATAAGCGACGTGTCACTGGTTCAAATCCAGTCGCCGCTATTCGGAACATCCTGTTGGGCCGAAGCACTTTACGCTTAGCTCTCGGCGGTCGAGAGTGCGGCATGGAATCCGAAGTTATGCGGAAGCGTTCCGCATTCCGGGGTGCCGTATGCCTCGTACGCCAAAAGGTTCGCACCCGTCCTGCCGGGCTCCCGTTCCCCACGGGCCGGAGAGTCCCGCTAACCACGAGATGATGGTGGGATGTTGGGAAGCGTATCCCGCTTGGCGGCCAGCGCCCAGGAAAAGCCGGCCGGGTCCCCCGCCCGGGTCCGCCCCAGCCTGGTCGTGCACAGACTGGGGCAGTTACCGAATCCTTCGCCGACCATCGTCGGCGACTATTTCACCAGCTTCGAGGCCTCCTCAATCTTGTGGGGCAGCACGTCGGGCACGATGCTCACCTGCGAGGTGAACTTGAACGGCACCTTGCAGCCGCTGTCGAACGTCAACTCGACGAAGAACGCGGTCCACCCGCTTTCGGGCTTGGGGACCTTGGCGACGTAGACACCGCTTTCGACCGGCTCCAGACTCGACTTCTTGTAGGCCTGACCGATCGCCTCGAGCCGGAAGTCGCGGGCCTTAGGGTTCGTGGCTTGCCAGAGGACGACTTCCTTCGGCTTGTGCTCCGTCTTCACGCGGATTGAACCGTCCTTGCCCAAGTCCCAGGTGAACTTGGGAATCTCCTTCTTGTTCAGGACGGCGTCGTAGAAGGCCAGGATGCTGTCGCTGGCGTCCGACCCGCGGAGGGAGTGGTCGGCGTTGGGCACGTAGCGCAGGTATTTCGGGCCGACGAGGTCGCCGAAGTAGAACTTCGACGAGTCCGGCGGGAAGTACTGGTCGCCCGCGGCGTTGACCACATACTTGGGCATGGTCAGCCGGTCGCGGTAGAAATACGGGTCCTCGATCCGCATGAGAGTGGCGTGCTCCGATGACTCGCTACGCTCGAAGATCTTGTGGCGGGTGTAATCGCCGATCGCGGGGGCCCAGAACCCGTAGGCGCAGAAGTGGTTGATCGAGCACGCCCGGACGTTCACGACGTCGATGACGATCGGGACGATCGCCACGACCCGTTTATCGACTGCCCCGGTCAGCCAGGTCGTCCAGCCGCGCTTGGACCCGCCCGCGACGACGAAGGATTTCACGTCGGCCTTTCCGCCCTCCTCGCTCGCGAGGAGGGCGGTCACGGTGTCCATCGCCCGGACGGCGCTTTTCACCATGGGAAGCCGCGGGATCCAGGTGGGGTCGCCGGTGTCCATGAACTTGACCCAGCCCTCGGCCAGCAGGTCGTCCTCGGACCGCGCCTTGCCGTCGTCGTTGAGGACGAGCGGCTGGTTCGGCACCATCTTCAGCTCCGCGACGACCGAGTTCGTCGCCTTGGCCATGTTGATGCTCACCGGGCTGGCGGCCTCCGGGGCCGGGCTGCCGTTCCGCCCGCCCCCGATGTTGAGGAACGCGGTCGGGTGCTTGACCTCGTCCGGCTTGACGACAACCAGCCAGTGCTGCCAGACGGCCCGATCCACCTCGGGGACCTTACGCCACGTTTGCGACTTCAGGTCCACGACGAAGGTGGTGACGCCTTCGCCGGGGATGGTCTTCACTACCTTCCACTCGTACGCCGGGTCCGCTTTGGCGACGTACTCGTCCAGCGGGGTCTTCTTGCCGTTGAGCGGCTCCTCCGCGGACGCACACGCGGTAATGGCCACGACAGCGAACCACAAGATCGCGCACCGGCTGACCAGGCGATACGGTTTCATGGAGAGACCTCGATTGGATGAGCGCTCATGACCGGCAACGATGATACCCGTCGGGAGATGCTCCGGACAGGAACTTCTTCCCCGGCGACGGTCAAATCTGCCCGGTGTCCGCGGCGCGAAGGGCCGTCTCGCAGAGGGTCGCGACGCGTTCATTCAACCTGGCGAAGCGCGCGTCCCGCGTATGCCCGCGGAGGTAGCGCGCGTAGATTTGCTGGACGATGACCGCGATCTTGTAGACGCCGAAGCAGTAGTAGAAGAGCATGACGGACATGTCGCGGCCGGTCATGTCGGCGTAACGGGCGACCAGTTCCTGTCGGGTGAGGCTACCGGGCAAGGCCGTGGGTCCGAACGCGCCCGCCCGCACCGGTTCCGTGTCGCCCGCCTCGACCCAGTAGCCGAGCGTCGTGCCGAGGTCCATGAGTGGGTCGCCGACTGTCGCCATCTCCCAGTCGAGAACGGCCACGACTCGCATCAGGTCCGCGGGGTCGAGCACGAGGTTGTCGTACTTGTAGTCGTTGTGGATGAGGGCCGCGTCCGACCTCGCGGGCTGGTGGTCGGTCAGCCACTGGGCAATTCGATCCATGCCCGGGAGCGGCTCGGTCTGGGCGTTGGTGTAGCGGCCGATCCAACCCGTCACCTGACGTTGGACGTACCCGTCCGGCCTGCCCAGGTCGGCGAGCCCGGCCGCCTTGTAATCGAGCGCGTGCAGGAGGGCGAGGTTGTCGATCAGGGCTTCGCTGAGCCGTCGCGCCGCCGGCGGATCGAGGGACGTTCCAGGAATGTTGGCGTGACGCAGCACGACCCCCCGCCGGCGCTCCATCACGTAGAACGGGGCGCCGAGAACCTCAAGATCCTCGCAATAGAAATACGACCGCGGAGCGGGGGGATACACGGCGCTGAGCTTCGACAGCACGCGGAACTCTCGCCCCATGTCGTGTGCCGTCTTGACCTGGTTGCCAAACGGCGGCCGGCGCAGGACGAACTCCCGATCTCCCTTGCGCAAGAGGTAGGTGAGGTTGGAATAGCCGCACGGGAACTGCTCGACAGAAAGCAGCCCGGCGACTTCCGGCAGGCTCTTCGCCAGGAACGCGTCCAGGGTCGCGACCGGCAGCTCCTCGCCGGGACGCACGGGACCGGCGGTGTCGAGATCGTGGCTCATGGGAGCCCCTCGTTCACCAGTACGTCCAGAGGGTGGGGTCCTCGAGGTGCGGGAGCGCGTTGAAGCTGTCGAGGGTGAACCGGCCCGAAGCGAACACGAACTCGGTCAATGAGCAATTGCGCACCCGCCAGTTGAATTCCAGCGCCGTCCGGTCCGGGGCGTCGAGCGCCATGCGGACCGCTGCGCCAATGACCCCGCCCGAGGTGAAGAGCGCCACCCGGCGTCCCGATCCGGGCATCTCCGTCACGCGACGTAGGCCGCGCTCGACGCGGTCGCGGAAGGCCGGGAACGATTCCACCCCGTCCACCGGGCACGAAGTCGTCACCCAGTGCATGGTCAGCGCCTGAAACAACTTCCCAAAGCTCCGCTCGCGGTCGGGACTGGCCTCGTCGCGCCGGTAACTCGCCACCAGCTCCGCGAACGCGGGATCTCGTCGCGAAAGTTCCGGGGCGAGCGAGTGGAACAGGGCGCCCAGATCGTACTCGTCAAGTTCCGCGAGTTCCACCGGTTCCGGCCACGTTCTCCCGGCTTGAGTGTAGGCAGAGCCCGCAATGTCGGCCGTCTGTCGCTGCCGGGCTCGCGGGCCGCAGCAGACCTCGTCGAAGTCGATCTGCCGGCGGGCCCAGTATTCGCCCAGGAGTCGCGCCTGCTCCCGGCCGAGTGCCGAGAGTTCGTCGTAATTGTCGGCGAAGAGCGAGGCCTGGCCGTGGCGGATCAGCGTCAGGACACTCATCAGCCTGCCTCCACTTTCACCCGCTAGATCGCTCCGGGCAGTTCGAGAAGCGACGATGGAGTAGTCTTCCGGCCGCCGCTGGGTCAATTGTGTGGCCTACTCTCGGAGACACTCCCCGAGGCGCCTCACGGTCGCCGTCGGGAATGGGTGGCGCCACGCCGCGGCGAACTCCTCCCCCGGAACCCCGCCTTGCAACCGCCTGAGACCCCGCCAGAGCGCGCGGGCGATGGCGACCACGTTACCCTCGACCACCAGCACCGGATTGCTGGGGCGTCCGCTCTGCCGCCGTATGTCGGCGTACTGTCGGACCTCCAGCCGAGTGCGACCAGCAGCGGTCACGAAGCGAAACTCGTATTCGGCGGGCTCGGTATTCCAGACGACGACTTGATCGGGGACACCGGCCAACAAACCGGCCGCCGCGGACGCCAAGTCACGGATCGAGTCCCTCGGCGTGTACGACGCGGCGAACTCCAGCACTGCACCGGGAGCGGTAAGCCGCACTGTTACCCAGCCATCGGCAGGTGGCTTGATGTCCAGCCGCATCTCCTTCGCCATCCGCTTCCCCTTTGGAGACCCACAATCTCGTAGGAGCGATTCACGCTCGCCCCGAGTGCTTGCGCAGCTCCAGCTTGGCAATCGCGTCGCGATGCACCTCGTCCGGCCCGTCCGCGAGCCGCAGCGTGCGTGCACCCGCCCAGGCGGCGGCGAGCGGGAAGTCGCCGCTGACGCCGGCGCCGCCGTGCGCCTGGATGGCCCGGTCGATCACCCGCAGGGCCATGTTCGGCGCCACCACCTTGATCATGGAGATCTCGTTGCGCGCCTCCTTGCTGCCGACCGTGTCCAACAGGTACGCGGCCTTCAGCGTCAACAGCCGGGCCTGCTCGATATCGATGCGTGACTCGGCAATCTCGGCCCGGATCGTGCCCTGCTCGGCCAGCGGCTTGCCGAAGGCGACGCGCGCCAGCACGCGCCGGCACATCGACTCCAGGGAGCGCTCGGCCAGGCCGATCAGGCGCATGCAATGGTGAATCCGCCCGGGCCCGAGTCGGCCCTGGGCGATCTCGAAGCCGCGACCCTCGCCCAACAGCATGTTGGTCGCGGGAACCGTCACGTTCTGCAAGTGAACCTCCGCGTGGCCGTGGGGGGCGTGGTCGTAGCCGAACACGCTCAGCAACCGCTTGACCGTGACGCCGGGGGCGTCCATCGGCACCAGGATCATCGACTGTCGCCGGTGCGGCTCAGCCGACGGGTTGGTCTGGCCCATGAAAATGCAGATCTTGCACCGCGGGTCGCCGGCGCCCGAGGTCCACCACTTGCGGCCGTTGATGACGTACTCGTCGCCGCGGCGCTCGATTCGGGCGCGGATGTTGGTGGCGTCGGAGGAGGCGACGTCCGGCTCGGTCATGGCGAAGCAGCTTCGAATTTCGCCCGCCAGCAAAGGTTCGAGCCAGCGTTTCTTCTGCTCGGGCGTGCCGTAACGGGCGAGCACTTCCATGTTCCCGGTGTCCGGGGCCGAGCAGTTGAACACCTCCGGCGCCATGTCCGACCGACCCATCATCTCGCACAGCGGGGCGTACTCCAGGTTCGTCAGCCCGGCCCCGTATTCGCGATCCGGCAGGAACAGGTTCCACAGCCCCGCGGCCCTTGCCTTCGCCTTGAGCGCCTCCAGGATCGCCGGGACTCGCCAGCGGTCGCCCGTTTCGATCTGCTCCAGGTAGGTCTTCTCGTTGGGGTAAATGTGCTCGTCCATGAACGAGGCAAGCCGCTGGTGCAAATCCCTGGCTCGGACCGACGGTTCCGGGAACATGGACCGTGTCCTTGATTCTGTTCAACCCTTGCTGAGGGCAGTCCACGACAGGCGCGGCGGCCGCGACCCGGGTACACAGGCGTAGCCGCTGAAGTCCGACACCCCTTCCGCTCGGAGGAAGTCCTCGTCCACCAGTGCCCGGCCCGTTAGCTCGGCCGGCTCCTTGCGGGCCAGTCGCAGCACGCAATCGACGAGGATGTCCGGCTTTCTCCACATCTCCCGCGTACCGAGGCGGTGGTTGATGCTGGCCTGCGACTCGATGATCGTGGCTGGCCAGAGGGAGTTGACGGCCACGTTGTGCCGCCGCGCCTCCTCGGCCAGTCCGAACGTCAGGAGTGTCATTCCCAGCTTGCTGATGCCGTAGGCGATTCGCGACGGCAGGATCGAGTGATCCAGCGGGGGACTCATGTTGATGATGTGACCGCCCCCCTGGCGAATCATCGCCGGCAACACGGCGCGGCAACAGAGGAATGCCGCCCGCGCGTTCACGCTCATGACCAGATCGAACCGCTTCGGCGGGGTTTCGAGGATGCCGGCCCAGTGCAGGGCGCCCGCGTTGTTGACGAGCAGGTCGATCCGCCCGAACCGCTCGACGGCTTTCGCCGCCATTCCCTCGAGCTGGTCGGCGTCGCGCACATCCACCTGCACGGGCAGGGCCTTTGCCCCCAATGACTCGACCTCCGCGGCGACGGTGAAGATGGATCCGGGGAGCTTCTCCGTCGATTCCGCACTCTTCGCCGCGATCACGACATCGCATCCCTCGCGGGCCAGGCCCAGAGCGATGGCCCGCCCGATGCCGCGGCTGGCCCCGGTGACGATGGCGACGCGACCGCTGAGTGACGGCATAGTGCCCCTCTTCCGTTACGCGGTCGCGCCCCCGTCGATGACAAACACCTGCCCGGTCACGAAGGAGGACTCGTCGGACGCCAGGTAAAGGGCGGCGTGGCCGATCTCGTGAGCTTGGCCGATGCGGCGGATGGGCTGGGTAGTCTCAACTTGCGCACGATAGCGTTCGTCCTTCCAGAAAAATTCGCTGAAGTCGGTCTGGATCAGGCCGGGGGCGATGGCGTTGACGCGGACGCGGTGCGGCCC
This sequence comes from Gemmataceae bacterium, assembly GCA_035258765.1. Lineage (GTDB taxonomy): Bacteria > Planctomycetota > Planctomycetia > Gemmatales > Gemmataceae > SIAJ01. The sequence continues at coordinate 9,771 of DATFWZ010000080.1, forward strand.
GAACTCGCGGGCCCAGGTCCGCGTCATCATGATCAGGCCGGCCTTCGTGAAACTGTAGAGCAGCCCGCCCGGCTGCGGCTGGAGGCCCGCGATCGACGCGATGTTGATGACCGACCCGCCGCGCTTGCCCTCGATCATCTTCGGCACTGTCAGCCGCACCAGTCGCAGGGCACTCTTGACGTTAATCTCCACCATCTTGTCGAGCATGTCGTCGGTCACCACGAGCGACGGGCCCTGGCCGATGTTCGTGGCGCTGTTGTTGACGAGGACGTCGATCGGACCGAGGCGCGACTCCGTCTCGCGGACGAGGGCTTCCAGTTCATCGAGGCGGCCGACGTGGCAGGCGATCGGCACCACTTTTCCCGGCAGGTCGGCGAACTCGGCGGCCGTGGCCTGAAGGTTCTCCAGCTTCCGGCTCGCGATGACGATCCCCGCGCCGGCCTCGGCCAGGCACCGGGTAATCGCCTTGCCGATCCCGCGCCCGCCACCGGTGACGAGCGCGACCTTGCCGGCCAGGGAGATCGTCGCGGACATGTTAGACTCGCTCACTCATGGTAAAGCGCGTCCAGCTCGGCCTTGTGCTTCGCAAGGATGACGTTGCGCCGCACCTTCAGGCTGACCGTCAGTTCGTCGCCCGCCACGGTGAAGGGCCGCGGCAGGACGACGAACGACTTCACCTGCTCGTACCCGGCGACGTCGGTCAGGCACTGGGCCACGCGCTGCCGCAACACCTCCACCACGGTGGGGTGCCGGGTTAGCTCCTCCTCCGAGGTGCAACCGTCGGTCGAGAGTCCGCCGGCGGCGATCGCCTTGCGGAGGTTGTCCCAGCGCGGGACGAGCAGGGCGGTCAGGTAGTGCCGGCCCTCGCCGCACACGACGGCCTGGTCGATGCACTCGTCGGCGACGAGCAACCCTTCAATGTGGGGCGGGACCACCTTCTTGCCGTTCGAGAGGACGAGCAGCTCCTTCTTGCGGCCGGTGATGGTGAGGAAGCCGTCCGCGTCGAGCGAGCCGAGGTCGCCGGTGTAGAGCCAGCCGTCGCGGATCGCTTCGGCCGTCGCCTCGGGGTTGTTCCAGTAGCCGGGCATGACGTGCGGCCCGCGGGTCAGGATCTCGCCGTCCGGTGCGATCTTCACCTCTACGCCGGGCAGTGGGATCCCGACCGTGTAAGGCTTGTTGCGGTTGATGCGGTTGAACGTGATGACGGGGGAGGTTTCCGTCAGCCCGTAGCCGGGCAGGATCGGCAGGCCGGCGTCGCGGAGGGCCTTCTCGACGGCGGCGGGCAGTGGCGCACCGCCGGAGCCGAGGAACCGCATCCGCGGGCCGAAGATCGCCCGGAGCTTCGCCGCAGTCGCCGCCGGGTCGGGCGAGCCGACGGCCGCCAGGAGCTTCTCGTAGAACCGCGGGACGCACGAGATGTGCGTGGGCCGGATCTCGGCCAGGTTTGCCACGACTGTCTCGGCCGACTCGGCGAGGCACATCGTCGCGCCCCCGACGAGCCGCTCGTAGAAGTCGCACAACCGGCCGTAGATGTGGCTCAGCGGCAGCCAGGCGAGATTCAAGTCGTCCGGCTGGAGGGGCTCGGATTCCAGGCAGGCGACTGCGTTGCTCAGGATGTTGCCGTGCGTCAGCATCACCCCCTTCGGGTCGCCGGTGGTGCCGGACGTGTACATGATCGTCGCCAGGTCGCCGGGCCCCAGCGCCGCCTCGCGGCGGGCCAGCTCGGCCTCGTGGCGGGCGAGCGATTGCCGGCCGCGGCGGAGGAAATCGTCCCACGACATCACGCCGTCGCCGGCCGCGGGTGCGTCGAAAACAACGATTCCTTCGAGGTCCGGCAGCTCGCGGCGAACCTGGCGAACCTTGTCGAGCTGGGCGGCCGTCGACGCGAACAGCCACCGGGCGCCGGCGTCGCGCATCTGGTAGTGGATTTGTCGGCCGCTCAGCGACGAGTGCGGCGAGACGGTGATCGCCGCGGCCGTCAGAATCCCCAGGTCGGCGATCATCCACTCGACGCGGTTCTCGCCCAGCAGGCCGACGCGATCGCCGGGCCGGACGCCGGCCTCGACGAGGGCCGCGGCGCACGCCAGCACGTCGGCGCGGAAGTCGGCCCACGTCAGGTCCTGGAATCGCCCGCCCCGCTTGTAGCGCACCGCGACTTGCGGCCCACGCCGTTCCGCCTGCCGTCGGGGTGCCTCGGCGATATTGCGGAAATCCCACATGGCATGGTCCTCACCGACCCACGTCGAGGGCCGCGAAAGTTGACCCGGATTCGGCCAGCTTCGTCAGGAGCGGCGCCGGCGCCCAGCGGGGGCCGTGCTGTCGCTCGAATTCGCGGACTCGATCATGGACTTTCTTCAACCCGACCGTGTCGGCGTACCACATCGGCCCGCCGCGGTAGGGGGGGAACCCGTAGCCGTACACGTAGACGATGTCGATGTCGCCGGCCCGCAGGGCGATGCCGTCCTCGAGGATTCGCGCGCCTTCGTTGACGAGGGCGTAGACCGTCCGCTCGACGATCTCCTCGGGGACAATCGCTCGCGGAGTGATCCCGGCTTCGCGGGCCGCGTCCGCGGCGAACCGGGCGGCCTCTGGGTTCGGCGTCGCCGATTTGAGACCCCCCTCATACCGGTACCAGCCGGCCCCGGTCTTCTGGCCGAAGTGCCCCAGCTCACAGAGGCGGTCCTCGGCTACGAAGGCCTTCCGCCCGGGCGGTTGCGGGAAGCCCCCTTCCTTCCGGATGCGCCAGCCCACGTCCAGACCGGCCAGGTCGAGGACGGCCAGCGCCCCCATCGCCATGCCGAACGCGGTCAGGGCGGCATCGACTTCTTCGATCTTCGCGCCCTCCTCGACCAGGAACTGGGCCTCGCGGATGTAGGGGTCGAACATCCGGTTGCCGACGAACGCCCGGCAGTTGCCGACCAAAACGCCGACCTTGCCCAGCCGTTTGGCCAGGTCCATCGAGGTCGCGATCACCTCTGGGGCGGAGTTCTTGCCGCGGACGATCTCCAGCAACTTCATCACGTTGGCCGGGCTGAAGAAGTGGTGCCCGATCACCTGTCGCGGCCGGCCGGTGGCCGATGCGATCTCGTCGATGTTCAAAGTCGAGGTGTTGGAGGCCAGGACTGCGTCCGGACGGGTCACCTTGTCCAACTCGGCAAAAACCTGCTTCTTGAGGGCCATC
>DATFWZ010000081.1:0-4811 GCA_035258765.1 Gemmataceae bacterium
GGCGGACGTCGCGGGCTCGGTGGCCGCGGGCTTTGACTGTGCCGCCGGGACGACCGGCACGGCCGCGGGCGCCGCGGGGACCGGCGTGGCGGACACGGGTGTGCCGACCGGCACCGACGGCGCGACGACCCCGGGGGCCGGTAGCGCCGTGTCCGGCAGCATGATCGGCGGACCGGTGTCCGACGGTGTGAGCGGAGGTGCGATATTCGGCAGCGTGAGCGGTGGCGGGTCGGCCGGCGATTGTGCGGCGACCGGCGCGATAAGCACCGACGCGGCGATCATTCCCAGCACGATTCGTCGCTTCATGACAGTCCCTCCCACGACGCGGAGGCCCTCCGCGGCCCCTGGCTCGAGACCGGCCACCTCAACCGTTGCTAGTCGTCGTTGGTCCGGCCGCTACATACCTGCCCACCGGCGCGACAAGCAAGTCCAGAAATGTCGGCACAATCGATTAAGTCTACCGGGACCCCTGGCGATAACAGGAATACGGCCGATTCCGCGAGCCGCGCCCCGGAATCCGGAACGGAGGGGCAAGCACGATGAAGTGGACGGGCTGGGTCGTCGCGGCAATCGGCGTCGGGTGGCCGCTTCCGGCTCTCGCCGACGACCCTGTGGAGATGCTCCCGCCGGTCACCCTTTCGGCGCCGTCGCCGGCCGAGCCGCCAAAGACCGATGCGCCGAAGGCCGCCGACAGCCTGACCGAGCCCAAGGAAAAGACGGATGCCAAGCCCACGGTCGCGCTCCGCGGTCGATTCGAGGCCGACGCGCTGATGCCATTTCAAAGCCGGGCGAATCAACTCGCCGTCGGGGACTTCGAGAACGCCACCGGATTCCGGCGCGCGCGGCTCGGGGCACAGGGACGCTTGGGAGAAGCCTTCCATTGGGTCACCGAGCTCGACTTCGCCGACGGCAACGTCCAATTGACGGATGTTTACGGCGGTCTGGGCGGGCTGCCGGTCCCGGGCGAGGTCAGGGTCGGCCACTTCCTCGAGCCGTTCTCACTCGAGGTGCAAATCAGTAGCAACCACTTTCCGTTTATGGAGGCGTCGCCGGCCGCCGCGTTCGACCCCGCTTGGAACTGGGGGGTGGCATTATTCGCACACACGCCGGACGAGACGGCCACGTTTGCCGCGGGAGTATTCCGGCCGGGGTCGGACCGCGTCGGCCGGAGCTTCACCCAGGGTGCGGAGCTCGCGTACACGGCGCGGGCCACCTGGCTGCCGTACCACGACGGCGCCGATGACCCGGTGTCACTCGTCCACGTCGGCGGCGCCGCCTCGTTCCGCTCGGTGCCCGGCGACGTGGTCTCCTTCCAGCCGGAACCTCGATCGAGCTTGCTCGAGACCGGCGACGCACCGCTGCCGCCATTCATCCAGGGGACGACGATCGCAGCGCGGCATCTTCAGCTTTACAACCTGGAGGCGGCGGCAACGATCGGGCCCGCGTGGGTGATGGCCGAGTGGCGGGCCGCCGCGATCGACCAGATCGATGCCCCCGTGGTCGTCTTCTCCGGCTGGTACGTTTCGGCCGGCTACTTCCTCACCGGCGAACACCGGCGGTACGACCGGGCGATGGGGATATTCGACGGCGTCAAGGTCCTCGCCCCCGTGTACCGCGCCGACGACAAGGAAGGAGAGGTCGCGTGCGGGATCGGGGCGTGGGAGCTGGTCGCCCGGATCGCGTACCTGGACCTGACCGACCCGGACCTGCCGCCGAGCGACACCGGCATGCCCTCTGGCGGTGAGCTGGTGCAGATTACGCTCGGCGTGAATTGGTATCTGACTGACTTCGCCCGACTGATGCTGAACTACACCCACTTCCGCACCCGGCCGTCCGTCGGCCGCTGGACTGACGGGGACCTCATCGGCGCGCGGTTTGCAGTCTTCTGGTGAATAAATCGATTGTTGATGCCACATCAAAGCTGAAAAGTAGGGTATTGACTGAGGCGCTCGGGGCTTTAGACTGTGGCAGTCGGCAATCACATCGCCCGGCTGTGTCTGACTTGGGCAGGTTGCCCCATCTGTTTCCCATCCCAGCACCGTTCCCCGGATCCCCAGCGGAGGAACCACACTCTCCGGAAGAGGTGTCAGCATGATGTTCTCCCGTTTGCGCCGCCTTGGGCAGACCGTTTCCCGGGTGTCGAGTTCGAAGCGGTCCCCGTCGCCGAAGTGCCGGCTCCGGTTCCACCAGCTGGAAAGCCGGGACACGCCGAGTCACACCGTGACGATCAACGGCCCCCCCGTGTTGACCGGACCGGAAGGGACGGAAGTTTCGTTCACCAGTACGGTCGCCGGCGCCACCTCGCCCACCTACGAGTGGACTGTAGTCAAGGACATGGCCGCCACCCCGTTCGCCACCGGGACGACCGCGGATTTCAAGTTTACTCCGGACGACAACGGCTCCTACGTCATCAAGCTGGTCGTCACTGACGGCGCAACGGACGCCACCGGCGGCCACACGGCCACGGACACCGAGACCTTCACGGCCACCAACGTCGCGCCGACTGCAACCCTAACCGGGCCGCCTGTCACAGTCCCCGGCCAGGCGGTCTCATTCACCCTGGGTGCCACCGACCCGTCCACGGTGGACACGGATGCCGGGTTTACCTTCAAGATCAACTGGGGCGACGGGACAGCTGACCAGACCGTGACCGGCAAGTCGGGCATCGTGGTCACTCACACCTTCATGACCACGGGCACGAACACGGTCACGCTCACCGCCACCGACAAAGACAACGGCACGAGCCTGCCGGTGACTCAGACCGTCGGGGTCCAGACCGTTGCCCTGATCGACGACACGCTCAATCCAGGTCACAAGCTGCTGGCCGTCGGCGGGACCGCGGGCGACGACACGATCAAACTGATTCCGGGCGGCGCCGGCAAGATCAGAGTCCAGGTCAACGGCGAGTCGCAAGGGGCCTTCGGCCCGGCGGGCCGGATCGCGGTCTTCGGCCTGGCCGGCAACGACGACATTCACCTGGCCGGCTCGATCCGGATCCCGGCCTGGCTGGACGGCGGTGACGGCAACGACCGGCTCAAGGGCGCCAAGGGGAACGACGTGCTCCTCGGCGGGGCCGGCGATGACCACCTCGACGGCGGCCAGGGCGCGGACGTGATCATCGGCGGGCTTGGGGCTGACCGGATTCTGGGCGGGCCCGGTGACGACCTGATGATTGCCGGGACAACCAGCTTCGATGCGGTCGACACGTCGCTGAACGAGATCACAAAAATTTGGGGTTCGGGCGGGCCAATCGCGGACCGGGTTGACGCCCTGCGCACCAGCACGACCGTCGCACTGACCCTGGACGGCACGCCCCCGAGCGTCTTCGACGACGGCGCAGCCGACAAGATCACCGGGGCGGCCGGCGGAGGGTGGGTCTTCGCCGACCCGGTCCAGGATCAAATCACGGGCAACACCAAGAAGTTGTTCGTGAACGACGCGGCTGCGAACACGCCCCCGGGCCAGAGCAGCGCCAACGGCAGCCACGGCAACGGCCACGGCAACGGCCATGGCAACGGCAACGGCCACGGTCACGGCAACGGTCACTAACCGTAGACCAATGCGAGCGGGGGGCGGGCCAGCGCCCGCCCCCTGTGATTGTCTCCAACCCACCCCTCCTCAGTTCCGACGCTGGCTCTTCGCACAGAAATTCGTCGGCGGGCCCCGCCTGGGCACGGTTTTCGAAGATTCCGACCGATTTTTGTTCGCCTGCAGTCGGCACACCGATGAAGTCATTGCCGGGGTGGGAATCGCCCAGCCCAACCCGGTTCGCCCCGCCCAGTCGCCCAGTCGCCCGTCGCCCTATCGCCCAGTCGCCTACCGCTCGCGGCACTCCCCGGGGCCCAGCCCGGGGGACGCCGCTCTTTTCGTTGATCCGCGAAGAAAACGCCGCCGACTCGTGGGGAAACACGCGGGCCGCGCCATTTTCCATTTCCGTCCGAAAATGAACGGAAGCTCTCCGAAAAGCAATCTCGCGTTCAGCGGGTAGGGCCGTGGGGCCAGTCTTCCGGCCGATGCCGGGATTGCTGCGGGCCGACGATCGCGCAGGCTGTCCATAGAGTGGGGTCGTACTCCGTCCCGGCGCGGCAGGCCTCCGGTGAGGTACACACCATTTCCACAGTCGCGACACCGTCGGCGACCTAGACCCCCGGTACACCCCCTGGCGCTCGGCCGCGTCAATCCGTCGAGTCGCCTCACGGGCCGAGCCCGCAACGAACACAGTGCGCAGGCGCACGTCATGTGGCCCGGGCGTTTCCGACATGAGCTGAGGCAAGTCGGCAAACTGGCTCATTGGCGCCGCACGGGGCGGATGAGACGGCCCGACGCCAACCGGGCAGTGGGTCGCCCCGATCAATGTCGAGTCGCCGGGCCGTCCTACCCGAAACCCGTCGGGAGCCTCGGAAACCTGATCCTCTCGCAATCTCTATGCCGGGACGCGCGGGCCCGGGCCGTTGACGTGGTACGCCCGTTTGGTGCGTTAATACGCTGATCTGGGTGTTGCACGCGTCAATGAGCCAGGATAGTGTGTCAGGGCCAACCAGCGCCGCACCCGGGAGGACGCCATGATCGGGATCCGCGACGACGCCGGCGAAGAGTTGACAGTCACGCTGGAAGAACTCCGCATCACCGAGGAGGAGTTGCGCCGGCAGAACGAAGAGCTGGCCTCCGCCCAGGAGGTCATTTTGGCTGAGCGCCAGCGATACCAGGAGTTGTTCAACTTCGCCCCCGACGGCTACATGGTCACGGACGCCAACGGGGTAATTCACGAGGCCAACCTCGCCGCCGCCGACCTCTTGGGACGTCAGCGGCGG
>DATFWZ010000082.1:0-2100 GCA_035258765.1 Gemmataceae bacterium
CGGCCTGCCGGGGGTTGAAAAGGTCACGGACTTCGGCCGCTACCAGGAGCTGCGCCTGGTTCGCGGGACGGACCCGCAGGAGCTGTTGAAGGAGTTGATGCGGCGGGGCCGGGTGGACCGGTTCGAGCGGGCCAGACCGACATTGCACGACATCTTCGTGCGCATCGCCAACCCGGCGGCCGAGGACGTGAAAGAGGAGAAGGCGGAGGGCTAACCCGTCCGCACGTGTCCGTACTCGAGCGGCGATTCCCCCTCGAGCGCCCTGACGCGCAGCGCCCGTCGGCCTTCCAGCACTTCCATGAGGATTGGCAACACGTGCTCCTTCCGCCACCCAGACGTGAGCGCGCTGTCGGCCGGCGGGGGCTCGCCGTTCGCCGCCGCTCGGACCAGCCTGCGGACGTCGGCCGACGTGGCGACCAGCGGAGTCGTCAGCTCGTGGCGGGCGCAGTAGTCCGCCAGCACCACGTTCAAGAGGCTCGCCACCAGGGCAATCGCGTACGGGTCGGTATCGCGCTCGGCCTCCTCCGGCCACTCTTCCGGCGGCAGCTTGCGGGCGCGGTCGACCGCGGCGAGCAGGCCGGGCAGGTCCACCCGGCCGACGCCGCGGAGGGCCGAGATTTCGTCCCCCTGCTGCGGGTCGCGCTTGGCGACCTCGACCACCAGGTCGTCGCGGAGGACCGTCCGTGCCGGCCGGTTGCGCTTGGCCGCGGCCTCCTCCCGCCACCGGTACACCTCGCGGACGACGGCGAGCCGCCGGGCGTCGAGGTTGGCCGCCCCCTTCAGCCGCCGCCACCGCTCGACCTCCCCCCCGTCCATCAGCGACCGGCGAATGAAGCTGTCGAATTCCTGCTGCGCCCACTCCGTCCGGCCGAGCTTCGTCAGCCTGGCGTCCATTCTTTTCCACGTCGCGAGTAGGTCGCGGACGTCGTCGAAGGCGTAGCGAACCTGCTCCTGCGAGAGCGGGCGCTTCCGCCAGTCAGTGAGCGTCGCGCCCTTGGAGAGTCGCTTTCGCAACACGGCCTGGATGAGTGGCCCGTACCCGAGCGGGTAGCCGAGCCCGAGCAGCCCAGCGGCGATCTGGACGTCAAACAGGTTCCCCGGCGGGCGCCCGATCGCCTTGTTACAGATGCGCACTTCCTCGCGGCCGGCGTGAACGACGACGACGCGCCTCGGGTCCGCAATCAGGTTCCAGAACTCGTCGAGCGGGCCGCAATCGTACGGGTCGAGGACGTACAGGGCGTTGGGGGTGGCGACCTGGATGAGGCAGAGGTCGGGGACGTAGGTGTCCTCCCCGACGAACTCGGTGTCGAACCCGACGTGCGGGCTGGCGACGACATCGTCGCAACACGCCCGGACGCCGCCCGGGTCGGTGACGATGTACTCGGGAAGGGGCTTCATGCACGAAGTTTATGACCCGCCCGCTACTTCTTCGGCACTTCCACCGGCGTGTCGTCGGCGTTGCCCCACTCGGACCAGCTCTTGTAGTAGTTGCGGACGTTCTTGGCGCCCATGAGCTCGAGCCCGAACGCGAGCACCGCGGCCCGGCCGCCGGACTGGCAGTAGGTGACCACCGGCTTGTCGAGATCGACATTCTTGTCCGCGAACAGCTTCTGCAGGTCTTGGGCCGATTTGAATTTCTTGTCCTTGTCGAGCAACTCGGTCCACTCAATGGCGATGGCCCCGGGGATGTGGCCGTTTCGCTTCGCGGTCTCGGAGGTCCCGCAATACTCGCCCTCCGACCGGGCGTCGAGGATCTGGGCGCTCTTGTCCTTGACGATGTCGAGCACGTCCTTTTTCTCGGCTAGCCGCCCTGACCGGACCACAGGTTTGCCGATCTCCACCGGCCGGGCGGTGTTGGCGCGCGTCTCGGTCGGCCCGTCCGCCTTTTCCCAGGCCGGTAGGCCGCCGTTGAGGAGTTTCACCTCTTCGACCCCGGCGTATTTGAGGAGCCACCATGCCCGGGTCGCGTCGCGGACGTCCGCACCGCCATAGACGACCGCCGGCGTATCGCTCGTCACGCCAATTTGCCCTAGTCGCTTCGCCCACGCCTCCGGGGTGTCCGGGACGGCCTTGCTCCATTCCCCGGTCGGGAGGCGAATG
>DATFWZ010000083.1:0-20887 GCA_035258765.1 Gemmataceae bacterium
GCACGGCGACGTCCGGGTTGTTCGCGGCATTCCCCGCGGGCCCTTGCGTCAACTGCTTGAGCAGCGCTTCACCCGGCTTGGACGTGGCGGGCCTGTTAATGTCGTCGATGGCCGTGTCACAACCGTCGGTAATAATGATCAGGCTTCGGAAGCCGGTAAAATCCTTGCCCGGAAGCACTTCGAGCCCGTTGAGGGCGGTGACGATGGACTCGGAAAGCGGAGTGACCCCACCGTCGGCCGGTCTCTTGCTCACCTTTTCAAACACGGCCTCCGCCTTGGTCGCCGCATCGCTCCAGCGGGTCGGGGGCTGGAAGGTCTCGATCTGGGAGCCCTTGCCGGCAAAGAAGCTGACGCTCACTATGGTTTCTTCGGGCATCTCGGCCAGCATCTTGCGCACGGCGTTCGCCGCCCGCACCTTTCGCGATTCCGTCTGCTTATCCAGCTCATTCATGCTCTTGGACATGTCGAACATGACGGCCACCGCCCCGGACCGCAGGGCCGCGTCGCCCTTGACGACGATCGAAGCCTTCCCGGTCGGCGGGTGGAAGATCCAGTGGTACGTGGGCTCGGCCTGTTCGGCCTCGATCGAGCGCCGGACCAGGCGGCCGCGGTAGAGCAGGTCCAGCTCCACGCGCCCCTTGGTGCCGTCGGGGGCCTTCACTGCCGACAAGTTCAGCAGATTCTCCCCCGACCGGACGCCCGGACTCGCGAAGTCGCCCAGCGGACGGTATTCATTCGCCGGGATGTCCTTCGACGCCACCGGCGCGGTCGCCGCGGCGACCCGCACGACGGGTTTCCCATTCGGCCCGTCCGTGGACCGCACGCCGAACCACAGCCGCTCCTCGGCCCGGTCGGTCATGTAGATGTGGTCCCGGGGGAACGTCAGATCGAACTTGCCATGCCGGAGTCCGGCCTCGGCATTGTTAATGGCCTTCAGCCACCCGGGCGGCATCGAGCTGCCGGGCCCGCCTTGCAGCACGGCCTTCGCCGATTCAAGGTAGCTAGTCGCCGCGGCCAGGCAGTACGGCTGGCTGGAGCCCTTGTCGAGACTCTCCCAGCCGTCGGCCGCCGCCCGCACGGCCTGGGCGATCAGCAGCTGATGCATCCGGAACCGGCGCTCCGCGGCGGGCGAGTTGCCGTTCAACACGGTCGCGCCGTCCGCCAGCCGGGCCAGTGCGGCGGCCTGGGTGATCCCGGCCTCCGTCTCCCCGGACAGGCCACGGCCCCTCTCGTCGGCGCCCCGGGCAATGGCGGAAAACGTCTCGCCGACGCGCTCGCCCGCCTCCGCCAGTGAGTCCCACCACGCCCCAAGAGCGGGGGCGTCCACCCGCTGGCTGACTTCCTTCCATGTCAGGGACGCCCCCCGGAACTCGGTAAAGCGCCTTTCGCCCAGTATGGCCAGGGCCATCTTCCCTTGTCGCTGCGCCATTTCCTTGGGGGACACCGGCCCGCCCGGCCGGGCATCTTGCGGGTCGGCGTTTTCGTGGAGCTGACGGGAGACGAGCCGGAGCTTTTCGAGCAAGTCCATCCGCGTTCGCACCGGGATGAACGGGACGTTCAGCGTGTTGTCAAGGGCGTACCAATTCGCCGGAAGGGCCTGGTCCGACAGGCGCGCCAGTGAGGTCTGGAAGTCGGTCTCCAATTTCCGGAACAGGCCGTCCGGCCCGTTCAGCTCCGCGACGAGCCGACCGACCTCCCTCAGCTGGCCCGGGTCGGGGGCCGTCAACAGATCCGCGAGCGCGTGAGCCTTTTCGGCGATCTGGGTAATGCGGTCGAGTTCCGGCTGCGCCTCATCGGTGCGGACGCGCCGCCCGGCCGCCCAACGGGCGTAATACGGCAGCCGCGTCAGGGCGCGATCGCGGAGCCGGTAAGCCGCGCCCAGGGCGGCGGCTTTCTCCGCCAGGGCGCGGTACAGCTCTTGCGCCGCATCGAGGTCCTTCGCGGCGGCCGCGGCCGACTTCGCGTCGCCGGCAAAGACCAGGTCCGTCCCGTCACGTCGGTGCTTGTCCGCGACTTCCAGGTCCTGCCGGAACCAAAGCGCCACCTGCTCCGCGTAGGGGTAGTCGGTGCCGGGGCCTGCGTACCACGCCGCCCGCTCGGCCTCCACTTGAACCGCGATGGCTTGCCGCACCAGCTTCGGGTCCTGGTTCGCGGCCAGGTGCTGGCGGAACGTGCGCACCAGGTGCGTCTCCACCGGCCGCCCCTTGCCGACCTCGACCACCTCCAGCAGTTTCTCCGCCCGGTCGAGCGCCGCCCGGTCCGGCGCCTGCGTCTGGAGGTATCGGACCAAGGAGTCGGCCACGGTCAACCGAGCCCGGTCGACGTCTTTGCCGCGGATCAACTCGTCCCACGCGTCCGCCGGCTTGGCGTGACCCCAGAGGACCTGAAACTGCTCTGGCCGGAGTTCCGGTCGCCTGTACCCCAGGGCCGGCCCGGCCGGGAGCGAGAACGGCATGCACGCGGGCGGAGCCCCCCAGAGGGGTGCCGCGAGCTGGTCCGCGAGTTGCCTCAGCTTGAGGACGATCGGCTCGGGCACGTCCCCGGTCACGCGGGCCGCGTGCTCGGCCCGGAGCAACAGGTCCAGGTACTGCCGCCACAAGTTTGGCGCCTTTGTCTCCGGCTGCGCCGACAGGTCCTTGGACTTCTCCAGCTCGTCGTACCGCTCCCAGGCGGTGCGCAGGGCGTCCGGTACTGTGAACCGGTAGCCGGGTGCCTCCGACGGGGCCCGGGCCACATACGAGTCCGACCCCCGGGTGGCGATCTCGATGTTCTTGGCCCGGCTCTCCCCGTTGCGGGTGTCGTCGGCGTCCTGGGACGGCAACAGGATCGGCGTTTGTTGTGTGTCGCGATTGGCCTGGGCCCACTGCGAAACCGCCTTCTGGACGTAGCCGAACAGCTCGAAGGCAGACACGCGGGCATTCGCCGACCCGGCCGCGCCCTTGAGCCCTTCCTGCAAGTAATGCCCGAATGCAGTCTGCCGCCACTCTTCCGACACCCAGGACCGCTGGTCGTCGTCGGCCGAGCAGATGACAACCAGGTTCGGGACCGCCTTGATCTCCGCGTCCAGCGCCTTGAGCCGGCGGGCGAAGTCGTTGTGCAGGTGCCCGCGGGTCCACGACACCGGCTCGGTGGCCGCGTCGAGCACCAGGACCTTCTGCCGTCGCGCCGGCAGGGTCTTCAGGTGGTTCAAAACCTGCGTGATCGTCAGCCGCTGCTCGGTCGCGCTCGCGATCCCGGCCCCGGCCGGGACGAGCCAGAGGTACGGCCCGGACCTGTCGGCCGCTCCCGGACAGGCGAAGTACAGGAACAGCGGGGCGGAACTATCGTCAATCGCCTGCTGCCAGTCGCCGACCCCGGCCGTCGAATTCGGCTCGGACTTCGGCCGAGGTGATTCGCGGGCGCTCCGGAACGCGTCGTAAAACGACCGGGCCCCCGCCGCACCGGCACTGTTCGACGGGGCCACCGTAGAATCCGGGGCGTCCGGGGCGACGACAACCAAAGTCGGTCGCTTGTATGGGCCCCACCACAGGATGAGGCCGATGACCAGGGCGACCAGAACGGCTCCGCTCAGGGTCGCGGCAATCAGCCGGCGGCGGTACTTGACCCGGGGGTCAACCGGGCCGCGGGTGGCCTGGGGCCGTCCTGGTTGCCACGCTTTCCGCGAAGCACCCGGGCGGCCGGCCGCACCACGCGGAGCCTGTCCGGCGGAATGCTTCCACGACGGGCCGGGTGATTCGGGCATGGCGAGTTCCTGTGCGCGAGGGGGATGAGCAGCGTCAATCTATCAGCGGCCCGCCCGGTACTCAATCGCCGGGCGGGTTTCCAACCGGGAGCCACCCGAAGAATTCCTCCCCACGCGCCTTGTGTCTTTGCGGGGGGAGTAAGATCGGGACGGAATTGACCCCAGATGACTGTGAATCCGGTTCCGACCCCGGCGGCGGACAAATTCCGGGCCCCGGGCGGCCCGCGGGACTGTCCGGCCGGGGGCCGAATTCCGCATAATCGGGCAGAAGGGTCTTGCACTCGCACGGTTGCGTCGGAAACAATCCCCATCCCGGGAGCGGAGCCCCGGCCAGGAACCGCCTCATATGGCCGACAATACGCAAGCCAACCGAGCCATCCGCATCACCACGCCCCTCGGAGCGGATGCCCTCCTCATCACGGGCCTGACCGGGACCGAGGCGCTCTCCGAATTGTTCCGATTCCAGCTCGACCTCTTACGCCCCGCGGCCAAAAAGGCGGTCCCGTTCGACCAGATTCTTGGCCAGCCCGTCACCGTCGAGATGGAGCTGCCGGGCAGCGGCAAGCGCCACTTCAATGGCGTCGTCAACCGGTTCGTTCAGGGTAAGGTGGTCCGCCTGAGCCAGGACCCGAACGACACGTTCATCCAGTACCGGGCCGAAATCGTCCCGAACTTCTGGCTCCTCACGAAGAAGGTGCAGAGCCGTATCTTCCAGCACGTAACCGTCCCGGACATCCTCAAGAAGGTGGTCACCGGGTTCCCGGTCAAGTTCGACATCCAGGGGTCGTTCCAGCCGCGGGACTACTGCGTGCAGTACCGCGAGAGTGACTTCGCGTTCGCGTCCCGCCTCATGGAAGAGGAGGGTATTTACTACTTCTTCAAGCACACCGCCGGCGGGCACGAGATGGTCCTGGCCAACACGCCGAAGGGTCACCCGGACGTGCCGTTCGCCAAAAAGATCATTTACGAAGAGGTCACGGGCGGGAATCGGCCGGATCAGCGGATCTTGCGCTGGGACAAGGCCCAGGAGCTGCGGGCCGGCAAGGTCACCCTCTTCGACCACAACTTTGAGCTCCCGCACAAGCACCTGGAGGCGGACAAGGCGATCAACGGGAGCGTCCAGTCCGGTACGGTAACGCACAAGCTGGCGGTCGGGCCCGTGCCGAAGATGGAGCTGTACGACTACCCCGGGGCT
This sequence comes from Gemmataceae bacterium, assembly GCA_035258765.1. GTDB lineage: Bacteria > Planctomycetota > Planctomycetia > Gemmatales > Gemmataceae > SIAJ01. The sequence goes on from DATFWZ010000083.1 coordinate 4,938, forward strand.
TACGCCGGCCGGTTCGACGGGGTGGACAAGGGCGGCAGCGACAAGCCGGGCGACCTGCAGAAGATCTTCGATGACAACAAGCGGACGGCCGGCCTGCGGATGGAGGAGGAGGCGGCCGGTGCCGTCGTCATCGAGGGCGCCGGGCATTGGCCGCAGGCAACCGCCGGGCACGCGTTCACCCTGGACAAGCACTTCGACGCCAACGGCGACTACGTCCTGACCCGGGTGGAGCACTCCGGGCAACTCGCGGCCAACTACCGCAGCGGCGAGGGGGACGCGTTCAGCTACCAGAACCGGTTCGAGTGCATCCCGGCCGCGGTCCCGTTCCGCCCGGAGCGCGTGACGCCGCGGCCGACCGTGAAAGGTGCCCAGACCGCGGTCGTCGTCGGCCCGGGCGGGGAGGAGATCTTCTGCGACAAGTACGGGCGGATCAAGGTGCAGTTCCACTGGGACCGCGAGGGGAAGAACGACGGCGACAGCTCCTGCTGGGTCCGGGTCGGGACGATGTGGGCCGGCAAGCAATGGGGCATGATCCACATCCCGCGGATCGGCCAGGAGGTCATTGTCGATTTCCTCGAGGGGGACCCGAACGACCCGATCGTGGTGGGCAGCGTGTACAACGCCGACCAGATGCCCCCGTGGGCCCTACCCGGGAACAAGACGCAAAGCGGCATCCAAACGCGGTCGAGCCCCGGCGGGGGCGGCGCCAACTTCAACCAGATCCGGTTCGAGGACAAGAAGGGGGCGGAGCAAGTCCACATCCACGCGGAGAAGAACCAGGACATCGAGGTCGAGCACGACGAGACCCACTGGGTCGGCCACGACCGCAAGAAGACGATCGACCACGACGAGACGACGCTGGTCAAGCACGACCGGACCGAAACCGTTAATAACAACGAGACGATCACCATCGACGGCGATCGGAAGGAGACGGTTCACAAGACCGAGACCATCGTCATCGACGGGGACCGTACGGAGACGGTGCACTCGAACGAGTCGATCACGATCGACAAGAACCGGACGGAGAAGGTCGGGGGGAATGAGAACATCACGATCTCGGGCGCGCGGACGGAGAACGTCAGCAAGGACGAGTCGATCACGATCTCGGGCGGGCGGACGGAGAACGTCTCCAAGAACGAGTCAATCACCATCGGCGGCGCCCGGACGGAGAGTGTGGCCAAGGACGAGGGCATCACGATCAGCGGCGGGCGGACGGTGAGCGTGGCCAAGGACGAGGGGTTGACCGTCACCGGCGGCCAGACGGAAAGCGTCGGGAAGGACCGCGCGATCTCCGTCACCGGCGCCGATTCGTTGAATGTCGGCAAGACTCTTTCCGTCACGGCGGCGGACTCGATCACTTTCACCACCGGCAAGTCCAGCATCACGATGAACAAGGACGGGACCATTGTGATCAGTGGAAAGGACATCACGGTGGAAGGTTCCGGCGAGATTATTGGCAAGGCGACCAAGAACATGACGCTCAAGGGAAAGAAAATCCTGCAAAACTGAGGTCCGAACGTGCCCGCACCCATGCCGCAGGCCGCCAACGGGCTGGCCGCCGAGGAGTTATTGACACGCCCGTCCGCGCCACCGCGGATCGACGGGGTCGTCGTGGCCACGCTGGCCGCCTTCGACGACGGCGGGGCCCCGCGAGTGACTTTCCCCGGGAATCCACTCCGGCGACCCGTGTCGGCGCGCTCGACCGTCGCGCTCGACGCTGCCGACGTCGGCCGGGACCTCGCCGTCTCGTTTGAGCAAGGCGATCCGAGCCACCCGATCATCCTGGGCAAGCTCTGGCACCCGGAGCCCGCCCCGGCGACGGTCCAGGTCGCGGTGGACAACGAGCGGCTCGTCCTGACTGCGGAAAAGGAGATTGTCTTCCAGTGCGGGGCTTCGAGCATCACGCTGACCAAGGCGGGCAAAGTGCTCATTCGCGGGGCATACCTGCTGAGCCGGTCGAGCGGGGTGAACCGGATCAAAGGCGGCAGCGTGCAAATCAACTGAGGCGCCCATGGAGCTGGTCAACGAGACGGGCCTGCAGGCTGGTTACACCCTCAGCGTCGGCACGGACGGCCGAGAGGCCCTGGTCGTTGTGGTAAAGGCGACGTACCTGATCCCGACCAACCCCGACGGCGAGCCGGCCCTGGCCCCGGAGCAAGCGCCACTCGTCATGACCGATGAGTTCTCCGGAGAGCCGGGGTTCTCCGCGCCAACGAAGGAGATCGACTATGCCCCGCGAAAGCCACGGTGCGACATCCTGCTTACCGGTAGCGCGTACGCGCCTGGGGGCCGGGCGACGGACCGTGTGACGGTTTCGATGCGCGTCGGCAGCGTCCGGAAGTCGTTCGACGTCGTGGGCAACCGGGTCTGGCAAGCCGGGACACTGACGCTCGGGATCAGCAAGCCGGAGCCATTTACAAAGCTGCCGATCTCGTACGACCGCGCTTTCGGGGGGGTGGACAAGGCCAAGGGCGACCCGGCTACATTTCGCTGGTACCCGACCAACCACGCGGGTGTCGGCTGGCACGAGTACCTGGACACGCGGTTTCTGAACGAGACGCCGCTACCGAACACAGAGGAGACGGGACAGCCGGTCCGGAAGCCGAACGGGACGTACCGGCCGATGGCGTTCGGGCCCGTCGGCCGGGCCTGGCAACCGCGGCCGAAATGGGCAGGAACTTACGACCAGAAGTGGAAGGACGAGACCTACCCGTTCCTGCCGGCTGACTTCGACGAGCGGTACTTCCAAGCGGCACCGGATGACCAGCAGACGGACTACCTCGCGGGCGGTGAGGAGGTCGAGCTGGTGAACCTGACGCCCGCCGGGCGGACCGCGTTCCGACTCCCGCGACTGGCCCCGCCGGTCGAAGTGTTTCCCAAGGCGGGCGGGCGCACGGCGGTCGCGGCGGTGGTCGACACCGTCGTGCTGGAACCCGACGAAGGTCGGTTCAGCCTGGTCCTGCGGGGGCGATACCCCCTCCGCCGGGACCTGCACGAGGTTCGATTGGTTACGGTCGGCGAGCAGCCGCCCGGTTGGCACGAGGAGCGGGGGTTGGACGGCGTCGCCGGTCGCAAACCGAGGTACAAGTCCCTCGCGGTCTTGCGCACCTTGAATCGGCCCCGTCGCGGGGGGGCCTGATGTACCTCGGCCCACCCGGCCTCGCATGCCCGATCGGCCTTGGCGCTGCGGCCGCGTGCGCGGCCCTCCGGGCAGGGGTCGCCGGGTTCGAGGAGTTGCCGTTCCACGGGCGGTCCCGCCGGCCGATCATCGCGGCCCGGGTGCCGGGTGTGGACCTCCGCCAGCCCCGGGACGGACGACTTGTGGACCTGTTGGCCCTGGCGCTGACCGACTTCCTGGCTACGGCCCCCGAGCTCCGGGCGAAGGACGTCCCCCTGCTGGTCGGGCTCGCCGAGCCGGGGCGGCCCGGAGGAGCCGACCGGCTGCTCCCCCGGATCATTCCGGAGGTGCAAGCCAAGCTCGGGGTCGAGTTCCACCCCGACCAGACGCGGGCCATCCCCGAGGGGCACACGGCTGCCTTCGCGGCCCTCCATGTGGCCCGCGACCTGTTGCAGTCGCCGGACGTCCCGGCCTGCGTCGTGTGCGCGGTGGACTCGTTCGTCAACCCGGTCTCGCTGACCTGGCTCGACGACACCTGGCGGCTGAAGCGCGAGGGCCACTCGAACGGCGTGATCCCGGGCGAGGCGGCGGCCGCCATCCTGGTGACCCGCGACCCGCCCGCAAACGGGGTCGCGGTTCGAGTGGCCGGGCTCGGGTTCGGGCGGGAGGACGCCCATGTCCTGTCGGACCGGCCGCTCCTGGGGTTCGGATTGGCCGAGGCCGCCCGTGCCGCCCTGGCCGAGGCGAACGTCCGGATGCGGGACATCCACCTGCGGTTGTCCGACGTGACGGGAGAAGCGTACGGGTTCAAGGAGCAGGCCCTCAGCCTGAGCCGGCTGATGCGCGAGGGGCCGTCGGACCTGCCGGTATGGCATTGGGCGGACGCAATCGGCGACTGCGGGGCCGCGGCCGGCGTTTGTATGTTGGCCTTCGCCCGGCACGCTTTCCTCGGGAGCTACGCCCCGGGGACGCGGGCCATGTGCTACACGAGCGCCGTCCGGGGCGACCGGGCGGTCGCCGTGCTCGAACGGCAACTATTAAGGTCGGTTGAATAGGCCGACCCGGGAGGATACGCCCATGGGCTGCGAAGTCTACGCGAACCTGAACGAGATCGCCTGCAAGAAGGGCGGGAACAAGGTCATCGCCGAGTTTCCGGATGTGTGCCTGAGCCCCCCGTCACCGCCGGCCGGCCCGGTGCCGATCCCGTACCCGGACACGTCCTTTTCCAAGGACATGCAGAACGGCAGCAAGACCGTCCAGATCAAGGGCGGCGAGGTGATGCTCAAGGACACCTCCTTCTACAAGACTTCCCCCCTGGGGGATGAGGCGGCGACGAACAGTTTCGGCGCGAATGTCATCACCCACGTGATCACCGGGAAGACGTACTTCGTGGCCTGGTCGATGGACGTCAAGTTCGAGGGGGAGAATGTCGACCGGCACATGGACATGACGACGTCCAACCACAACCCCAAGCCGGGGGGGACGGGGCCGACGAACATGAGCGCCGGGGACATGAGCACCCCGGAGGAGATGGAGCCGCCCGGGGATTGCAATCCGCAGCAGTACGAGCGGCTGAACGGAAACGTGGCCAAGGGAAAGGCCGCGGTCCGGGCGGCCAACAACGGGAGCGAGGCCTGTCGGGAGGGGGACTCGGCCGCCGAGCTGCGCGCCAAGGGGGAGGCGTGGCAACAGTTGGCGGACGCCCGGGCCGAGCGCGACGACAAGTGCTTCAAGGGCGGGGACGCCGGGCACAAGAAGGCCCGGGCCATGGCCAACGACAACGCCAAGCGGTGCCAGTACATGCTGAAAAAGGGCAAGGCGCCGCGGTGGAAGGGACCGTCGTGAGCCCGGCCTCGGGCCGAGGGAGTGGAGTCATGTCACCCGACGTCGTTCGGCAGCGGATCGAACGGACCTTCGCGGACGTCCCGCGACCGCCGGACGACCGGGTCACCGGGTCGTTCGGGGACGAGGCCCGGGACGACACGGAGCCGTTCAAGGGCCGCGACTGGCGTGACCTGGAGCCCGACCTGCTCGACTACTATCACTACGCGCTGGTCTGGTTCACACCCGAGGCGTTCCACTACTATTTGCCGGCTTTCCTGCTCGCCGGGTTGAACCATCCGGATGCGATCTACGTGGTCAGCACCCTCCAGCTCCTGCGGCCCAATGAGGATCCCGCCCTGGACCCATTCAGCAGGGCCCGGTGGCAACAGTTGAACGCGGAGCAAATCAGGGCGGTCGAGGAGTGGCTTGAGTGGCTGCTCGGCCAGGCCCAGCCGGACAGTTACTTCGCGGACGAGGTTCGCGAAGCGCTGCAAACCGTCCGCGACCGCTACTGGTGGCGAGAACCGGCCGAGCCGGGACCCGGGAAGCCGTGATCCGCCCAGGCGTCCCCCACGGGGTGAGTCAAGCGCAGGTGAACCGGATCCAGGGCGGCAACGTGCCGGTCAAGTGAGGGGCCCGTGAACCTGATCAATGCGACGGGCATGGCTGCCGGGTACACCCTCGGGCTCGACAAGGACGCACGGGAGTCCCTCGTCGTGGTCGTGAAGGGGACCTTCCTGATCCCCCGGAACCCGAACGACGAGCCTCTCCTCGCGCCCGAACAAGTCCCCCTGGTCACGGCGGACACATTTACGGGTGAGCCCGGGTTTTCCGCGCCGATCTACGAAGCCGACTACGCCCCGCGAAAGCCACGGTGCGACGTGCTGCTTCACGGCTCGGCGTACGCCCCGGGCGGCCGGCCCACGGACCGGGTGACCGTGTCACTCGGGGTCGATGGCATGCACAAGACATTCGACGTGGTCGGCGACCGCGTCTGGCAAGCCGGCGCGCTGTCCATCGGGGCGAGCAGCCCGAAGCCGTTCACCAAAATGCCGATTTCGTACGACCGCGCCTTCGGCGGTGTGGACAAGGCCAAGGGGGACCCGGCGACTTTCCGCTGGTACCCGACCAACCACGCGGGGGTCGGCTGGCACGAGTACCTCGACACGAAATTGCTGGACGGCAAACCGCTGCCGAACACGGAGGAGACCGGTCACCCGGTACGCAAGCCGAACGGGACGTACCGGCCAATGGCATTCGGCCCGGTCGGCCGCGCCTGGCAGCCGCGGCCGAAGTGGGCCGGGACGTACGACCAGAAATGGTTGGACGAATTGTTCCCGTTCCTGCCAAAGGACTTCGACGAGCGGTACTTCCAGGCCGCCCCGGAAGAACAACAGACGGACTATCTGAGAGGCGGCGAAGAGATTGAGCTGTTGAATCTGACTCCGGCCGGCCGGACGTTGTTCCGTGTGCCGACGATGGATGTACCCGTGGAATTCACGGCCATCGGCGGGAGCGATCATTTCGCCCAGGTTCCGGTCATTGACACGTTCGTGATGGAGCCGGATCGCAACCGCTTCTCGGTTGTGTGGCGGACAAGCCTGCGACTGCGAAAGAACATCTTCGAGATCGCGCGGATCGTGGTCGGCCGGATGCCGCGCGGCTGGTATCGCGCCCGGGACGCCGGCAAGGAATATCGGGGTTCGTTAATCGCACTGGCGGCGCAGGAGCCTGCCGAATGAAACCGGTGGCAATCCTTGGTTGCGGCATGGTAACCGGCGTCGGGCTTGACGCGCGTTCGAGCTGTACGGCCATGCGCGCCGCGCTCACAGCCTTCGAGGAGACGCGATTCACCGATGGCGGCCACGATCCGATCATCGGCAGCGAAGTACCGCTGGAGAAGCCGTGGCGGGGCGTGGCGAAGTTGGCGCGGATGGTCGCCCCCGCCATTCGCGAGTGCCTGACCGCGGCGGCCAAGGCGCAAACCGCATCGATCCCGCTACTACTCTGCGTTGCGGAAAAGGAGCGTCCCGGCCGACTGGCGGACATCGACGACGAAATCCTGTCCGAGATCCAAGCGATATTGGACTGCCGATTCCACCAACGCTCGCGGGTCATCGCCAACGGCCGGGTCGGAGGGGCCGAGGCCGTCGCCCAGGCGCGGGCCATGATCCAAGAAGAACGGATCCCGCTCTGCGTCGTGGCCGGGGTGGACAGCTTCCTGGTCGGCCCGACCATCGCGGCCTACGTCCGGCAGCACCGCCTGCTCACCAACGACAATTCCAACGGGTTCATCCCCGGCGAGGCCGGGGCCGCTGTCCTGATCGGGCCCGTGAATGACACGGCGACCGCCGAGTTCCGTTGCGTGGCCATCGGCTTCGGCCACGAGCGGGCGACCATCAATTCGGAAGAGCCACTTCGGGCCGACGGATTGGTGGAAGCATTCCGCGGGCTGGACCGCGACGGGGGCATGACCCTGAACGACGCCGACTACCGGTACACCGATTGCAACGGCGAACAGTACGGCTTCAAGAGCGATCGGCTGGCAATCTCCCGCGTCCTGCGCAGGCTCAAGGCCCGCTTCGACCACCTGCACCCGGCGGACTCGATCGGCGAGATCGGCGCGGCCGTGGTGCCGTGCATGCTCGGGCTGGCGCTCACGGGGGCACAAAGAAACTACGCGCCGGGGGACGGCGTGTTGTGTCATTGCAGCAACGACGAAGGCGGACGGGCCGCGATCATCCTGCGGCGGACGCGGAGGGACGGGAGCAGATGAGTAACGAAGTGTACGCCAACGGGCGGGAAGTCTCGTGCAAGGCCGCCGCCGGGAAGTCGATCTGCGCCTTCCCGGACGTGTGCTTCACCCCGCCGCAAACACCGGCAACTCCGCCCGGGGTGCCGTTGCCATACCCCAACACCGGCATGGCCACCGACACCTCGGACGGCAGCAAGACGGTCCAGATCACCGGCAAGGAGGTGATGCTGAAAGACTCGTCCTGCTTCAAGCAATCGACCGGTGACGAGGCCGGGTGTGCCCCAAAGAAGAACATCATCACCAGCAAGATCAAGGGCAAGTGTTACTACTCCGCGTGGTCGATGGACGTGAAGATCGAGGGAGAAAATGCGGTGCGCCACCTCGACCTGATGACCCATAATCATGCCTCATCGCCCGGCGGAGTGTCCGTCCCGTGGCCGTATCAGGACAACCAGTCGATGTCCAGCGACAGTAAATGCAAGGGAGACAAGAAAAAGAAGGATGAGGCGTGCAAGGGGAAAAAGGAGCCGCATTGCCCGGGCGTACTCGCCATGAAGACCGAGACGCTCAAGGAGCAGATGCGAAAGGCGCCATCGCAACGCGTGAAGGCCGTGCGGGACCTCACCATGGAGGCCCTGCCATCCGGACAGTCGCGATCATCGCTACAGGCCCCGACGGCCACCAAGGAGGCCGAGAAGGACAAGTGTGTCAAGGCCAGTCGCTGTCACCTGAAGCCCTACGAGCCAACGAGCAAGCAAAGTAAGTGCTGCCCCGGCCAAACGCCTCACCACATTCCCCCGAAGGCGTGCTTCCACCAGGCGGGCTATCACAAAGGGGGCAGGAAGGGGAAGAAGCAATACAACATGGACCAGGCGTTGTGCGTCTGCATGGAAGGCACGAGTCAGCACTACGGCTCTCACGGCAAGAATCACGCTGCCATCGATCACCTCGCCAAGCAGAAGGGCCTCAGCCCGGGCAGCGAATGCACAATTGCCGAGTACAACAGGATCTGTGCCGCGGCGGTGGCAGCGCAATGTGGGTGTGATCCCGAGTGTATCAAGGAGCAGCTCGACAAGAGCCTCGAGCCCACGGATCGCAAGATCAAGCACGTGCATTCGGGGAGTTCGGAGCCGGTGCCCAAGAAGATGAAGGACGACATGAACACGCACTACGATGCACTGCCAGCCGAATCCACCAGCAGGTAGGCTCCCCAGTCCGGCACGATGATCCACGACGGATCAGTATTAGGAGTGACCAGATGAACCACGACGGGTCAACTTTCGCGTGCGGCTGCGCCCCGTTCTTCGATCTGATCTTCTTCGCGAAGTCGCTCGACAAGTTCAGCGACCAGGACATGGAGAACTCGAGCTATTTCTCGCTGAATCAGGCCAAGTGGGGCAAGTACAAGTTCGACGGCGCCTGGTACGCGGTCGCCATGGCAACGATCAAGCCCCCCGGGGGCGAACGGACGGTGGTCGCCGTGTCGCCGGGCGGGGCTTATTGGGAACTTGAGCCCAAATCGCTCCAGGAAGTGAACGGAGCAATCAAGACGGCCACCGGGTCGCTCCGCTCGATGGCGTCGATCGACCAGGTGATTTACGCGTGCGGGATGGCGCGCAGCGTCTTGCGCCGGAAAGGGCCCGGGGCCTGGGACGAGATCGGCCCGGGCACCACGAAGGCCGATGACGGCCTAGTCGTCGGGTTCGAGGACCTGGACGGCTTCTCGGCGGACGACATGTACGCGGTCGGCTGGATGGGCGAGATCTGGCACCGCCGGAAGGGCAAATGGAAGCGGCTCGACAGCCCGGTGTCCGCCAACCTCAACGCCGTCTGCTGCGCCGCCGACGGTAAGGTGTACATCGTCGGCGATGACGGGGCGATGTTGCGCGGGCGCAACGACGAATGGGAGGTTCTGGAAACGGAGGGGGTCGGCAACCTGATGGACGTCGCATTCTTTGGCGACACGGTTTACGTCGTCTCGGACTTCCAAATCTTGAAGCTGCAGGGTGACACCCTGGTCCCGGAGGATGCCTACGCGGACGAGGACGACGTCCCGGCAACCTGTCTCCACCTGTTGACAGCGGAGGACGGCCTCGTCTCAATGGGCACCAAGGACCTGTTTCGACTCCACGGCGGGACCTGGGAGCGGCTGGTGTGACCGGCTTTATCCCCAAGGTCCTGTCACAGCACGTCGAGGAGGCCGCGTTCAACTGGCTGATCCGCGACATCGGCGTGCGCGCGCCCCACTACAAGCTCTGGGAACTCTCCCGCCACGACAACCGCCTCGACGCCCATCTCGATGGCCTGGTCATCGCGGGCGACCACGGGTGGCAATTCGCCCTGGAGGAACTCGACGCCCACCCAGAGCCCGGCGAGACGTTCGCGGCCGCTTACGTCGCGTTCGTTGGCGGGAACCAGGCCCGTATCGCTCGCATTCTGAAAGCTGCCGCCGCGGACCGGGCCAACGCCCGGGCCGCCGCCTCAGCGCTGGGCTGGCTGGCCGACGAACAGACCGCGGCTGACCACGCCCTGCAGCTCATTCACTCCGATGTTGCAGTCGCCCGGCTTATCGGGGTGGCGGCGGCCGCCATTCGCCGGCTCATGCCCGGCCCCGTCCTCTCCAAAGCCCTGACCGACAAGGACCCGAACGTCATCGCCCGCGGGGCCCGCGCCGTCGGCGAGTTCGGCGCCACCGGCTTCGCCCCCACGCTGCGCCCCATGCTCGGTTCCAAGGACCTGCCGACCCGCTTCTGGGCCGCGTGGTCGCTTGCCTTGGCCGCCGGCGACTCGTCCGCCGTCGCCGAGCTGCGCACGGTCGCCCTGACCGAGAAACAGTTCCGCCGGCGGGCCGTGGACATGGCCGTCCGACGCGGCGACTTGCGAACCACCAAGGGCTGGCTCTCCGGGCTCGAGGCGACCGCCGGGGGCCGGCGGCTCGTGCTCCAGGCGCTCGGCGCGCTCGGAGACCCGGACGCGGTCCCGCGACTGCTCGACGCCATGAAGGACCCGCCCGTCGCCCGCGTCGCCGGGGAGGCGTTCTCGTTCATCACCGGCGTTCACATCAGCTACGACGAGCTTGAAGCCGAGCCGCCCAAGGACTTCCAGTCCGGCCCGACCGAGGACCCCGCCGACGAGGACGTGGCCATGGACCCGGATGGGAACCTGTACTGGCCGGACCCGGCCAAGTGTCAAAAGTGGTGGGCGAAGAACCAAGCCCGGTTCGCGGCCGGCACCCGCCATTTGTGCGGCCGGCCGATGACCCCCGAGTCGCTGCGCGACGTGTTGAAGAACGGCTACCAGCGCCAGCGCGCCGCCGCGGCCCTCGAATTGGCCATCCGCGAGCCCGGCAAACCGCTCTTCGAGGTCCGGGCCCCCGGCTTCCGGCAGCACGTCCCTTGAAAATGAAACGAGCCGTGCGGCGTGAGGCGCCCGGCCCGTCGTTCCTCACTCTCGCCCGATCAGTACCGCACCCGCAGCTCCGTCCGGTACAGCGTGGACGCGAAGTGCTTCTCGGTGACCGCAAACTGGACGCCGAACCCGAAGTCACAGTGGTCGCTGATCACCCACCGGAAACCCGGGCCGAGGTAGAGGTAATTTCCGCCCGCTGACCGCACCTGATTGCCGGTCACCGGGTCGGTGTACGTCCCGTCCTGGAAACAATAGCCCTGCATTTCCAGCGTTGCAATGAACTGCGAGTCCACGAACGGCCGGGCGATCACGTGGTTGAGCGACGCCGCGTAGTGAAGGAGCGTCCCGGACGTCTCCGCGTCGCCGGAAATTGGGATCCACTCTTCGATCATGCCCTGGAACCATGTGTCGCAGTAAATCTTGCTCGCCAACAACAGGCCCGGCTCGAGCGACGTGTGCCCAGTCCCGATCCCCTTGCCCGGGGACGCGGTTGAGATGTACGTCTTGAACTGGAACGTGAGCTGCGACAGCTCGGTGTCGATCAAGAGCGACTTGGTGCCGATGATCAGGTCGGTGAACCCCGACCCGCCGCCGATCGGGTCGCCGTGCCAGTTCCGGTACGGCATCTCGGTGAACGCCGAGAACCGCTCGGCCCCGGCCTCCATGTAGATCGACAGCTCGTTGTAGTCGAGCGAGCGGACGCGAGTCCCGGGCCCCTTGCCGCCGATCCGGGCCCAGAAGAACTCGTTGCGGTCGGGCAGGATCAGGTTCAGGCCGCGGTCCCAGCGGAACCGCATGGAATTGGCCGGGCGGGCGGGGTCAACGAACAAGGAGGCGTTGGCCGCGCCGAGCCAGCGCGGCTCGTAGCACGGGTCCGGGCACTGGAAGGCGTTGTAGAAGTGGCAGTAGAGGCGGCCGAACCCGGAGTAGTCCTCGCAGCGCATGCACTTCTGGCCGGGGACACAGTTTCCGCCGCAGCCGTCGTCCGATGGCGGGGGCGGCAGGTACTCGGGCCGCAGCCCGCCACCGCCGCAACTCGAGCACTGGGCCTGGATCACCTCGCTTTTGACCGGGGCCGGGGCGGCAGGCGCCTCGGACTCGGGAGCGGTGACGAAGTCGGCCGTCACGGCCGTGAGTGGCAGGGGCCGCGGCGGAATGCTCGCGGGCGGCGGGTCCGGGTCCTGCGCCGCGGCCGCGGCCGCAACGACGGCCGCCGCCAGGGCCGCCACCGCCTGCCCAACGAATCCGTTCCGCCACTTGTGTGCCGGCGTCCGCATAAGACCCTCTGGCGCGTGCCGCCCGAGAACCCGATCGCCTCCGGATCGGACACCCTTGCATCGGTTGCCGGATCGAACGGGCTTGAGGAATTGGCGGGTTGTATCGGGCGGGACTATTCTGCCGAATGGCGCGGGGTTGAGCCGGCAGGGCCGGGCGGGGCAGGGCGGAACTTGTGGAGGGACGTTAGGCCCCGCAAGGGTAGTAGGACCCTTGAAATCGTCAAGTTGACGAAATCGCTGAAGGGTGTCAGACCCGGCGCCCGATACATCCGCTGACGAACGAAGGGCTGCGCGAGGGACGGCCTCCGGGTGAAGTCCGGGGGAATGGACAAAGGGCGCGGCCCGGGAAAACCGTGCAGCGGAGGCGGTTCATGTCCCGGTCACGATACTACTGGCGGGTCGGTTTCGCGGCCCTCTTGTTGGCGGTCCCGGCGTGCATGGCGCCCGGCGCGGCAGCGCCGGCCGCCCCAGCCGCGGCGGCGGCACCTGCCGCCCCGGCGGGACTGGCCGGGGCCGGCGGCCCATTCGTGTCCGCCGACCCGGACCTGGCCCCGCCGCAAACCGGCCTGGAGAAATGCTGCAAGTCGCTCGACGACCTGCGGCGCAAGTGTTGTAAGACCCCGTTCGGCCAGATGATCAACGGCATGACCCTGCCGCTGGCCGGGCTCACGGGTGGGGTAATCCCGCAGTTCTGCCCGATCGCCCCGAACGCCAAGGACCTGGCCAAGCCGGGCGTCGAGGGCGAGGCCGCGGCCGTGAAGAAGGACGCCCTGGAGGCCAAGGCCCGCCGCGAGGCGGTCCGCCTGCTCGGCACCGTGGACTGCCGGTACTACGCCGACGCCGAGCCCAAGCTGATCGCGGCGTTGCGGACCGACGGGATCGAGTGCGTCCGCCTGGAGGCCGCGATGGCAATGGGCCGCGGGTGTTGCTGCACGCGAAAAGTGATCGCGGCCCTAGAGATGACCGTGTCCGGGTCTGAGGACGACGGGAACCCGGCCGAGCGCTCCCCGCGGGTGCGCGACGCCGCGGCCGAGTCGCTGGCCCACTGCCTCGAGTGCAACCCGCCGGCGCCGATCGAGCCGGAAGTGCTCCCCGAGCCGGACAAGGACAAGGAGCGGCGCAAGGGGACCACGGAGACGGGAACGGGCACGATGGACGTGCAATACCCGCCGTCGCGCAAGCCCGACGAGGCCCTGCTCCGCAAGGCCCGCGAGACGCTGGAAACCTACAACGCGAATCGGCCGGCCACGCCGGTGAAGCCCGCGAACCACGAGAAGAGCCTCTACTCGCTACTCAAGGGGAGCGACGGCGGCCCGAGCCTGGCGCCCCCGGCCGCGAAGCCCCCGCTGCCCCCGGCCGGCCCGACGGTCCCGACGACGACGACCGAGCCGCCGCTGGCGATGCCGGAGTCGATCAAGACGGACGTCAAGCCCGCGGCGAACTTGAACCCGCCGGAGTGAAGTCGCGGCGAGCCAAGTGGATGCCTTGGCGAGCCGGGAGCGTGAGCGACCGGAGTGAAAAGCTCCGGTCGCTCACGCTCCCGGCTCGCCGGCTTACGCGGCTGCGCTCGCCAATGACTGCACCAACTCCGCGTAACGCGCGCCAATCGCGCCGATCTCCACCCCCCTGCAATTCTCATCCACTGGCTCAATGCGAATCGTCAGCCGCTCGTCCGGCAGCGCCCCTTCGACGCGATCCGCCCACTCGATCAAGCAGACCCCGCCGGCCTCGAAGTACTCCGTCACGCCAAGGTCGAGGAACTCGGCCGGCCCATTGAGCCGGTACGCGTCGAAGTGGTAGATCGGCAGCCGGGCGGGGTATTCGTGGATGAGGGTGAACGTCGGGCTAGTGACCGCGGCAGGGTTGGCAATGCCAAGCCCCTCGGCGACGGCGCGCGATAACGCGGTCTTCCCGGCCCCGAGGGGGCCGACCAGGGCGATCACCGCATTCGGGAAGAGGAGTGTTCCGAGGCGGCGGCCGAAGGCTTCGGTCGCGGCGAGGTCGGGCAGATCGAATTGCAGTTCGGCACCGCGAACGTCACCAGCCATGTTGTCATCGTAATCCGGGTCGACTGGGAGGGGCCGGTAGCGCAGGACCCACCAGATCCCCAACATCGGTCCGCCATACATCATGGCGTACACCAAGACCACCTTGGTCGTTGAACTCGTCGGCGACAACACCACTCCAAAGATGCCCAGCCCGGCGACGCCCGCGCACGCGATGCCCGTTGCGAGCAAATACCAGCCCGGCACGCGGTCCTCGAGCAGTTTTTGCTTCCACTTCGCACCGAGTGCGGACGAGAGGCTGATGACCGCCAGAGGCTCGATCAACAGAAATAGCGAATACCGAAGCGATTTGGTCGGGGCCGAAGAGAATCGCGGGAGCAATTCTTGGAGAACCAGTCCGACCGCGATGGTCATCGCAAAGAAGCCGAAGGCATATCCCGCCCCGTACACCAAGGCCGTCACCCACCACAAACGTGAAAACGGCCGGCCGGTTTGACCGGCCGGCCCTTCACTGCTCGTCACTCCTCATTCCTCACTTCTTCTTGTGCTGCCTCTCCGTCTTGTGACGGAGGTACACCTGCATGAACTCGTCCAGGTCGCCGTCGAGCACGTTCATCACCTGGGGGGTCTTGACCTCGATCCCGGGCCGCTCGTCGCGCACCAGGGTGTACGGCTGCAACACGTACGAGCGAATCTGGCTGCCAAACGCGATCTCGCCCTTGGCGTCGTACCGGTTCGCGATCTCGCCGAGCCGCTTCTGTTCCTCGATCATGTACAGCCGGGCCTTCAACAGCTTCAGGGCATTGTCGTAGTTCTTGTGCTGGCTTCGCTCGGTCCGGCTCTCGGCCCGGACCCCGGACTTGTGAATCAGCCGCACGCCCGACTGCGTCTTGTTCTGGTGCTGACCGCCCGGCCCGCCGGATGCAAACGTCTGCATCTCCAGCTCCGACTCCTTCACCTCGATCTGGATCGAGTCGTCCAGCTCCGGCACCACGTCCACCGCCGCGAACGACGTCTGCCGCGTGTCCCCGGACCCGAACGGGCTGATACGCACCAGCCGGTGCACCCCGACCTCGCTTTGCAAATACCCGTATGCGTACTCGCCGGCCACGCGGAAGGTGACGCTCTGGATCCCAGCCTCCAGGTTCGGTTCCAGGTCCTGCTCCTCGACCGTGAACCCGTGCCGCTGCGCCCAGCGGGTGTACATGCGGTAGAGGATCTCGGCCCAGTCGCACGCGTCCGTCCCGCCGGCCCCGGGCTTGATCGACACGATCGCGTTGGCCGCGTCGTGCTTGCCGGACATCATTGCCATCAGCTCGAACCGGTCGAAGAGCTGACTGGCCCGCTCGACCTCGCCATTCAGCTCCGGCTCGAGGGTTGGGTCCTCCTCGGACAGCTCGGCCAGGGCGTTGACGTCGTTTATGGCGCCGGTGACCTCCTCGTACGGCTTGAGGAGGGCGTTCAGGGTCTTCTGGGCTTGGATCGCCTTCTGGGCTTTGTCCTGGTTGGTCCAGAAGTCCGGCTCGCCCTGCATATTCAGGAGCTTGTTGCGCTCCTGCAGC
>DATFWZ010000084.1:0-2174 GCA_035258765.1 Gemmataceae bacterium
CTTTCCATGATTTTCTCGGCGTGAAATGCTTTTCAGGAAGGGTGGCGCTGATTGGAAAGAACCATCCAGCACTCGTTGCAAGTATAGGGTGCGATCACCCTCCGCGCCGACGAGCCCCCGCGGGTGGCGGCGGAATGGCAACCAAAACGGCGACGCCGGAAAAGACGATCCCCACCCCTTGTCGGTCGGAGGATCTCCGGTATCATCGGTGTCTTGAGTAGCCCACTCGGCCGGGCGACCAACCATTCCGGAAGCGGTGATGTCGCGTAAACTCCGGAGAATTCCCTGCCAGGAAGCTCGACGGGAACCCGGTAACCGCCAGGGTTGCGGCCACGGCGGAAACGGCCGAGGTCCTCGAGCGCTGCAGGGAGCGCGGACTGCAGCCGGGCGAGTGCGGGCTGCACGGTCCCGTGCTGCGCATCAAGCCGCCGATGTGCCTGACGAAAGACGATGCGGATTTCCTGGCCGACTTCCTTGACGAGGCGCTGGAGTTCGACGCGTCGGCTGGAAGATAACCGTGGGGAGCATCCATGAGCAAGCGGACGTTCGCCGCCCTCGGGACCGTCACCATCCTCTTTCTTGTGCTGGCCTGGTCGTGGGGCGAGAAGCCGGACGAGGCGCCGGCGGCAATGAACCTGCCGAAGGCCCTCGGGGCGATCCAACCGCGGCTGTCGCCCGACGGGGGCACCATCGCTTTATCCTACCAGGGCGAGATCTGGACCTGTCCCCGCACCGGCGGCACCCTGACCCTGCTGGTTCCGAGCCAGGGGTCTGATACGGAACCCGCGTGGTCCCCCGACGGAAAGCGGATCGCCTTCGTCCGCGGCGGGGTCGTCAAGGTGGTGCAGTTCCCCGACGGCAAGGAGGTCCCGCTACCGAAGCCGGTCTTGGTCGGCGCCACCTATGCCGTGGACAAGCTCGAATTCTCCGCCGACGGCAAGCGGCTGCTGGGGGCGTTTCGCACGGGTCAGGACAACCGCCTCGCCTGGTTCGACCTCGAATCCGGCGACCTGATCCCGCTCACCCCCGTTTCCAGTTACTTCCGCTTCGCCCTCTCCCCGGACGGGCGCTGGATCATCCACACGGCGATGCCGGACCGGACGGGCCAGCAGACGGGCAACGACGGTTCGCACACGGAGCTGTGGAAGCTGTCTGCCGACGGCAAGGACAAGGCCGAGATGCTGTGCCGGCTCCCGGGCCGCGTTCACGACGTCTGCTGGGCCGGCGGCCGGTCGCTCGTCGCCGCCGCGGAGCTCGGCCAGGCCCACGACGACTTGTGGAAACTGCCGCTCGACGACCCGCTGCGCGGGATGGTGCAACTCACCTTCGGCCAGGCCGATGAGGACCGCCCGTCCGCCTCCCGCGATGGCCGCTGGCTGGCCTACACCGACAACCGCGCCGGCCCGACCGCCCTGTTGGTGCGCGACCTGGCCCGCGGCGAGGAGACCGCGGTCCCGTTCGACAGGATGGATTATCGCTGCCCCACCGGCAAGCTGACGCTCAAGGTGGTGGACGCGGCTTCCCGGAAGTCGGTGGTCGCCCGACTCTCGCTGCGGGAAAACAAGGGACGCTTCCACGCCCCGCCGGGCAGCCTGTACCGCTCGCTGCGCGGCCGCGGACACTTTTACTGCGACGGCTCGGCCGAGATGACCATTCCGGCCGGCACCTATCGCCTGATCGGCTCGCGCGGGCCGGAGTACAAGGTGGCGACTACGGACGTTACCCTCGACGCGGGCCAGACCCGCGAGGTGACGGTCGAACTCGAACGCTGGGTCCACATGGCGAAGGACGGCTGGTATTCGGGGGAACTGCACATCCACGCGAACTACGGCTACGGCACCTGGTTCAACACGCCCGAGACGATGCGGCAACAGTGCGTCGGCGAGGACCTGAACGTGTGCAACTTCATGGTCGCCAACTCCGACGCGGACGTGGTCTACGACCGGCCGTTCTTCCGTGGCGGCCCCGACCCGCTCTCGACCCCCGAGACCATCCTGTACTGGAACCAGGAGTTCCGCAGTACGGTCTGGGGGCACATGACGTTGGTGAACCTCAAGCAGGTCGTCGAGCCGGTCTTCACCGGGTTCGCAGACACGACCAACCCCTGGGACACGCCTTCCAACGCCGACATCGCCGACCGCACCCACTGGCAGAAGGGAGTGGTCAACTACACG
>DATFWZ010000085.1:0-18065 GCA_035258765.1 Gemmataceae bacterium
CTCCGGGCGGGCGGTGTGGGCGACGCGGAACACCCCCGCGGCGAGTGCCGGCTTTTTCCGCCGGTCGTCCCTGTACGCGTCGCCGAGCCGGAAGCAAATCCAGAAGTCCCCGGGGAACTGGCGCAGCCCCTCCTCGAGGATGCCGATCCCGGTCCCGAACTTTGTCCGCTCAAGCTCCCAGCCGATTTGCTCGATCACAGCGGGGGTCCGGTCCGCGGGCGGGATGCTCTCATACAGGGCGGCCAGTTGCCTGTGACTTTCCCAGGCGGCCGGGACGGCCAACCGCCAGCCCTGACCCGTCGCGGCTGCCGTCACGGCGCAGATGCGCTGCTGCCGGGCCTTGTCCGCCCCCTCCGTGAACCCCCAGTCGTCCATACCCGCGATCAGGTAATCGCGCACGGGAGACGCGGCTACACGACGGGCGACGTCCGTCGGGTCGGGCCCATGGACGTCGAAGCCGGCGGCGCGAAAGGCCGCGGCGTAGCGGTCGGGCGCCTCCTGGAACGACAGCCGGTTCTTCTGCCAGGTCGCCTTGCCCAACCGAATCCTGTCGAGCTCCTTGAGCAGGGCCGCGTCGCGGGCGGCCGCGTCCACCATCGCCCGCAGGCCAGGATCCCCTTCCGGGCCGACCAAATCCGACGCCTGGTCGACTGCCGCCTGCGCTTGCACCCAGAGGGACCGCTGGTAGAGATCCGGTAACCGATCCAGCGCCGACTCCACTCCGTCCCGGACCCGGGCCTGCTGCGCCGCCCGCTCCTCCCGGGCGCGGGCCTCCCGGCCTTCGATGAACCAGATGGCCCCCGCGGCCAGTCCGACCAGCGCGACCAGGCTGACGGCCAGGCCGACCTGGGCCTGTCGCCGCTTGCGCTCGGCCGCGGCCGCCGCCTCGGCCTTCCCCCGGTCCATCTGCGCCTGCCGGATCCGGCCCTCGACGCCGGCCAGGTAGGCGCTCACCGCCGCCTCGACTTCCCCGGCGTGTCGCGGCCGGGCCTCCCGGTCCGGGGCCAGGCAGCGTTTGCACAGCGCGATCAGCTCCGCGTCCGCGCCGCACGCGTCGAGCCGGGCGAACGCGGCGGCCAGGTCGCCGCGCAACGACATCTGACGGGCCGTGTCGCGATTCTCCGAGACGTACGGCGGTTGCCCGGTCAGAAGGACGCAGAGAACGGCCCCGAGCCCAAAGACGTCCACCCGCTCGTCCAGCCGCTCCACTTCCCCGGCCGCCTGCTCCGGGGGCATGAAAGCCGGCGTGCCGAGGACGCACCCGGCGGTCGTCTCCGAGCCAATCCCGACATCCGTCCGGGCCGTCCGGATCGGCGCCGGTTCATCGGCCGCGCCGTCCGCGCTCGTCTCGCTCGTGGTGGACCCCTCGGAGCCTCGACCCTGGGTCAGCACCTTGGCCAGGCCCCAGTCCACGACCAGGACTTCGCCGAACGGGCCGATCATGATGTTCGCCGGCTTCAGGTCGCGGTGGATCACCCCTCGACTGTGGGCGTAGGCAACGGTTTGACACGCCTTCTGGAAGTCGGCCAGAAACCGGGGCCGGTCGGTCGCCGGATCTGGTCGGTCGGTAAGGAGGGCCGACAAGGTACGACCCCGGACAAATTTCATGGTGAAGAAAGGACGACCATCGGGCCGGCGTCCGAGGTCGTACACCGGGACGATTCCCGGGTGTTGCAGCTGGCCGCTGACCTGGACCTCTTCCATGAACCGCTGTTCGGACTCCGGCCGCCCGACCAGCTCCGGCCTCAAGACCTTTACGGCCAGGTCGCGGCCGAGGATCGGGTCGCGCCCCTTGAACACCACGCCCATACCGCCGCGGCCGATCTCGCCGAGAAACTGGTACCGATCCGCGTCGGTCGCGGGCCGGTCCGGCACGCATGGGCGGACGATCGGGCCGTCGTCGAGAAAATCGTCACGAAGCAGCGGCGGTTCGGTCCACCCGCCGGCCGTCCCGCGGCCGAGTCCGATCCCGTCGGCCAGCAGCCGGTCAATGGCCGAGTTTGGTGTGATCGTTTCTTCTTGGGAGGGCACGCCCGGGGTCGGGGGGTCGGTCGGGTCCGTGTTCGGTTCTGAGAACGGCGTCACGATCGGCCTCGGGGCGGATGGGCGAAGGGCAAATTCCAACCACCGACATCGCGATTTGAGAGAGACGACGGTATATATACACCCATTCAAACCCCGACCCAACCCCGTCGTTCCCACAACCGGGACGGGCTACGATCATTGCACGCGACAGACCCGCGCACGAAAGGGCCAGCCCCATGGCAAGTGAGAGTAAGGAACTGCAAAACACCCTGGCCGCGATCGAAAAGGAGTTCGGCCAGGGGTCGATCATGAAGCTCGGCGACGCCGTCAACAACGACGTCACCGGCATCTCCACCGGCTCCCTGAGTCTGGACGTGGCCCTGGGTGGAAAGGGCCTGCCCCGCGGCCGGATCGTCGAGATCTACGGGAACGAGTCCTCGGGCAAGACGACGATTGCACTCCACGCGGTCGCCAACGCCCAGAAGGACGGCGGGGTGGCCGCGTATATCGACGCCGAGCACGCCCTCGACCCGACCTGGGCCCGGCGCATCGGCGTGGACCTGGAGAGCCTGCTGGTCAGCCAGCCGGCGTTCGGCGAGGAGGCCCTGCGCATCGCCGAGATGCTGGTCAAGTCCAACGCCGTGGACATCATCGTCATTGACTCGGTCGCGGCGCTCGTCCCGAAGAACGAGACCGAGAACGACATCGGCGAGCCGTCGGTCGGCATGCAGGCCCGGCTGATGAGCCAGGCCCTGCGCGTCCTCAACCCGGTCATCGCCAAGACGCGGACGTGCGTCATCTTCATCAACCAGATCCGCCAGAAGATCGGGGTCATGTACGGCAACCCGGAAACGACGACCGGCGGGCTGGCGCTGAAGTTCTACTCGTCGTGCCGGCTGGAGGTCCGTCGCGGGCCGGCGGTCAAGGACGGGGACGACGTGATCGGGACCGAGATCAAGGTGAAGGTGGTGAAAAACAAGGTCGCCCCCCCGTTCCGGACGGCCGAGTTCGAAGTGCTGCACGACCGGGGGATCAACACGTTCAGCGACCTGGTCAACATCGCCATCGACAGCGGGGCCCTGGAGAAGAGCGGCTCATTCTTCAGCTTCAACGGCCAGCGGCTCGGGCAGGGGAAGGAGAACGTCAAGCAGTTCCTGACCGAGAACGTCGGCCTGGCCGACCAGGTGCGGGCGAAGGTGCTGGAGATCCAGCGGGCCAAGGCGGGTGTGGTTGGCGGGGAGCCGGTCCCGGACGAGGACGAGGTCGAGGAGTCGGACGCCGTCGGCGCCGCGGCCAAGGAGCGGAAGAAGAAGGAGAAATAGAACGGCATTGGCGGGGCGGCAACGAATGGGGCACGGGGCGGAAGAGGTCTCCACTCCGCCCGGTGCCCCCGTTCGCTTCCGCCGCCCGTGCCCGAGTCAGTTCTTGGCGCCGTCGAGCCGCACCTTAGCTTCCTCGGGGTTGGCCGTGATCCCCCCGCTGCGGACCGTGCCGCTCCCGCTCCCACAGGTGTTCGCGGTCTCTCCGGAGGTGGTGGTAGGCCAGCCCGACGAACGCGATCCCCATGCCGATCATGGCCCCACACGTGAGAAAGACCAGGATGAAGACGAGCGGCCGATCCATTTGCGACAGCTTGACCAGGATCGGCTCCTTCTCGGCCGTGAGTGGTTGGTCCATCGAATACCGCTGCCCGATCCCGATGGCCGTTAGCCCCAATCCGATGAAGGCCCCACAGGCGATAATGGCCCCGCACAGCGCGCGCATGTTGGTGTCTCCCCGTGAGAGTTTGGCCGTCACATGTTGAGCATTCGCAGGCCACCGCCGCAGACCAGGAGCAGGCCGGCGAGGATGATGAGGAGGCTCGAGCATCCGCACCCGGGCCACGCCCCGAACCGGCCGGTTGGGCTCATGTCGCGCCCGGAGAACCCGCCCCCGCCGAGTGGCCCGCCCTCACTGCCGAAGAACCCGCCCCCGCCGAGTGGCCCGCTGCTCATGGCTGTATCCCCCTTTTGGTGGCGTGATCCCCGACACGGCAACCGGCACGCTCCGACTGCCGAACGCGGAGCAGCACGCGGAATATGACCGCTACTTCGACTGCAGCACCCGCCCCTCGTCGTAAGCCTGCTTGGCCGCCCTAGCTCGCGGGGCCCAGCGCCGCAGGTCCCGAATCCGCGTCTCGTGGCTCGGGTGGTCGGACAGGATCTCCGGCGTCCCGCCGTCCCCGATGTACCGCCGCATCCGCAGCCAGAACTCGGCCGCCGCGTCCGGGTCGTAACCGGCGAACGCCATCAGAAACACGCCGATGTGGTCTGCTTCCGACTCCTGGAATCGGTCGTACCGCAAGCTTCGGAGGATCCCACCGCCCCCGGACTGCTCCCGGGCCACCCGCTCGCTTCCGTGGTGCGCCAGGGCGTGGGCCATCTCGTGCGACAAGACCGTCGCGAGCTGGTCGTCATTGGCCGCCACCGGCAGGATGGCGGTGAACACGACCATCTTCCCGGCCGGCAGACAGAAGGCGTTCACCTGCCGCTCCTGGATGACGGCAACCTCCCAGTCGAACACGTATCCCTCGATGCGGAGGTGGATTTCGCGTTGGAGCGGCTCGATCTCGGCCGCCTTCGCAAGGCGATCGACCACGCGACGGACGCGGACCGAATCCCGCTGGTTTTCCGGGAGGATTCGACCGCGGTACTCCTGCAGCACCTCCCGAAAGGCCTTCCGGCCGACGGCCAACTCTTCCTGAGGCGACAGTGCCAGCGGCTGTCTCCGCCCGCCGGGTCCCTCGCCGCGCGGGCCCTCGCCCGGCAATCCCAGGTCGCACCCGGCCGCCAGACACAGGAGCCCGGCAGCCAGGGGTCCGCAGAGCCTGCCGGATATGAGCGCCCGCATTCCGGATTCCTTCGCGCGGGAGCGGGCCTCCGGCCTGTCCAACCGGTCTCCCTCAGGGACACTGCTTTCGCAAGCGGCCCCTGGCCAGGAGTCGGACAGACCGGAGGTCCGCCCCCACGCGGGTGTGTCGTTGTCGTTCGCCTCGTACCCCGGGGCCCGTTCCTCCCGCCGCCTGGGCTGCCCGATCAGGGCAGTTGCGCGGCCGTCACGATTGCATTCCGCGTGCCACAACCGTGGCGCAGCGCGCCGGTTGCGAACCGACCGCGTCGCCGCCGCGGACACGCCATGCCGAGTGAAATTGTTGGATCATTCATAGACACGGGGCCGTGCGACCGACGACTTGAATGACCGGAATTGACGGGCGGGGACTGTTCACCTGGGCAGTCATCTGCTCAGAGCGCGGACAGCCGCCTGCTCGTGGGCAGCCTGCGACATAGCGTAAGGCAGCTTCGGTTCCAATTCCCAGCAGCTAGCCAGGCGGGGCCAACATTGATCGCCGGCCCCGCGGCGCTTCGTCTGATTTGTCACCGGCTCATTCCACGTCCCCCGGCTCCGGACGCGGGGCGGGCCGCAAAACCCGCACCCCGCCTAGACGGCCTGCAGGTTGACGACCTGCTTGGCGAGCCGGGTCAGCTTCTCGTCCGTCCGCTTCTCCTCGTCGAGGGTCTGGTGCAGCAGCGTGGCGACGGAGCCCAGGCCGAGCTGCTTGGCCCAGGCGCACAGCGTGCCGTAGGTGGCGATCTCGTAGTGCTCGGCTTTTTGTGCGGCGGCGATCAGCCCAGCGTCGCGGACCTCGTCCTCCGCGTTCATGTCGATGACCTCTTTCGCCTCCTCGACCAGCCCCTCCATCGCCTCGCACTTGTTGCCCTTCAGGCTGATGTCCATTTCCTGGGCGACCTGTTCGAGCCGGCCGACGTGGTTCCGGGTCTCGCTGAGGTGGTGCTCGAAGCCGGCTCGAAGCTCGGGGTTCGTCGCGGCCTTGGCCATCTTGGGCAGGGCCTTGACCAGTTGCGTCTCGGCGCTGTACGCGTCCTGAAGCTCAATGGCGAGCAGGTCACGCAGGTTGGATTTGGTAGCCATCACTTCCTCCTCGGGTGCGTTCCGGTGCGACGCCCGCACGCGGCGGTTCATGTCAAATTGGCAAACGGAATGCCGGGAAATGGGCGGGCGGCTCGGGCGGGCCGAATGGTGAACATTGGTCCGCCCGTATACAACGGACTCGGGGCCGACCCGCGGAGGCACGCCATGTCGCAAGCCAAAGAAACCGTCTACTCAGAATCAGAAATCGCCGCGAAAATCCAGGAACTCGGGCTCACCGGCTGGTACCTGGAGGAGGGGTGGCTGAAACGCAAGTACAACACGGACGGGTGGCCGCAGACGCTGATGGCCGTGAACGCCGTCGGCTACCTGTGCGAGGCCGCGTACCACCACGCCGACCTGTCAGTCACGTGGGGGAAGTTGTGGGTCAAGCTCAAGACTCACTCGGCCGGCGGCATCACCGACAAGGACTTCACCCTGGCGAAGAAGATCGAGGAAGTCGTCCTGTGGCGGCCGACCGGCGGGCCGCTCGGGACCGGTAACCCGCAGAAGTTCGTATTCCACAAAACCTGACCCCACCGGCCATGAAGTACGCACTCTCTCTGACGGCACTGCTGGCGTTCGCCGCGATCGGCGTCGCGGACGCCAAGCCCGAGTTTGCCTGGAAGGACCCCGAGGGCGAACACCCGGTGCTGACGTACGACGGCAAGCCCGTCCTCGAATACGTCCGGCCGACCTTCGACAGGTCCCAGACGCCGCCGAAGAAGGAGGCGACCGCGAATCCGACCATCAAGGTGTTCCATCACCTGTACGATGAGTCCGGCACCGTGCGGCTGACAAACGGGCCGCAGGGCCAGTACCCGCACCACCGGGGGATCTTCTTCGGGTTCAACAACATCACCTACGACGGCAAGAAGGCGGACTTGTGGCACTGCCGGAACGGGGAGTCGCAGCAGCATGTGGGCGTCGTGTCGCACGAGGCCGGGCCGACATTCGGCCGGCATCGCGTGACGGTGACCTGGAACGGCCAGGACGGCAAAACCTTCGCGGTCGAGGAGCGCGAGTTGACTGTCCGCCGTCAGGACCACGGGTGGCTCGTGGACTTCTCCTCGATCCTGGCCACTGACCGCGACAAGGTGCACCTCGACGGCGACCCGCAGCACGCGGGCTTCCACTTCCGGGCCAACGCCGATGTGGAAAAGACGAAGGGCGATACCTATTTCCTCAGCCCGACCGGCAAAGAGGAGATGGGCAAGGAAGTGAACTGGGACCCGAAGGGGAAGCAGGGTCCGAAGGACCGGCCGTGGACAGCCATGAGCTTTGTCCTCGGCGGGAAGCGGTACACGTGCGTGTATCTGGACCACCCGGACAACCCGAAAGAGGCCCGCCAGAGCGAACGGACCTATGGCCGGGTCGGCACCTATTTTGAATACGACCTGACCAAGGACAAGCCGCTCAAGGTTCGCTACCGGCTGTGGGTGGGCGAAGGCGAGGTCACGCGCGAGCAATGCGAGGCGCTGAGCAAGGCGTTCGTGGATTCAGCGTCGGGAAAGGGGAAATAGTCGCGTGGACCGCCAGAACATCTCCAGCGGCGGCAAGTGGGAGCCGATCATCGGCTATTCGCGGGCTGTCAAGGTCGGGCGGTTCGTGTTCGTCTCCGGGTGCACCGCCGCCACCCCGGCCGGGATCGTCGGCCAGGGCGACGTCTACGCCCAGACGGTGCAATCGATCAAGACTATCGAGGCCGCTCTGAAGCAGGCGGGCGCGACGCTCAACGACGTAGTGCGGACGCGCATTTACCTGACCAACATCGCAGACTGGGAAAAGGTCGGCCGAGCCCACGGGGAGTACTTCGGCGCGGTCCGGCCGGCCGCGTCGATGGTCGAAGTGAGCAAGCTAATCGACCCGGACATGCTGGTCGAAGTCGAGGCGGACGCGGTGATCCCCGAATGAATTGCGGAGCCTGAAGCGCCAGCGAGGGAAGGACACATCCCTCGCTGGCGCTTCGGGCTCTAAATCCATTGGTTACTTCACCACGTTGACCGTCAGGGTGTACACGCTGAACGCCCCGTCGCGATCGGCGATGGCGCCGCGGACGACGTAGGTGCCCTTGCCCGGGAAAATGTGCGTCGCCTGCGGGCTCTTCCCGGCCACCTCGAACACCCCGTCATTGTCGAAGTCGAACCCATACGTGAACCCGGCCACCACGTCCGGCCGGGCGTCTACCGGGTTGGTGAACTGGAACACCGTCGGATTGCCGACCGTGGGCGTACCCACCAGGCCGAAGGTGGCTCGCGGGGCGACATTCTGGATGGCGATTTCCGCCACCCGGTCCGAAAACCCGCCGTCCTTGTCGAACACCCGCACCTTCACCCGCAGCGGACCCGGGCCGGCGGTGAACCCGGCCGGGACGTTCGCCATCGTCGCGGTCACCGAGCCCGCGTACGTGATCCCGTTACCGAGGTCCCAGGTGCCATCACTGTTGAAGTCGTAGCTGTATCGGAACCCGGCGGCCCGGTCGGCGGCTGACGGATCCTGGACCGCGGTCACGCTCACGGTCGGCGAGCTACCCTCCGCCACCTTTGTCGGCGCCGACACGGTTGGCACGGGCGCCTGGTTCTTGATGGTGAGCGTCGCGAGCGCCTCGACTGGGAGGTTGACCCCGTCCGCGATCCGGACCCGGACCAATACGGGGCCGAGCCGACTGTCGTTGAGTCCGAGGGCGGCCATCTGGGCCGGCGTGAGTATCGGCGTGGCCCCGGTCGCGTCGCCGAAGGTGCCGTCGCCGTTCAAATCCCAGGTAAAGTTGAGTGTGTCCTTGTTGAAGTCGGTCGCGGTCGCCGCGAGGGTCAGGCCCTGGCCCTCGGTAATGACGTAAGGGCCGCCGGCCGACTGCTTGGCCGGTGGAGTGTTCACGGGCGCGGGCGTGGGGTCGTAGGCGGGCATCAGCTTGGCGACGAAGCCGGACCCGGTGCCGCCGTTGAAGGACGAAACGCCCGCGGCCGGGTCGAGGTCGGCCGTGCCGATGAAGCCGCCGGAGACGTAGATGTTCCCGGCACCGTCGGCCCAGACGCCGGTCCCGCGGGCCGTGCTCGTCCCGCCGCCAAGGCTCCGGGCGTAACCCAGCAAGCCGCTGGGCGCGAGCTTCATTACGTACGCCGCCGATTTGCCGGAGCCGCCCACGAGGTTGACCACCCCGGCGTTCGGGTCGAAGTCCACCGTCCCGGTGAAGGTCCCGGTCAGGTACGAGAACCCGGCCTTGTCCACACTGACGTCCGCGACAGTTTCCGTGGCCGGGCCACCGAACCCGCGCGCCCACTGGAGCCCGCCGTTCGGGCCGAGCTTCCAGGCGAACCCGTCCACGGAGTCCCCCGTGCTAGTCAAACTGACCGCGACCTGCGGGTTCGGCTCGAAGTCAAGCGTCCCGGCGAACGTCCCGGCCGCGTAGACGTTGCCAATGGAGTCGATGCCGAGGCCGGTGATCCGGTTCGGGGCACCCGGGACCGCCGTCACCGTGGACGCGGCCCTTGCCCAGACATGATTCCCGTTGAACCCGAGCTTGCTGACGAACGGGGCCCACGACGAGCCCGCGACGATCTCAACTTTCGACGCATCGGATGGGTCGAGATCGGCGGTGCCAGTCGTCCGCCCGCCCGTGTAGACGTTGCCCGCCGCGTCCGCGGCGATGGCCGTCGTCTCGATGGCGCCGCTCGAGTTATAGGCCCTGGCCCAGCCGTACCCGCCCGTCGAGTTCAGCCGCCAGACGAAGGCGGCCCCGGCCGGGTTGGTGGTGGTCAGGTTGTTGGCGTTCTGCGGGTCCGGGTTGAAGTCGGCCGTCCCCTTGAACTGGCCGGTCACGAACATGTTGCCCATCGGATCCACGGCCAGGGCGGAGGCCGAGCTGGTGCCCGCGACCGCGTCGGCCAGGAACAGGTCCCCCTCGAAGTCGAGCTTCCAGATGAACGCCGACCCCGTGGCCGGGGCGGTCAGCGTCGTGGTCATCTGCGGGTTCGGGTCGAAGTCCACTGCCCCGGTGAACGTGCCCGCGATGTAGACGTTCCCGGCCCCGTCAAAAGCGACATCAGCGGCCGAGTCGTTGCCCGTGCCGCCGAGCGACCGGGCCCAGACGAGCTGGCCGTTGTAGCCGTACTTGGCGACGAACACGTCGGTCCCACCCTTGCTGACCACGTTCGCCGTCCCCGCGGCGCTCGGGTCGAGGTCGACAGTCCCGCTAAACGTGCCGGTGACGTACAGGTTCCCGACGGGGTCGGCGGCGACGCGGGTGACGGCCGTCGCGGGCAGTCCGGTCAGTTGCAAGGCATAGGCCAGGTCGCCGGCCGGAACGTCGCGGGCTTCCAGGGTCTCCAGTCGGAGACGGTTCTTGCTCGACATGCGATTCCTTTCGCGTTGCATTCGATGACTCGGGCTGCTAAGTGATCAAAAAAGCTAAGGCCGCCAACCTAAGACCGCCAGCTCCCCCTTACTTGGCGGTCTCAGCTCCTCTCAGTTGACGGATCTTGATACCCCAAAGCCGGTTCCGACAAAAACCATCCCGCCAACATGTCGTGCGCAGGGTATGCGCAAGGGGTTTTCACGGGGTGCTTATCGCGGATTCGGTCGCGCGCACAGCCGGACACAGTCGGAGCAGCCGAATTCTGTCCCCAGATGTCCCCCGCCTCACACCCCCGCCAGCAATCGCAGCATGTCCGTCGCGTCCACCGGCGTCACCACGGTCAGCAACATCGTGTACGAGGTCGTCCCCCCGTCCTTGTCCGTGATCTGCCCGCGGACTGTGTAGCTCCCGGGAGCTGTGAACAAATGGCTCATCGCCGGTATGCGACCGGTCATTTCGAATGGACCGTGGCCGTCGAGGAAGTCGAAGGCGTACGTGTACCCGGCCGTCCGGTCGGCCGCGGAGACATCGGACTGTCCACCGAAGCCGACGGTCACCGGGGAGCTGGTCGTCGCCTTGCCCAGCGCCCGGAAGACTCCCGTCGGCGGGGCGTTGCGCACGGTGATCGGGGCCGTGTACTCGGTGAAGTTCCCGTCCTGGTCGAAGACACGGGCGCGGACGGTCAGCACGCGGTGACCGTCGGCCAGGAACGATGCCGGGATGCGGTACTGCGTCGCGGTGACGCAACCCGCGAACGTCTGGCCGTCACCAACCTCGTATATGCCGTCGTTGTCGAAGTCGTAGCTGAACCGCAGCCCGACCCGCCGGTCGGCCGGGGAGGGGTCGATCAACGCCGTGAACCTCACTAGCCCTGGGCGACCCTCCGTCACCGGTCCGTCGGCCGCAAAGTGCCCGGCTGGCGCGACGTCGAGCACGTCAACTGTCGCGGTGTATTCGGCAAACCCGCCGTTCTGATCGAAAATCCGCGCCCGGACCGCGTGCGGCCCGCTGTCCATGAGAAACGCGGCCGGCACCAGTGCCCCCGCGGCGGCGACGGCGCCCGCGAACGTCTGTCCGTCGCCCAGGTCCCACTTGCCGTCGTCGTTGAAGTCGTAGCTGTACCGGAACCCGACCTGTCGGTCCGCTTGCGCCGGATCGGTCTCACCGGCGAATGAAACCCAGCCGTTGGCACCTTCGCGTACCGCCGGGCCCCCGCGGAAGACCGCCCGGGGCGGGGCGTTTTCAATCAGCAAATTCACGCGAACGTCCACCGGCGCGTTCGTCCCGTCGCTCACGCGGACGGTCATCGGCCGGCCCGGGGTGCTGTCCGAGATCCCGAGCCGGCGCAGCTTGTCCCAGCTCAGGGTGGCGGTGGGTCCGGTTGCGTCCGAAAAGTCGCCGTCCGCGTTCACGTCCCAGGAAACAGTGAGCCGGTCGTTCTCGCGATCGGTGGCGCTGACACCGAGAGCCAGGTCCTGCCCCTCGGTAATGGCGAACGTGCCGTTCACATTCACGTTCGGTGGCTGATTCGCGACGTGAGCCGTTGGCGCTTCGGTCCGGAACAGGAAGGCGTCCGGGGACTCGCCCGCGTCGAGCATGTGCCAGCCGCCCGGCGTTTCGAATTGAATCTCGCCCTCGAACGACCCGGCGACGACGATCTGATCATCGACCTGGACGACATCCTCGCCGTGGTCCTCGCCCGGGCCGCCGAAGGCCTGGGCGGCGGCGAATTCGCCGTCGGCGTTGAGTCGCAGCAGGAACGCGTCGCTCAGGTCAACGCTCGCCAGGTTGAACGTGCCCGAGCCGGGGTCAAAATCGACCGGCCCCCAGAACGTGCCGGTCACGGCCACACCGTTGGCATCTGCGGTCAGGTCGGCTCCCTCGATCGCGGCGTCGGCCGTCCCGCCGAAGTGCCGGGCCCACCGGAACTCGCCGTCCTCGGTCAGCTTGGTCAGGAACGCGGCCGTCGTATCTTCGGGCGCGGAGACGATGCCGCTCTCCGATCCGGGGTCGAGGTCGGCATCGCCGGTGAGGGTGCCGAGCGCGTACAGCCCGCCGGCCCCGTCGCGGGCCAATGCGGACAGGTCGGTCGTGCCCGGACCGCCGAACGGCTTGGCCCAGACCACGTTCCCGCCCGCGTCGAGCCGGACGAGGTAAGCCCCAAGGAACCCCGTCGCGGTCGCCTGGTTGTCATCATCGAACTGAATGTCGCCCGTAAAGCTGCCGCCGACGTACGCGGTCCCGTCCGGGGCCACGGCGATGTCGCGGGCGACGGAGTACTCGGCCCCGCCGAACCGCGTTGCCCACATCAGGTCGCCGTCCGGGCTGAGCTTGGCGACGAAGGCGTCCGGGTCGCCGAGGCTCTCGACGGTCGTCACCCCGTCGCCCGGGTCGAAGTCCGGCTGGCCCATGAGCTGGCCTGCCACATACACGTTCCCCACCCCGTCGGTCGCCACGGCATTCGCCTCGACCATCCCGCCGGCACCAAGCGACCGGG
This sequence comes from Gemmataceae bacterium, assembly GCA_035258765.1. Lineage (GTDB taxonomy): Bacteria > Planctomycetota > Planctomycetia > Gemmatales > Gemmataceae > SIAJ01. The sequence continues at coordinate 12,843 of DATFWZ010000085.1, forward strand.
CCCACAGGAAGTTGCCGCCCGGGTCGAGCTTCACGACAAAGCTGTTGACCGAATCGACCAGCACGTTGCCATCGCCGGCCCAGGTCATCGGCGGGGTGGCGAGGGTGGCGACTCCGTCGCCCGGGTCGAAGTCCGCGGTGCCGGAGTAGAGGCCGGTGACGTAGGAATTGTTGCCGGGATCGACGGCCACCCCGCGGACGAGCGCCCAGTCGGCCCCCGCCGCCAGCGACCGGGCCCACGCGCTATCGCCTTCCGGCCCGAACTTGGCGACGACGACGGCCGGGCCCGCCTCGCCGTCCTTGTCCGGGTAGGCGAGGTCGGCGAAGACAGTATTGCCGCTGCGATCGACCGCGAGGGCCTTGCCTTCGCCCAGGGGCGCGCCGCCGAGCCCGAGCGCGAAGTCGGCGGCCGGGGCGAGCCGGTCTTCCAGCCGGTGGATGACGAGCAGCGGTCGGGGCATCAGGTCCCTCGTCCAGGCGCGCGGTCCCCGGGGTCCGGGCGCGGGGAGGTCCGCGTCGAAAGGGGGAGGACGATACCCTCGCGGGCGGGAATTGCAAGCCGAATTGCCGGGAAGGGAAAGTAGGTAGGCCGGGCAACAATGGCGGGCGAGCGAAGCGGGGCAGGCGGGACGCGCTTGGGGTTGCAGCTCCGTTCAAATCACTTTGGCACTTCGCTCAGTCTTCGGAAATAGTCCTCAATGAACTTTTGATAGCCCTCCGGGCCCTGGGCTTTCATTCCTTGCAGCAGCTCCTCGCGCACGCGTGGCGGGAGCCGCAGGATCGCCGCCCGGGTGCGCGGGTCGAGTTCGTCCAGCGTCCCCGTCGCGCCAACCGAATTGCCTATGATCGACTCGGCGGCCGGGCCTGTCGGCGGCTCCTTGCCGGGCTCCTTTCCGGGGCCCGGACGGCCCTGCTTCGCCCGATTCGCCATCTGCGTCGCGCTCTTCAGAGCCTCCGAGCGGAGCATTTTCATCAGCTCCTCGGCCGACTTGGCGCTCGTGTTCCCGTCCTTCCGCGGGCCCGGCGGGCCCGCCTTCTGGGCCGCCTCCATCAGCGACTTGATCATTTGCTCCAGTGTCCGCTCGTCGGACGCCAGGGACTTCTGGGCAGAGTCCAGGTCGCGCAGGTTGTCCTGTTGGTGGTCGCGCAATGCGTCGCGGCGGTCCGCGGCGTCCGTGTCGTCGCCCTTCTTCCGCGGACTCGCCGGCGGCTTCTTCTCGAATCGCGGATCGGGCTTTTCGCGCTCCCCCCCGAGGGCCGGCTTGAACGGATCCTCATCCCGGTCGGGGGTGTCCTCCTTCCGCACCGGGTCGTCCGCGAAATCCGGCCTCTTCAGCCGCCGCGCCTTCTCCTGATCGAGGATCTTCTTTGCCAAATCGAGATCCTTCTTCAGCAGCCCGTCGAGCGTCGCCTGCTTTCCTTCGATTTCGGGAATGGCAGGGTCGGGCGCCTTCTCGGTCTTGTCGAACAGGTCTTCCTGCTTGCCCTGGTGCTTGGCCAGCCCTTGTCGCAAGTTCTTGAGGAACTCCCTGAGCTCTTCCAGGTCGCGGGCCGACATCCGGCCTTGTTCCTTGAGTAGCTCGTCCTTCAACTTGGCGAGCGCCTGATCCGCGTCCGATTTGAGCCCCTTCTGGGCGTCGGCCAGGGCATCCATGCGCGCCTTGAGCGACTCGAGGTTCTTCTGCACGCGGTCGCTCTTGGCCTTCGTGTCCTTGAGGTCCGGCGGCGTCTGGCCCGCGTTCGCCCCTTGTTGCAATTGGGACGCAAGCTCCGCGAGCGGGTCGAGTGCCGCGTTCTTGAACCGCCCGCTCAGGTCCTGCGTTTCCTTGCTGATTGCGGCGTTCAAGAGTGGCGTTTTCCGGGCCTGGGCGGCGAGGTCCTTCAACTGCTGGTCAAGCTGCGCGGCCGAGGCGACGTTCTTCTGCTCCAATGCCGATAATTCCGCCATTTCCTTGCGCAGGCCTTCGAGGTCTTGGACGTCCTTCGCGTCGAGCTTCGCTGTCTCCCCGGCGGACTGCACCTTGGTGTTCAAGGCGTCGTACTTCGCCTGCACCTGGTCAATCTTCTCTTTCAAATTCCTCTGCTTGGCGACCAACTGAGCGAGCTTGTCGCGGAGTATGTCCTGGTTTTTTTCGAACGCGTCGAGTTGCTTGTCGGCCGCGCTCGAGTCCGCGGCAATACGGACGGTGAACTCCTTGCTGGAGACCGCCACCGCGTTCGGCCGCCGGTCGCGGGCCTCAACGCGGTAGGCCAGACTGTCCCCCGCCTTGAGGTTCAAACCCGATTCGCTGAGATCGAGGTGCATTGCCACAGAGTCGGCCGCGAGCGGGTTCGGCGGAACGTACTCTTTGATCTTCACGGCTCGCTTGAATTGTGTGTCACCATCGCGACGGACCGCGAGCCACAGGTCGAGGAGCCCGTAGTCGTCGCGGGCGTCGACGCGAAGCGGCACGCGATCCGGCTTGCTCAGGACGAGATCCGCCGCGGGCTGGTCGATTTGCACGACCGGGGGGCGGTCTTCGACGGCCCGGTATCGCGGCAGACCGTTTGCCGGTTTGTTGACGTGGCCGAGGTCGTTTCGCAGCTCGATGCGATACTGTCCCTGCTCACGAAGTGGGAATGATCCGGTCCATGTGCGGTCATCGCGGGGGTGAAGCGCGTAGGCCCCAGCCGCGACCGTTTCCCACTGCGCGAGGGCCACGACAGCCGTCGGGGCGAAAAGGGCGAGACCTTCGTGGCCTGGGTCGGATGGCCGCACGAGGCGAGATTCCAACAATTGAATCTCACCCGCAGTGACATCGCCCTCGGCAAGAACGACAACCTCCACCCGGCTCCCCTCCGGCCCGATCACGTCGCTCTCTCGCGGCGGGTTGACCCGGGGCTCGGGGAAGCCCATGTACTCCGGAAAATGCAGCCGCACTACGGTGTCGAGGACGACGGGCCGCTCGGCCCAGTCGATGCGGTTCAGACGAGTCCACGTTCGTCCGCCATGGACGCGGTAGGTGAAGCCGTGCTCGAAACCTCGCTCGGAACCCAGACCCCGGAGCGTGCGCCGCCAGACGTTGTCGGGCCCCTTCTCGAGGGGAAAGTGGACCGTCGCCCCGTCCCCCTCAAGCTCCAGCGATAGCGAATCCGGCTCGCCGCGCGTGACGTTTGCGGCGAACGTCACATCGTCGCCGCGCAAAACTCGCGTGGTGCCCGGCTCGAAGGTGTACGCCACGTCCGACGCGGGCGGGATGTCCGCGAACGGGTCGAAGACGCGGGCGAGGGCGGTTGTCAGTCGGACGCCCAGGGCCAGCCACAGGATCGCAAACAGGCCAACGCCCACCATTGCGAAGAGCACTGACTTGCGGACCTCCCTCCAGTCGATCGCCGACCGGGCCCGGTACGTGCCGATCCGGTCGAGAGACTCGCTCACCAGCTTGCGATGAAAGGCCGGCGACACCTGGCCTTCGCGGCCGGCGAGGTCCATGCAGCTGACCAGCCGGCTGTGCATGCCGGGGATGCGGCCCTCGATCCGGCGGGCCACCTCGACATTCCGCAGCCGGCGGCCGAGGGGCAAGAGGCCTTTCCACGCGAATACGACGAGCGTCGGCACCAAGAACGCCACCAGCCCTGCTAGCCGCAGCCACGGGCCGACGAGCGGGACGAGCATGTCGGCCGCGGCGGCCGCGACCAGGCAAGCGAACGCGAGCCCGAGCGTCAGCCCGACGCCGACCGCGCCCCAGCTCGACCGGAGCAACCAGCGCGTCCTGCGCACCAGGGCCAGGATCGGCCCGATGTCGGGCGAAACCTGGGGCACGGTGGCGGGCATCGCGACTCCTCGGGCCGAGACGGGATCGAAGGGCGGGCTCAGGCGGGACGAAGGGGAGAGGTTCCGGGGCGACAGTTGATTGGACACTGACGCGGCGGGCAAGTCAAGCGACGGCGCCGGCTGCGCTTCAGGTTCAAGGAACGTCGATCATCTTTGGGCCACCGAGCGAATCGTTTGGCTCGGGGACTAGGGGGCAGACTGTGGGGTCCTGTCCAAGGGCTGCGCTTCAGGTTGCGTCATCGACCCCAACTGAGCACGAATGGGGATGTCCAAATCTGGAGTCGGGACGCCGGGCAACTGAAGCCCTATGACGTTCCCCGCGAATTGTCTGTTGCCAACAACTCCAAAAGGAGCAGAAACTCCACAAGGAGCAGACTGCGTTTTCTTTCGCACTTCCATGCGGACAGGATCGGAAGCGGCTACCGGCACCGCCGGGAGGATAGCGAACAAGGCGACAGCGCAGCGACGCATGGGTAGACCTCCGTGAGTGAAATCCGGATCAGTAGACCGACGATCAAGTCACGAATCAAGTTCGATCCGCGCCTACGCCGCCACGTGCACCAAACCTAACGCGCTGAGAAGCAAGGAGAATCCCCTACGCGTCGGGTCATACTGACTCACTACCCGCCGCTGAAGGCGTCAGCCCGCGTTCTCCGGAATTCAGTGTCAATCCCCCTCGACCCCAGCACTAATAGGTTGAGGAGTGTCCGGAGCCGTTCATGCGTTCCCCGTCGCTGGAATCGGCCGTTCGCCGCATTCGGTCGCTGGCCGCCCCGCCGCCCGACGGGGTGCCGGACAAAGACTTGCTCCGGCGATTCCTCGCGACCCGCGACGAGCCGGCGTTCGCCGCCCTGGTCGCCCGGCACGGCCCGGCCGTCCTCGGCGTCTGCCGCCGCGTCCTCACCGACCGTCACGCCGCGGAGGACGCCTTCCAGGCGACGTTCCTCGTCCTCGCCCGCCGGGCGTCATCCATCCAGAAATCCGCATCCGTTGGTTGCTGGCTGCACGGGGTTGCGTATCGCGTCGCGACCCGGTTGAAGGGCCGGCTCGCCCGGCGGCCGCGACCGGGCGGGGTCCCGGACGTCCCGGTCGAGCCGCGCGACGACGTGACCTGGAAGGACGTCCGCCGCGTCCTCGACGAGGAGGTCAACCGCTTGCCCGACCGGCTGCGGCTGCCGGTCCTCCTGTGCTACTTCGAGGGCAAGACGCGCGACGAGGCGGCCGAGGCGCTGGGGTGGAAGTTGACCACGCTTCGCGGCCGGCTGGAGGACGGTCGGCAGCGCCTGCGGGCCCGGCTCGCGCTGCGCGGGGTGGAGCTTTCGGCTGCCCTGCTAGCGGTCTCCGCGGCAGATGCGTTTGCCATCGAGGACTCGCTAATCGAATCAGCAGTCCGGGCGAGTCGCGGGGCGG
>DATFWZ010000086.1:0-3286 GCA_035258765.1 Gemmataceae bacterium
TAGGTCGGCGGGTAGTTCGAGGCGTAGAGGGTTGTGTCCTCGAGCGCGTCGTAGGCGTCCGGCTGTACGCTCGGCCCTTCCTCGTTGTCCAGTACGCTCAGGCCGTCCGACGCCGTGGTGAAGCCGCCCGAGCCCGGGACGAGGTTCTCGACGAACCCGCCGGCCCAATACGACGAAGTCCCGGCGAGGCGGAGGGTGCTGTTCTGGTAGACGAGGTCGAGGCCGACCGCGTCCGGCCGCGGCACGACCAGGCTCATCAGCATCGACCGCCCGTCCGGGCTGAACTGGGCGGCGATCGGCCGGCGGCTGCTGCCGGCGACGGTCCCGGCACCGTACCCGCCAACCGTAAACGTGCCGTCCGACATCTGGACGAGGCTCTGGGCCTGATCGTCGCCGCCGATGTCGTAGGTGATGAAGCCGCCGTTGCCGAACGACGGCTCGATGGCGCCGTTCGGGTTGAACTGGGCGATCACCCAATCGTGCGGATTATCGGGCGTGGCACCCGTCGGTCGCACCTGGCCGACGGCCAGGATCTTACCAAAGCTGAAGATGAAGTCGGTGAGCCCTTCCTCGGTCCCGGGCAGGTCGACGGTGACCTTGCCGCCGGTGCCGAACGTGGCGTCCAGCGTGCCGTTCGTGTTGTAGCGGGCCAGGGCGAGGAGGGAGGTGGGCCCGTTCCCGCCCGCCTGCCCGGCGACCACCAGCTTGCCGTCCGTCTGCGGCACCGCTTCGTAAATGGTGTCGCGATCCTGGAAGCCGGTGGTGACCACTCCGCTCCCGCCCCAGGTCGGGTCCATTGCCCCGGTGGCCGTCAGCCGGACAACCGCGAAGTCGCCGAAACTGCCGTCGAACCGATCGAGCATCCCGGCGAGGTAAATGGTACCGCTGGCGCCGAAGGTCAGGTCGTGGACCTCGGCGAGGGTGTTGGGGCCGAAGTCCAGCACTACTTTTCCGCCAACTCCGAAGGTCGTGTCCAGGGTGCCGTTCGTGTTGTACCGCAACACGAACATCGTGGTCTTATAGGGAGTGAACTCCGGCGCCGTGTTCCCCGCGACCAGGATCTTGCCGTCGCTCTGCGGGAGGATGACCGTCGGGGCGTCGTAGCTGCCGGCCGCGATCGGTGTGTAGACCGTCCCGCCGCTGCCGAACGACTGGTCCGACAACCCGTTCGACAGGAACCGCGAGACCGCGACGTCGTACGCGTTCGGGCCCGGGCCGATGTACCTCAATCCGGCCGTGACGTACCTCCCATCCGGGAGGGTGGCCATCGTCTGGGTGTTGTAGGCCATGAGCGACGGATTCTGCTGATCGAACGTCGGCGGGAGGGACGCTTCGGCGGTGATGACGACCGGCTGGGTCCCGTCGAGATAGGGGTCGTCCACGCCGACGACCGGGAAGGTGGCCGAAATCTGCCCGGCGGGGATGACAACCGAGGGGGGCACGGTCGCCGCGGTGATGTCCGACGAATGGAGGACGACGTTCAGCGGCAACGACACGTCGGCTGTGTTCCGGGTGACCGTGCCGGTGGTCACCTGGCCCTCAAGGATCTGCCGATCAGCCAGCGACACGCTCAGTCCGGAGGGAACGGCCCGGTCCTCGAGTGACTCCAGCCGCACGCCCCGCGACCGTCGGGATTTGTGCTGAGTCTGACGCCAGTAGGCCGCCGAACGCCGACGCATGGGCATGTACTCCACGAGATTGGTGAGTCCCGGCCGGAGGACGATGGTGTTCCGGTCGTAGAGATGGCGCGCTGGGGTGGGGTCCCGGCGCCAGCGAGTGCGTGTGACGGGAGGTCGAAGTAGGGTAGTCCGGACAAAGAATGAAATCAAACCTCGTAGATTGAAAAGCCGGTACTACACGCGAACTTCACTCCTCGCCATGGAACTCGCCGGGTTGACGGCGGGCATTTTCGGTGGGCGGAGTGTTCGATCCGGAATGCACTTTGTCAAGTTTTGCACCCCCGGAAAATGTTCAGAATTCCACAGGCCGCCACTCAGTGCGCATGTGTGGCGGCCTGAGGCGGCCTGGAGCATGTGGCCCCCGGCAAGCATTTAAGTGTCATTCGTCCGGGCACCAGAATGTGAACATTGGCGGCCTGAGACGAGCGCCGGCGGACTGCAGGCACGATTTCGCGCCCGGCGAGAAGTCCGGGCGCGCCCCACCGACCGCACGATCGAGGGTGGGCGATGAAGACCGTGCTCGAACGCTCGCCAGACTGTGGCCGCGATCTCGCGTCGCGGGCGGGAACCAATCTCAGGGCGACCGCGTCCGAACAGTTGGCCTGAGTTGCAGCAATTCATCGCCCGCGTTTTGATTTCCGTTCGACCTCCGCCCACCGGGTGAACCGGATCGTGGATCAATCCCGGTCGGACGCGATCGCCGCATCCCTTTTCCAACACCCTTCACGCGGGAGTCTGCCGTGGCAAAGAATCTTGATGGCGATGTGGGGAACAATCTCCCGGTCAAGGGGGCGCCGGTGATCCGCCGGGTGGAGGTGGCGGAGGAGGACGTGGGGGCGCGGGTCCTCAACCGGCACGTCCCCGCCTGGGTCATCTCCGGGGCCATCCACGTCGTCGTCATCGGGTTCTTCGTCCTGTTCATGTCCGGACCGACAGAGGCCGAGGCGAAGGACAACGATCGGATCATCACACAGGTGGACGAGCCGCAGGAGGACGACGCGAACCTGATCAACCCAGAGATCGGGTTCGACCCCGACCGCACCGCCGCGACCGACGCCAAGGTGGAAGCGGCAGTCAATGTCGAGGCACCTGCAGCCGACGGCCCCATTGGAATGGAGAAGCAGCCAAACGACACCGCTTTGCAGACCGTGTGCCCCGGGCTGACCGGCGGGATCGACACGGGCGTCCCGAACCCGGTCGCGCCGAACGGGGACATGGCCGCGGGCGCGGGCGGATTCTCGTCGTTCACGGTGCCCGGAATGAGAGGCCGAATCGGGGCCACGCGGGACGCGCTTCGGAAGTCCGGCGGCGGGACGGAGGCCTCGGAGGCGGCGGTCGCACTTGGGCTGGCGTGGCTGGCCCGCAAGCAGCTCAAGGACGGGTCCTGGGAATTCGACGGCTCGAGTAATGAAAAAGTCGCCGCCACTGGCATGGCCTTGTTGCCCTTCCTCGCGTACGGGGAGACGCACAAGTTCGGCAAGAAGTACAAGAAGACCGTCGATAACGGGCTCAACTGGCTGATGGGCCGGCTGTCGTCCGGCGGCTCCTTCGGCACCAACAACATGTACGCCCACGCCATCGCCACCATCGCCCTGTGCGAGTCGGCG
>DATFWZ010000087.1:0-4440 GCA_035258765.1 Gemmataceae bacterium
GCCGAGCGTCTCGCGGACGGGCAGTAACCAGTCGGGCGGCTCGCCGTAGTGCAACGCATCCTCCGCCTTCACGGCCTTCTTCAGCAACGCGATGGCGGACTTCAGGTCCTTGCGGGCGACAGCGATGCGGGCCGCCAGGACGCCCTCGGCCACTCCCAAAACGCTCCGGGCAGTGTTCCAGTCACTGTACATCGCCTCCGCGGGGACGGCGTCGCGCGCCGCGAGGAACGCCTTTTGCTCCTTTTCCGCGTCGTCGAGCTTGCCCTGCGCCGCGTAGGCCATGCTCCGGGCGAAGTGCCAGACGGCTGTCGTGGTCGTCAGCTTCGCGTTCGGGCGAGGGCTGGCCAGAACCGCTTCCCACCGGCGGAAGCGAACGAGGACGAGCGTCGGCATCGGCAGGAACCCTTCAAGCATCGGCATGTCCTTGACGTGCGGGCGGACGTGGGCCACCAGGTCGTCCGCCGCTTTTTTCGCGTCGGCGAACCGCCCCTGTGCGGCGCGGGCTACCGCGAGGAAATGGATGTTGTGGCTGAAATACATCAGCGGGTAGACGCCTTTGGCGCCGCTCCGCTTGAGGTAGGCCCGGTCGACCTCGATGGCCTTTTCGTTGGCCCGCGCGGCGGCCTCGTAGTCGCCCACGCGCATGTAGATGTGCGCCGGCATGTGAACGAGATGCCCCGCGGCCGGCACCAGGGTGGCCAGCCGCCCGGCGCTGGCTAACGCCCACTCCGGATGGGGGGAGGCCTCGACGGCGTGGATGTAATAGTGGTTAGCACCGGGATGGTCGGGGGACCGCCGCAGGACGGCTTCGAGAACCCGGACGATCTCCTCCGTCCCTTCCGCGGGCTTGCCGTCCGCCGACCACAATTTCCAGGGCCGCAGGTTCAAGGCGCTCTCGGCGTAGAGCGTGGCGGCGTCCAGGTCGTCGGGGTAGCGTTCGGCCAGTTTGCGCATCGCCTCGGCGTAGTCCCGCAGGAGCTTTCCCCCGTCCACCTTGGGGTCGGCCGAGTAGCGCGCGGCTAACGCTTTGATATAGGCGCGTTCGTGCTCGGGGGCGCCGTCGGCCAACTGGTGGGCTTTCTGGAGTGCGTCGTAGGCGGCCTTCGCCTGCTCGGCGTCGACTTGCGGCAGGTTGTAGTTCGGCCCCAGAGCCAGGGCCACGCCCCACCAGGCCATCGCCAGTTTGGGGTCGAGTTCCGCGGCACGGCGGAAGGACCGAGCGGCCTCGTCGTGATTGAAGGCATACAGGAGAATCAACCCCTGGTCGAAGAATCGCTGCGCCTCCCGGTTCGCCGTGGCGACCGGGTGATGGTGCGTGCCCAGGCCTTCCATCAAGGCGGCCGGTTGTTGCCCCGTCGTTTTGGCGTGCGAGTCCCCGTCGGCGGACAGAATGCAGGCGAGGACTAGGTTCAAGTACGTCACGGGAGCCATCCTCCATGTCCGATACACCATCCCCGCTGAAGCCGAAAGAAATCATGCGGCCCTTGCGCCGCGCGCGGCCCCCGACGGCCCGTGAACTTGAGTCGGGGAGGGGCTCTCGCCCTGCGCAGTCGCGGCTTATCCTGGAGCCGCCGGCGTGAGTCCGTGGCCGACACGACACTGGCGCTTCCTGCCCGTCCTGCAACCTGGCCCGAGAGGCGGCGACCCTGTCCTTGGTGACGCGCAGCGGCCGCCTTCGATGCGTTGATCCCGTTGGGGAAACTACATCCTTGCCGTTCCCCTCTTGGCTCACGTCGGCTGTTTTCACCTTCCTCACCCAAGGTAGACGACCCCATGAGCCAACGCAAGCGTTCTCCTGCCCAGGGCAAACCCACGGCCAAGCCGTCCCGACTGCCCCGCGAGCAGCCACCGGTCCTGACCGTCCTCAACCCCAACGCGGCCGGCATCGACGTGCAACCGAGCGGCGGGGAAGCCACACCCGCACGGTCAGCAGCCGCGCGCACTCGTGGAAGGCGCGCTGCGGCGCTAGTTCGAGCAGCGTGAAGTCGTCGAACTCCACCGCCACCAGCCCCAGCAGCAGTACCCAGCTGCAGAACGAGGTCCAGCCCAGCGGGATCGTCCCCGGCATCAGGCGTCCCGGCGCTCGGTTCCGGAGGGATATAATCCACCGTGCCGAGCATCGCCGTGGAATCGGTCAACCGCGTCGCCGAGGCGGCGTGCGGTGAAGTCAAAAGCGTCCCCAAGGTCAACACGAGGGAAAACGCGATGGCTGCTCTGTGTTGGCGGCTTGCAGTTCTGAGTGCGCTTTCCGCGTCGGTCCTGGCCGGCCCGGTCTCCGCCGGCGCGCCAGGTACGGACGAGCCGAAGCAGACCGAGCCCTATCCGCCTGGTTGGCAGGCGGCATCCCAACGCGACGAGATTCGCCCCCGGTTTTCATTTGAGCCGAAGGGCGGCCCAAAGGGGAGTGGGACGTTCGTCATCGCGGCCGCCAATTCCGTCGGCCAGCACGGCTGGTTCCAGAAGGTATTCCCGCTCACCGGGGGGAAGTTCTACCGCTTCCAGGCCGTTCGCAAGGCCGAAGCCGTTGCCGTGCCGCGGCGCAGCGTGCTCGCGCGGATCGTATGGCAGGACGCGAAGGGGAAGCCTGTCCTCGCCGACGTGCCGGCCGGCCGCGAGAAAGAAGCCGGCCCGATCCCGCTGGCTGAGCCGGAACACCCCCTCGACGGCGAAACGGATGAACAAGGTTGGACGAGGGTCGCCGGGACCTATCGCGCCCCGGTCAAGGCGACGCAGGCGGTCGTCGAGCTGCACCTGCAGTGGGCGCCGCGTGGCCGGGTCGAATGGAGCGACGTGACCTTCGCCGAGACGTCCGCGCCACCGAGCCGCAAGGTGCGGCTGGCAACGATTCACCATGTGCCGTCGGGCAAGTCGCCGCGGGCCAACTGTGAGGAGTACGCGCCCCTCCTCGCCGAGGCGGCAAGACAGAAAGCCGACCTGGTGGTGCTGGGGGAAACCGTCCCCTTCGTGCGCGTCGGGAAGAAGCCGCACGAGACCGCTGAAGTCATCCCCGGGCCGACGACCAACTACTTCGGGCAACTCGCCCGGAAACACCGCCTGCACGTCGTCGTCAGCCAGTACGAGCGGGACGGAAAGGCTGTGTACAACGCGGCCGTGCTGCTGGGGCCGGACGGCAAGCTCCTCGGCAAGTATCGCAAGGTGTGCCTGCCCCACAGCGAAGTTGAGGCCGGGGTCACGCCGGGGGACGAGTACCCGGTCTTCGACACGAAGTTCGACAAGGTCGGCCTGATGGTCTGCTACGACGGGTTCTTCCCCGAGGTTGCCCGCGAGCTGACCAACCGCGGCGCCGAGGTGATCGCCTGGCCGGTCTGGGGCTGCAACCCGCTGCTGGCCCAGGCCCGCGCCTGCGAGAACCACGTCTACGTCGTCAGCAGCACCTACACCGACGCGAAGAGCAACTGGATGATCTCGGCCGTGTTCGACCACGCCGGCAAAGCAATCGCGAAGGCCGAGAAGTGGGGCACGGTCGCCGTCGCGGAGGTGGACCTGAGCGAGCGATACTTCTGGCGGAATAACCTGGGCGACTTCCGGTCGATGGCCCAGCGGCATCGTCCGGCACCGGTGCCAGAACCCGGGCCGTCGGCTCCGCAGCCCGGCAACACGAAACAGAAGAACCCGACCGGCACGGAAGAGAACAAGCAGGAGAAGAAGACCAGGACGAACACCGTCGCCGCGCCGGCCGTCCAGCACGTCGTCTACAGAGAGAAAGGCCGCTTTGGTGGCTGGCCCGCCAACCACGGGATCTGGTCGTGGGGCGACGAAATCCTGGTGGGGTTCAGCGCTGGCCATTACAAGGATCTAGGTGAGCGCCATCACATCGACCGCGACAGGCCGGAAGAGCACCTGCTGGCCCGCAGCCGCGACGGCGGCCAGACCTGGGCGGTCGAGAACCCGGCCCCGAAGGGCGTGCTGGTGCCGGTCGGCAGGGCCCTGCACGGCGTCCCGCCCCCGGGACTGAAGGAGAAGCCGTGGCAGGATTGCCCCGGCGGCATCGACTTCAGCCACCCCGATTTCGCCCTGACCGTGCGCATGACCGACGTCCACGCCGGGCCGGCGCGGTTTTTCTATTCCACGGACCGCGGCAAGAACTGGCAGGGACCGTTCCGCCTGCCGCTGTTCGGCCAGAAGGGCATCGCGGCGCGGACCGACTACCTGGTCAACGGCAAACACGACTGCACGCTCTTCTTGACGGCCCCGAAAGGGGACGGCCGCGAAGGACGACCACTGTGCGTCCGCTCGACGGACGGGGGCAAGACCTGGCGGTTCGTCGCCTGGATCGGCCCTGAGCCCAAAGGCTACGCCATCATGCCTTCGACCATTCGGCTGGGGGAAAGGGAGTTGCTCTCGGCGGTCCGTCGTCGCGAGGGCAAGAGGAGCTGGATCGACGCCTATCGCTCCCTCGACGACGGCAAGAGTTGGAAG
>DATFWZ010000088.1:0-2680 GCA_035258765.1 Gemmataceae bacterium
CGAGGAACGCGAACAACGTGACCATGTGCCGCCCGCTCGCCACCTCCCAGACGTTCGTCGTGCCATAACTCCCGCCGGCGACCACGAGCCGCCCGTCCGCCGAGAAGGCGATGGACTGGGTCCGCTTGAGGTGTCCGTACAACTCGCGCAGTTTCGTCCCCGTGCGGACGTCCCAGAGCAGAACCCCCTTGCCGCCCGTTGCCAGGATCGTACCGTCCGGGGAGAGGGCCATCGGTCGGCCGAGAATCTTCTCGGTCTTGAACTCCCGCTTCAGCTCACCGGTCCGAGGGTCCCAGATCTGGACCGGGTTGGTGAACTCGGCGCTGATACTGGACGCACAGGTGGCCAGCGCGGTGCCGTCCCGAGTCAGCCCAATCGAGTTCATCAACCGGTCGCCGTACCCCCGGCGGGCCTTGGAAAATGCTTCCGCCTGCGTTCCCGCGTCCCGGTACGTCTGCAAGAGGCGGCCGGTCTGCACGTCCCAGACGTGAGCCCCACCGTACCCCGGGCCGCAGTAGAGCGTCTTGCCGTCGGGAGAAAACGTGACGGACGTCGCTCCTCCTTTGTGATCCGCCAACGTCCGTGTGACCCGGCCCGTCTGCGCATCGCAGATGATGACCTTACCGTCGGCCGAGCCGACGGCGAGCGCCGAGCCGTCCGGCGCGAACGCAACGGCCAACACTTCATTCGCGCAATCGTTCATGGACCAAGTCGCCTTACCGGTCTGGGCATTCCACACTCGCACACCGCCTTTTCCCCCGGCGGCCCCCACGCCGACGGCAACCTGTCGGCCGTCGGAAGATACGGCGACGGCCATGACCTGGTCGGCCGGGTCGCCCAGGCGCCGGAGCATGCGGCCCGTCCGCAGATCCCACACCCGGACCGCCCCCGGACCGATCTCCCGCGCCCCGGCCGCGAGCCGACCGCGCGCGAAGCGGCCATCGCTGCTTCCGGTGACGAGGAGCGAACCGTCGGAAGTAAGTGCCACCGAATTCACCTGCTCGAAATAGCCGGGCGCTTGCCACTCCGTTTTCCCTGTCGCCGGGTTGGTGCGCCTTACCGTGTGATCGTGACTGCCAGTGACAACCGAAGCCGAGTCGGGGGTGAAGGCGACGGAGGTGATCGTGGCGTCGTGGCTCGTCACGACCCGGGCGGGCTTCTCCACCGAGAGGTCGTAGAGTTTCAAGTCCTTTCCGACGCTGCAGGCCAACGATTTCCCGTCCGGGGCGAAGGCCACCGAGAGCAATGGGCCCTTGTCCGTCACGGTCCGCCGGAGCGTGCCGGTGGCCGCGACCCCCTCCGGCTTCGCCGAGGGAACCTCCCACAGCCGCCATTCACACACTTCCTCGTCTTTGCCGCCCGGTCGGAGCCAGTCGTGCCCGCGGTGGAAGCCCCAGTCGCAGCTCCCGCTGGCGATCGTTTTGCCGTCCGGCGAGAAGGCGATCGTGCAGATGCAATCGCCGTGGCCGGCGAAGGACTGCTTGAGCTTGCCGGTGGTGGTGTCCCAGAGCTTGACCAACTTGTCGCCGCTGCCGCTGGCCAGCGTGGCACCGTCGGGCGAGAAGGCGAGCGCCGAGACCCGGACCGGCTGGTCCTTCAGTTGGTGGCGGAGCTTGCCGGTGGCGAGGTCCCAGATCAGGATTTGCTTGTCCGCCCCTGCGGAGGCGAGCAGTTTGCCGTCGGGGGAGAGGGCGACGGCGTATGCTTCCCACTCCGTGTGACCGGCCAGCGCCTGGACGCGCTTCCCCGATTTCACGTCGAAGACACCGACCAGCTTGTCCATGTGAAAGCCCGCGGCCGACAGGGTGCGGCCGTCCGGCGAAAAGCAGACCCCGCGTCCATCGCCGTACCCGATTGCTCGCACGAGTACACCGGTCTTCGCGTCGTAGAGGCGGACGCCTCCCTCGCCGCCGGCGGCCGCCACGAGCGACCCATCCGGCGAGACCGCGACCGCATCGACCGCGGACGTCGGAGGGATCTGCAGAACGAGCTTCAGCTTCGGCTCCGGGGGCCCGGCAGCCGCGGTGCCGAATCCGATGAACAGTCCAGCCGCGATGGTCAGGAGGGCACGCATACGGCATCTCCGGGGAAGGTGGACGCGGTCCGTGTTGACTTTCCGGGGGTAACGGGCGCGAATGCTCCTTGTCGTCCGACCGCGGCGGGGCCGGCCCTTTCTTCTCTTCCGGCTTCAACGACCCGCTCTCGGGCATGATAGGCGCGGGACCAGTCACGGAAAAATTGTGTTCACTGAATGGTATCATCGGATTCGTTGTTATTGTCGAAGCCGAGGACTTGCACCCGGCAGCGGATCGGTCGTGCCGGGGCGGGGAGAGTGAACGGTAGCCGAAGCGAATTGGCCGGCGCGTACCAACCCGACGCCACTACTGACGTTTTTTCCGGGATCGGGCGAACGGAAGTTGCGGCTGTTGGGGGACCCTCGCCGCGCAGATGTACGAGTCGCGAGACTACTCTGCGGTGCCGATCCCAGCGGATGCGCTGCAAGATGCGAGCGCGAGAGTGAGGACATCCTGGCACTGCCGCGGCGACGGCCCACACGTTCGTGGGTGTTGGGTGGTGGACTTGGTGCTTGCCAAAGGGTAGCATCGGGCCGAACCCAACGCTGCACCTGACACCGCCGCGCGATCTTCGACTCCACGCTCACCGGGATATGGCGGTGCAG
>DATFWZ010000089.1:0-41875 GCA_035258765.1 Gemmataceae bacterium
AGGTGGCGCGCTCCGCTCCGCAAAGCCTCCGCGTCGCGGCTTCACGACGACGCGGTACCATCTTAGTCATATCGTCCGCGACTACTCCGCCCCCGCCCGGACCACGACCCGCTGCCCCGTCGCGAACGTCTCCGCCGTCAACCCGGTCGCGTGACTCCGAATCGTAATCGCACCCTCCGGCCACGTCGGCCAGTAAGGGATGCCCCTTCCGCGATAGGCC
This sequence comes from Gemmataceae bacterium, assembly GCA_035258765.1. Classification (GTDB taxonomy): domain Bacteria; phylum Planctomycetota; class Planctomycetia; order Gemmatales; family Gemmataceae; genus SIAJ01. The sequence goes on from DATFWZ010000089.1 coordinate 221, forward strand.
GCCCCCGCCTTCCCGGCGTCCGTTCGCCCCTGGGACGAGACGACCAGCCGCGGTCGGGCCCATGCGGCCAACACCTCCGCCCGGTCGCCGCTCCCGTGGTGTGGGGCCATGAGCACATCCACCGGCGCGATCGGCGTTCGAATGACCATGTCCGCCCCGAGCCCTTCCAGGTCGCCGGTCAATACAAGCGAATGCCCGCGATGCCGAATGAGTAGCACCAGGCTGCGCACATTTTCCACGCCGACAGGGCCGTCGGCCGGCGGGTGCAGAACGCTGATCTCGACTTCCCCCGCCGTGAACCGATCGCCCGCCCGGGCGATGCGCACGGCGGTCCCGCGCCCCTCGATCGCGGCCAGGGCCTTGCGGACCCCGCCCGTCGGCTTGTCGGCGAATGTCGGCGTGCACGTGATCTGGCCGACCGGGAATCGATCCAGAAGAGCCGGCAGGCCATTGAAGTGGTCGAGGTCGGCGTGCGAGAGGAAGACCTCATCGATCCGCCGGATGCCCCGCGACCAGAGGTAGGGCGCGATCCGACGCTTGGTCACATCCGGTCCGGAGTTCGCCCCCGCGTCGTAGAGCATGACGCGGCCGTCCGGCGTCTCGATCACCACACAAGCCCCGTGATCCACGGCCAGGAACGTGACTCGAAGCTCATCGCTGCTCGGGCGTGCCGTTCCGGCTACCAGTCCGACCAGGGCCCAGGCCGCCAGCGCCGTCGGGAATAGGAATGGACGGCGAAAGTCGGGTAGGGCGCGAGCGTGTGCCGGGGCGCTCGCCACCAGCCAGACGGAACCGAGCAGGTAGAAGCCGATCACCCACCACGTCGGGACGCCGCCCGCGTACCAGCACCCGCCGGGCAGCCGCTCCGCCAATTGGACCAGGTCGTCGCACAAGCCGATCGACCGACCCGCGACCCATGCCACCGGCGCCGCGATCGGACCGAGCGGCCAGAGGAGCATGAGGATAAAACCCGCGATCAGGGCGATCGTCGTCAACAAAATGGCGGCCGGGCCGATGACGACGCCCGCGGGGGAGACAACGTTCTGCCAGTACAGGACCAACGGCGCGGTGGCGATCCCGAGTACGAGCGTCACGAGGTATGCCTGGGCAATGACGCGAACCACGCCGCGGACGAGGCGTTCGGGACCCGACCGAGCTTCGCTTTGGAGTTCTTCGAGCGGTGTCCGCTCGCGCGGCGGGAACCAGCGCGGGATGCCCCAGATCAGGACCGCCACGCACAGGAACGAGAGCTGGAAGCCCGCGTTGAACAGGTCCGTCGGATTAATTGCGAGGACGACGAGCCAGGCCAGGGCGAACGTGTTCGCCGGCAGGGCCCGCGTGCGGAGCAGGATCCCGCCGCACGCGGCACACGCGATCACCGCCGCCCGCATGGCCGAGGGCCGCCCGCCCGTCAGCAGAGCGTAGCTCAGGAGTGTGACCGCGACGATCATCGCCGCCGGTCGGCGCGGGACGCCGAGCAACCGCAGCGTGAACCAGAGGAACGCACCGAGGATCACCAAATGTTGCCCGGAAATGGCGAGGACGTGGATCACCCCGGTGCGGACGTAGCGGTCCCACTCGTCCGCGGTCATCGCCGCGTTGTCGCCGAGGAGCAGGGCGGAGGCGATCGACCCGTGATCCGGTCCGAGCGACGATTCGATGCCGCGCTGGCCCCACCCGCGGGCCGTCGCCAGGGCCCGCTCGACGCCCCAACCGCCTTCGGTCAGTCGGACGACGCCGGACTGGGAATGGACGCGCAGGTCGGCCCGGATGCGGTCGTCGCGGAGCCGGTCGGCGAAGTCAGGTTCGCCCGGGTTCATCCGCCCCGGCGGCCGGGCCAGCCACCCGGTCACCTCGACCTCGTCGGGTACGTGCAACCCGGTCAACGGCCCCTCGGCGGTGACGCGGACGCGGCCGGACACCGGCGACCACGCATGATCGGTCTCGATTTCCGTGACGGACAGGATGGTCACCGTCGCGTCCGCGCGCGGCCGGGAAACGAGCGGTTCGTCCTTCGCGTGGCGACGGACGGCCGGCTCCTCGGCCAGCGTGCCGCGAAGCCGGACGAGTCGCGGTTCGACGCCAGCGACGTTGCCGACGTCGTCTGCCGCAAAGTCATTTCGCCAGGCGTGGTGGTAAGCCCCGGCCAGTCCGCCTGCAACGACCCAGAGACCGGCAAGGGGCATAACGGCATTCCGGCGTGAGGCCAGTAGCCAGATCGGGACACCGGCCGCGGCGATGAGGAGCCAAACGGGGGTGGTCAGGTCGAGGAGGTGCCGATCGGCGACGATCCCCGCGGTCGCGGTGACGGCGAACGGGAACAGGGGGGCGTAGCCGACCGCGCGGGTGAACACGGCTGGGCATCCGGGGGGAGGGCTCATTCGTACCCGGCGGCGGGGCGGCTTGCCAAGCAAATTCGGATCGGCGTTTCCAGGTTTGTCGTTGCACTTCAGTCGCGAGCCGGCGTCGGTGTTCGTGTGGTCGATTCGGGGCGCGCAAATTGGGGGGCGGAGTGTCCTATCCGAAAAGCCGGTTGTCAAGTTTTGGACCCCCGGAAAGTGCGCGGAATTCCTCAGGCCGCCACTCGGTACGCATGTGTGGCGGCCTGAGGCGGCCTGAGGAGCCGCGTGCGCCAGTAAGGACTTGTGCCCATTCGTTCTGGCGCCAGAATGTCGCAGTTGGCGGCCTGAGAATTGAGGCCGCGGGCGGGAGGGCGCGAAAATCGGGCCGACCGCAGTCCCGTTCGCAATGGGTCGTCGAATTCGGTGTCCGGCGTCCGGCAAGGTCTGTAGGCCAATCCCCATGCAGACCATTCGCGTGAACCTGGGCCCGCGGTCGTACGACATCGCGATCGGTCACCGGGAAACCGGGTTTGCCAAGTTTGTCCGCGAGCGAGTGCCCAACGTCTCCAAAGCTATATTCGTCGCCGATGAGAACACGCGGCTGCATGCCGAGGGGCTGGCGGCCGAGCTGGGCGGTGAATCGGTCGCGGTAGTTCCCCCGGGAGAGGAGTCGAAGGCGCTGACCGTGGCGGCGCGGCTGTACGACCAGCTCGCGGAGCTGGCCGCGGACCGGCAAACGCTGGTCATTGCCGTCGGCGGCGGGGTCGTCGGCGACCTCGCGGGGTTCGTCGCGGCCACGTACAACCGCGGGCTGCCACTCGTCATGGTGCCGACCACTTTGTTGGCGATGGTCGATAGCTCCGTCGGCGGCAAGGTCGGGATCAACTTGCCGCAGGGCAAGAACCTGGTCGGGGCCTTTCATCAGCCGGTCGCGGTCTGGATCGACTCCGCGTTCCTCGATTCGCTCCCGGACCGCGAGTATCGCTCCGGGCTGGCCGAGGTAGTCAAGTACGGGGTCATCCAGGACGCCGAGTTCTTCCGGTGGCTGGAAGCGAACGCCGACGCGGTCGTCCGGCGGGAACAGGTCGCGGTTCAGTACGTCGTGGCGTGGTCGTGCCGGTTGAAGGCCGATGTGGTCGAGCGCGACGAGCGTGAGGAGACCGGCCTGCGGATGGTCCTGAATTACGGGCACACCTTTGCCCACGCATTCGAAGCCGCTGGCGGCTATACGGGCTGGCTGCACGGAGAGGCGGTCGCGGCGGGCATGGTCTGTGCCGCGCGCCTGTCCGAACGCCGCGGGCTGATTCAGGGCGAGGTAACCGCCCGGATGGTAGAGCTTCTGCGGCGGTTCGGCCTGCCGACAGTTCGCCGGGCGGAATGGGACCCGGAGGCCCTCCTCACGGTCATGCGCCGCGACAAGAAGAGCATTGCGGGAAGGATGCGGTTCATCCTGCCGACGCAGTTGGGCCGGGTGGCCGCGTTCGACGACGTGCCGGAGGCCATGGTCCGCGAGGTCCTCGCCGCCCCATGAATCGGCTCGCGGCCCTGCTCACTGGCCGGACCAAGATCGCCCTGGTGGCCGGCGGGATCATGTGGGTCGTTTGGGCGGTCGGTTGCGCGCTCGGGTCCGGCAACCTCGACGTGACCGGCCAGGTGATCGGCGCCGACCACACGGCATTCCACACCGCCGCGGTTCTCATCGCCGACGGCCAAGGAACTGCCCTCTACGACTTCCCCGACCTCGCCACCTTTCGGGCCCGCCAGGAAGAGATTACCGGCAAGCCGCGGTTTCTGAATCCGTTCCGCAACCCACCGTTCTACGCCCTCCTTTACGTCCCCACCGCGCGGCTACCGCACCTCGCCTCATATGCGATCTGGGCGGTGGCCGGGCTGTTCGTTCTCGTTGCCGGACTCCGGCTAATCCACGGGCCCGGCTTCGGTCGCCCGCTCGCGTGGTCGTTGAGCTTCTTTCCGGTGTTCGCGGCAGTCAGCTTCGGCCAGAACACCCTGCTCAGTTTTGGTGTCTTCGCGGTGGTGTACCGGCTTTTGGCCGACGGCCGGCGCTTCCCTGCGGGCTTAGCCGCGGGCCTGCTGCTGTTCAAGCCTCAGCTTCTCCTCGGCCTCGGGATCTGGTGGGCGTTCGACGCCCGGAGGTACTGGCCGTCGGTCGCGGGCGTCGCCTTGACGGGCTTGGCGCTGGGCGGAGTGAGCTGGCTGGTCGCTCCCGAAGAAACGGCGGCGTGGGTCCGCCACCTTCCCGAAATCGCCCGGTACGACGCGTTCGAGTACTACAACTTGCAAAATCCCCGCGGATTCGGGGCGTTGTTGACCGGGGAAAAAGCAGTCGGGAACTGGCTGGGGTTGATCGGCCTGGTCTTGGGCGTGGCTTTCTTCGTCGGCGTGTGGCGGCCGCACCGCGAGGATGTGCCGGTGTTGTTCGCCATGGCCGTGTTCGTGACTCTCTGGGCGTCGCCGCACACGATGACCTATGAGTGGGCACTGGCCGTCATTCCCGCCGTATTGCTTTGGGACAGTCGGCCCGAACAGCAGCCGACATGGCTTGTCCTCTTCGCGATCGCTTGGGTGGCCTTGTTCCTGTCCGCACCACTTGCGAAGGCGCAAGTGCAAACTCTGGGAATCGCCATACAGCTGAGCGTCCCGGTGATGGCCTTCGTCGGGATCCGGGCGAGCCGCGCGTTGCGCGCCGATCAATGCTCGATCTGAAACCAGTCCGGCGGAGTGGCCTCGTATTTGGAATACACGTCGTCCGGGTCGATCGGGTCGAAGTCAATGGCGGCGGCTCCGAGTTCTGTTTCGAGCACCCCCGCGGTCCCGGTCGCGACGAGGTACTGCCGGCTCACCCGATTCCCGGACGGCACGAACCTCGTCGTCTCGGCGTAGACCCGCGCGTAGTCGTCCGGTCGGTCGCGAAGCATGTGCGACCAGAAAGCGATGAGGCGCTTGTTGAACGCCTCGGCCGATTCCCCGGCACGAGACTTCACGGTGATTGACACGTACTCGTCCACGCCTCTCCCCCTCGCTGTGGTGAGTCTACTCGGGTGCACCTGGTCAGATAATCGGTCAACCGGACCTTCAATAATCCATCCGCTTTCATTCGTTACTCACCCATTTCTCAGGTCTGACTCACCGGCCTCTCACGGGGCCAATTCTATGGTGCTGATGGGTTGATGGGTCGGCGTCTCGCCCGCGTGGGTTCGCACGTCCATGTCAATCGAATCCTTCCGACTCATGGTCGCGGCCTTCAGTGCCGGCCTCGGCCTGCTCTTCGTCGGCGGCCCGCACCTTCTGATCGGGCGATGCCCGCGCTGGGCACGGGTCGCCGCCATACTGGCGGCGACCGGAATCACGGCAGTCGGACCTCTTGCGCTGAACCAGTCCGCCGCGGTCCCGGCGGCCTTGGGGCTGTTCGGCTTCGGATTGGCGCTCTGGGTCGTGGCCGGTTCGAAATTTCTGGCTGCCGCAGTGACCGCGGTCATGGCACTCCTGCGCCGCCCGGTCGCCCGTGCCGCCGGCCTGGGAATCCTCGGGTTGGGGATTTGCATCGGCGCGCTCGCGGCCTGGGACATCGCGGACGAGTCGGCGACGGACAACGACCTGCGGTTCATGATGGAGATGAATGTCAAGCCCCCGTTGCAGGACCCGCCGGCGTCGGTAGCGGTCGCGACTGATCGTGGTCGCCGGGTCACTGTCAAGGAGCCAGCCGAGCTCCGCCCGAAGGACGAGATCGCCGCGACCGAGCACCGGCTGCTCCGCGATATGAACTTTGACTCTCGCATGATTCGCCGAGGCGAGGCGGGCGATCAATGCAATTGCCACGGGTGGGTGTTCACCGGCGCACGGTACTGGCTCTCCGGGGACGACGTCGAACGGATTCTGGATGACAACGGTTACCAGCCGGCGTCGCAGCCGCGACCCGGCGACCTGGCGATCTTCCGCGAAGCCGGGAGGATCAGCCACACGGCCGTCGTCCGGGCGGTCGGCGACGGGGTTCCGGTAATTGTCGAGGGCAAGTGGGGTTGGATGGGCGTGTTCCTCCACGGAGTGGGGGACTCGTTCTACGGGACCAACTACACGTATTACCGGAGTCCGCGCGAAGGTCACCTGTTGGCCGGCCTAGGCGGGCGGTCGGGCACGCCGGCGAAAGCGGTCGTTGACGTCGGCGACGAATTCATTCCCAGCCCTGGCAATTGACGTCAACCGATTCGGGGGCGCGGGTAGCCGCGGCGGTTCTTGATCGCCGCGACGAGGTCGGCCGCGGTTCGAATGTCGGCGTCGAACTCGGTGTAACAGTGGCCCACGACCTCGATCTCGTGGGCGTCGCTGTTTCCCAGGGTGGCGAGGCCCGCGTTTCGCTCGAGAAACGCCGCCGTTCGCTTCCGCAAATCCATGTCCATGTTGTTCGACATCATCTCCAGGCCCGCGAGCTGCGGCCGCTCGTCGCGGATGAGGGCATCGAAGTCCTGGCCCCACCGGTACGGGTGAGCCGCGACCGCGGCCCCGCCCTGACGCACTACCTCGCGACACAAGTCCCCCCACGGCGTGCCGCGCCCGAGGCCGGACAGGTCTGTCACCCCGTAGCACAACATGTCGCCGTTTCGCCCCGAAATTTCGACGCCGCCGAGGACCACCAGGCCCGGCGCGGCCTGGCGGAGCTCTTCCAGCTCGTCTTCCGGCCAAAGCCGGTCGTGTTCGGTGATGACGACGCCGTCGAGACTGATCTCACATGCCCGGCGGACGAGGTCAAACGGGTCGATTTGACTGTCGGGAGAGTACCGGCGAGTGTGAAGGTGCAAGTCAAACTTCATCATCTTCGTATGCTACGTCAGCGACTGGCCGGGGTCACGGCCGCGAACAGGTCGCGCATCTTCGCGGATTCCTTCGCGGCGTCGTGGCGGGCGCGAATGACTTCCGCCCCGGCCCGGCCCATCCGTGTCAACTCCGCCGGCGGAGTGCGCAGGATTCGGAGGATCGCGTCGGCGGTCGCATCGACGTTGCCTGCGGGAACCAGCCATCCGTTCACTCCGTTCTCGACCAGTTCCGGGACGCCGGCAATGTACGTCCCCAGGACCGGCCGGCCGGTGGCCAGGGCCTCCATCATCGCCACGGGCAGGTTTTCGGCGAAGCTTGGCATGACCAGAGCCCGGGCGGTCCGCAGGTGCTCCCGTACTTCGGCGTTGCTCTGCCAGCCGGCGAACTCCACGTTGTCCATGAGCCCGAGTCGCTTCACCTCGGCCTCCAAGATTGGACGGAGGTGGCCGTCGCCGATGAAGAACATCTGAAAAGTAACACCCGCCTGCTTCACGCGGGCCAGGGCCTGGATCAGAAGGAGGTGACCCTTCTGCTCGACCAGCCCGGCGACGAGGACGAGCTTGTCCGTGGGCCTGACCGGTTCCGGGTCCGATTTCAGGAACGCCTCGTCGACCCCGCAGCGCACGACGTGGATCCTTGGCCAGAAGGTCAGACTTGTCCACCGGTACACCTGGCAACGGCCAAAATCCGTCACCGCGACGACAAAAGCCGCGTTCTCGTACTTCTCCTTCAGCGAAAGCGCCTCCGGCCGGTCCCACTCTTCGGGCCCGTGCACGGTAATGCTGTACGAGGGGCCGCCGAGGAGCCGGCAGAACAGCGCCACTGCTGCCGGGTTGGTGGCGAAATGGACGTGCAGGTGCGTCACGCCGGCTCCGGACAGCCATTTCCGCAGCAGGCACCCCTCGGCGAGGTAAGCAAGGTGCCGCAAGACGCCCCGGTCGGACCGGCGGCCGAGACGAATCGCACATCGCACCGCCCGGAGGAATCGGTTCGGTCGGGTCATCGCGTGGGTGAGGAACGTGGCGAGGAGCACGAGCTTCCCGGCCGAAAGCAGGGCGCGCGTCTTCGCGTGTTCGGCCCGGTCCGCCGGGTCAACGGCGTCGGCGCCGGTGTCGCGGATCGAGAACCGCTCCACCGGCACTCCCAGCCGCTCCAGGGCCACGATTTCCCGGCGGATGAACGTGTGCCGAACGTGCGGGTATTGATTGGTCAGGTACGCGATCTTCATCCGGTCATCCGTGGTCCCTTGTACTCGATGAGCCGGCCGCGGCGGCCGACGATCCGGTTTCGCCAGTACATCATTTGTCCGACGACCTGAGGAAACTTGGACAGCACGCAGTAGAACGCGAACTGCCGGGCGGTGCGGGTATCGTCACCGGCTCGCCGCCGATTCCTTCGGACTCTCCAGAAGAGCACGGGATACCCCAGCAGAAGCACCAGGCTGATCGCCCAGGTCAGCGCGGCGGGGAGGATTGCGAGGACGGGTACCACGAGGCCCCAAAACCAGTTGCTCCGTGTCTCCCGCTTCCAGATGCCGAACGGGCTTTTCGCGTGCACCCGTGAAACTTCGGCGAAGGCATGGCCGGCCCGGACGTTCCGCTTCCACCACTGGCCAAACCTGGTCATCGCCGCATCGTGTTGGGTCATCTCGGCCGCAATACGCACGACCCTCCCGCCGTTCGCCCGGAGCCGGACGCACAGCTCCGGTTCCTCGCCGGCGATCAGGTCTGGGCGGTAGCCGCCGACAGCCTTGACGGCCGAGACTCGCATGAGCGCGTCGCCGCCGCAGGCCAAGGCCTCGCCCGCGGGCGTATCCCATTCGAGGTCGCACAGGCGGTTGTAGAGACTCGCCTCCCGATTCCGCTCTCGCCGCCGGCCGCAGACGACGACCGTCTCCGAATTTTGGTCGAGCATCTTGGATGCTGTTTCCCACCAGCCCGGATCGACTTCGCAGTCGCCGTCCACGAATTGCACGTACTCGATCGACGGTGCGAGGTCCATCAGGCGGTCAAGACCGGCGTTCCGCGCCCGGGCGGCGGTGAATGGGATCGACAGGTCCAATGCGACGACATCGGCCCCGAGAGTCCGCGCCAATTCGCGGCTGCCGTCGGTCGAGCCGGAGTCGACGTAGACTGTCGGGCGCTCGGCCGGGGAGAGCGATTCCAGACAGCGCCGTAGGCGCTCGCCCTCGTTGCGACCAATCGCCACCACGCCGACCCGGGCCACGACTGGCTCCCTTCCGTGGGCAATAGGCTGTTGTAGCATGGTTGGGGAAGGCGCACAGTCCGGGCGGTGTTAGAATTCGCCGTTCCGTGGAAGTTGCCTGGACCGAGCACGAACCCCGTTCGAAAGGAATTCGCGGATGATTGAGCCCCTCGGGTGGGCGGCGTTCGGGCTCGGCTTGATAGGCACGTGGGTGCTCATGGCCGACCGCGGGTTCCGCGACGGCATGCGGCTCGCCTGGTTCGTCGCCACGCTCGCGGTCCCGGCGTGGTTCACGGTCACGTTCCGTTCCATCACACTGGACGCGATCACCGGGGTCATCTCAGCAACCGCCTTGGCCCTCTTATTTCGCCCGTTCGAAGGGGCCCGCACCCGCTGGGTGTTGAGTGACGTGCTGGTGGGTGGCATCGTGCTCGCCGGCATCGTCTCTGACGCGGTGAACCGCATTCTCATCCCCGGGACGATCTTCGAGCTCATCCGATCGTGGGTGCTGCCGTATCTCGTCGGGAGACTGTTCCTCACGTCGTGGGACCAGATGCGGCGTACGCTTCCGGTCCTCGTCGTGCTGGCCGCCGCGTTGTCGATCTACGCGATTGTCGAGTCGTTCTCGCACACGAATGTGCTGGCGGTGGCGACCGGAAAGAAGTGGGAGCTGTTGGAGAGCTCGGAGGGTTACCGGTGGGGGCTCAAGCGGGCCCAGGCGATCACGAACCATCCGATCTATTTCGGCCTGCTCATGGCCCTGACTCTCCCGTGGCTCCTGACGGCTTCTCGTCAGGCCGCGCGCGGCGACGGCCCCCGATGGTGGGTTGCCGTCCCGGCTCTGGCGACGGCGGGCGCCTTCGTGACCGTTTCGCGATCGGCCCAACTGGCGATCGTGCTTGTCTTCGCCGCCGACCAGTTCTTCCGCCGGCCGAACTACCGCGCACCGATGCTGTTTCTTGCCCTCGCCGGCGGACTGGCGTTCCTCGTCTTCCGCGTCGAGGTCCTCGACCTGCTCGGGATGTATGCGGGTGAACACGCAATCGGGCAAGACAAGGTGCGGATCTATGGGGTCGAATACGACTACTCCGGGACGCGGCACCGCGACCTTTTGTTGCTGGCCTACGAGGAGGCCATCGACCGCGCCGGCTGGTTCGGGTATGGGTCCTCGGTCCCGGACATGCCCCGCGACCCGAACATGGACGTCCGGTTCCTGTCCATCGACGACCACTACCTGATCCAGCACTTGCGTTACGGTTACCTGGGCACGGTCGCCTTCCTGGCGTTCGCCGCGGCCGGGGCGTGGAACCTGGCCCGCGAGGCGCTGGCTCGCGACGGCCCGCTGTCGGACCTGGCCGCGGGGCTTTTTGGCGCTTTTGTCGCGGTGACGCTCATGGTCCGCGGGGTGGCGCTGTCATTCGATTTTGGGGCCACCTGGCTCTTCGTCGCCGGCCTGGCGGCGACCATGCGGGCCCGGCGCATCCCGTCGGCCGCAGCGGCGCGAAAACCGGATTGAATCGCTCTCGGTCCGGGACTTCCGCGGTCAGCGCCCCTAACATGACCTCTCGCCCTCGCCGGGTCCGGAGTGCCCGGCGGTTCGCCCGCCAGGAGTGGTGGTGATTCCCGTCATGCCCCGGGTGCTGGCCGCGGGCCGGCGGTTCGTCCGCGGCCTGTCCTCCGACGCGCGGGCCGGCCTGTTCGGGCTCGGCTGGTCGTACCTCACCCACGGCCTGCAGATCGTCATCCGGTTCGCCAGCAGCCTCATCCTCACCCGGCTGCTAATGCCGGAGGCATACGGCATCTTCGGCCCGGCCCTGGCCGTCATGTTCTTCCTTGAGTTCCTGTCCGACATCGGGTTGCGCCCAGCCGTCGTGCGCTCGCCGCACGGGGAGGACCCCGCCTTCCTCGGCACCGCGTGGTCTGTGGTCATGGTCCGGGCGGGACTTCTGTCTGTTCTCGCACTTACGCTAGCCTGGTTGCTGCCGCCGTTCTACGACCTGCCGCTACTTGGTTGGGTCCTGTTGGCGCTGGCCGGCCGGCCGATCGTGATCGCGTTGCAGAACCCGACGCTTTACGTCCTGTTCCGTCGGCTCGACTACCGCACGCCGTTCTTCCTCGACATCCTTCAATCGCTATTCGCAGTCCCACTGACGATCCTGTTGGCCTGGCAGCTCGGGAACGTCTGGGCGCTCGTCCTGGGCCTGCTGTTCGGAGACGTCGCCCGGTTGCTGTTGTCACACATCTTGTGCCCGCCGGCCCCGCGACTGTCCTGGCACAAGCCGGCCGTGCGGGAACTCTCGCATTTCGGCATCTCGATCTTCCTGAACACACTGTTCTATGGGGCGTGGATCTACTTCGACCGACTGGCCGGGCCGAAGTTCCTCTCCCCGGACTTGATTGGCCTGTACATCACGGCCTGGGGCCTGGCGGAAGGGCTCGACAACCTGATCGGCCGCGGGAGCGAGGTGTTTTATGCGATGCTGTCGCGGAAGCCGGAAGAGGAGCGGCAGGCGTTCTTCCGGCGAATGGCGACGCGCGTCGCCTTGTACCTGATCCCCGGAGTGGCCGTGGCCGCACTGGCGGCCCCATGGGCCTTCCGGCTGCTCTACCCGATCAAGTTTCACGGGGCCGCGGTACTGCTCGGCCTCCTGACCGCCCGGCTGATCATGCGCGGGACGAGTCACTTGCAGTTCATGTACCTGATGATGCGCGGGGAGGTGTACCTCGCGACGCGGGCCTATGTCGTTTCACTCGTGATCCTCGTCGCGGCGTTCGTCCCGCTCGTGCGCGAGTTCGGGGTGCTCGGGATTGCGCTGTCAAGTGTCCTCGCCATGACAACATTTGCCCTCGCCCAGACGGTGCAGATGGTGCGTCGGGGCGAGACGAGCCCGTGGCCCGCATTTTTGGGACTCGCCTGGACTGGCGCGGCCGTTGCCGCGGTGCTGGCGACCAACTGATCCGGGCGCGGGTTACTACTTCCCGCCCTTCGGCACCGTGATGATCAGCTCGTCAATGACCTTCTTGCTCCCCTCCGGGCGGTCCTTGGCGTGCTTCTGGACCAGCTCGACCAGCTTCGGGTGCTGCTGCAGGTTCGACCCGAGGGACCACTTGGCCGCACGATTCAAGACCTCGTTTTCCTTCGCCGCCTGAACGTCGAAGACGTCGAGGATCCGCGACACAGGGGCATACTCGCCGGTCACAAAGAAATTCGCCCACAACAGGTCGAGGTCCTTTGGCGTTGTCGCCGGGCGGTCGCGGACGTGCTGCCGCTTCGGGTCCTCCAGGTGTTTCTTCAGTGCCTCGAGATCGGCCTTGTGGTCGGCGAACTTCTTGTCTGCGATCCAGGCGTCCACCTGCTTGACCGTCTCCTTGTCGCCGCAGTTGCCGAGGGCCCGGATGATGACTTTGCGGCCGGCCGGGGCGGCGTCGGCAAAGGCGGCCTCGTACTCGCGAACCACCTCCGGCTTGCCGGTCGCGATGTCGCCGAGCTGAGCGCCGATCAGCGTCAGCACGTGTTCGTTCTTCACGAAAAAGGCGTGCTCCAGGTTCTCCTTCTTGAGGAGCTCCTTCAGCATCTTCGGGCCGACGTTGGGATCCGGATCGGTGTAGTAGTACGTGGCGACGTGCGAGTAAGTCTTGACGAATGGCGGCAGGTCTGGTGGCTGGGCGACAAGGACCGCGAGGAGAACGGTGCAACTCCAGGTCATGGTTAGGCTCCGGGGAGAGGGCCGGGGGAGGGGGTGCCTGTCGGTCCGCGAGTGCGTACCGGCGCTTGACTTTCATGACGAGACGTGCCGGGGGATGGATTGAGTCTTGTGACAAACGTTGACCACAGTGGCGAGCGGCCATTTTGGGCGTGTCACTGCAAAGCTGCGAGGAGACGTCAGTGGAAATGAAGCGGCCCGCGCCGGACTGAGCCGGCGCGGGCCGCGTTGGTTGCTTGCGGGACGTCTAGTCCTTCTTGACCCCGTCCTTCTGATCCCCCTTGCCCGGCTCCGGTTTCTTCGGCTCTTCCTTCTTTGGCTCCGACTTGGCGTCCGCCGCCCATTTCTCGAACGCCTTCTTCCGGTCCTCGTCTCCTCCGAACCCGAGGAGTCCGTAATTGATCGGCTGGCCCGCGTAAACTTGCCAGGCCGTGAACCCGTAGTCCTTCGGGTTCTTCCCGTTGAGGTGGATCGTCATGGCCAGGGCCACGTCCTTCACCTTGATCGTCCCCTGCCGCCCGCGGCCGATGAACCCCTGTTGAACCACGGTGTCGTCCTTCAGGTACGGCTCGAACACCTTCACGTGCTCCCGGCCGCCGATCGTCCCGAGGCAGCACATGGCATTGGCCTTGGTGTACATCTGCGTGGCCTTGCCCTCCTTGATCGCCTTCGCCAGCACCTCCGCCGACCCCGGGATCTTGTACTGGCAGAGTACCCACGAGCACTGGTTGAGCGTGTTGTCGTCCATCCGGGCGTCGAGGTAGTGGAAGAAGATCTTCCGGTGCGCAGTCCCGTTGGTCGCGTCTCGGAGTGGGTTGATAAAGGCCGGCTGCGTGTAGAGGTTGGACAGCATCCAGTCCGGCTGGGACGGCTTGTAGGCCGGTTGCGACTCCGCGAACATAAGGACGCACACCTCGGCCCCGTTCAGCGCCCCGGGCGAATATCCGCCGCGAAACCCGCCGCCGAACGCATTCCCGTACAGGGCCTGGTATATCTCCATGACCCGCAATGAAATCCGCTCGGCCAACCGGTCCGGCTCCTCCTCGACCGCCTCAAGCAGGGCGCCGTTGGTCTTGATCATCTCGGCGTAGAGCTTGCGGTCATTGGCGGTCGAGCCAATCTTGTCGCGGTACGTCTTCCAGAGCGGCAGGTCGTGGTCAAGGTTGCCGTCGGTGTCCTTGAGGAACCGATCGACGCGGAACGCGAGGTCAAGCGCCAGGGCCTGCGGGAGCAATTGCGTACACCGATCCGAGACTTCGGTGTCGGCGCTCTTCTTTCCCTCGCTGAGCGCGTCCTTGGCCGCCCGACCCATCTTGACGAGTTCTGCCGCGGCCTTCTCCCGCTCACGGTACTTTTTGCTACCGAGTTGCTCGACAAGCTCCTTGGCCTTGCGATACTCCGGGGAGTCCTTAGGGACTGGCGGGGCGGCCAGAGCCACCCCCGCGGCCACGGCGGCAGCGAGCGAAAGCATGTGTTTCATGGCGTGGCTCGGATGTTCGGACAAGGCGCGTACGGACATTCTAGCCGAAGAATGGTGGGCAGGGCGTGCAGAAGGGCGGTGATGACGGATGTTACAGCCGTGCAATCCGTAAGCGCGGAGGCGGCATGATGAGCCGTCAGTGTCTCAAGGACTGGCGGGTTGTGTGTTACTATCGCCTGAGCGGCAGCCGCAGCCGGGGGCATTCCAATCGAACGCCCGCCCGGCAGCACGCTTCGCTCCGCGGCGAGACAAGAGAAATCCGGTCAACAGCCGAGGGGTTCTCGGTAGTCGGCTTCGGGACCGGTCGCGTTGCTGTTCACTCGGGACGCTTGACGAGCCAGCAGGTCGCCAGCGGCACCGGCAAGAGCCCCGGAAAGACTGGCTGCAGCGGCCACAAAAGCGCCGCAAAAAAGCCCGTCTTCCGTTCGAATCGACCCGGGGGCGATCGCCTCGCCGCCAAGGATACCGGCGACGAACCCACACCCAAAACCAACACCCGCGCAAACAAGTGTCCTATCCATATCCGGCTCCCGGTCGCCGAGCTTGCAGTCGAAGTGTCATCGGTCGGTCGGTCCGCCACTTTAGGTACGTCGAAAATTTGGAGTTGTTCGCGGTCCGGTCGCGAGCGCGCGAATCCAGCCTATTGCCATTGAAGTGCGGCTATTGCGGCCGGCCGTTCTGTTGTAAAGGCGCCGCCTACGAAGTTGCTCCGCGGTTGCGTCCGGCTGCCCGACTGCCGACAATGCGCCGGTAAGCTCGGCGACCTGGAGAGGGAAATGGTCCGAATCCTTGTTGGCGTGGGAATTGGCTTCGGGTCTGGGTTTTTCGGCGGTGTCCTCGGTGGCGAGGCGATCACCCCAGGGTTGGGGGGTCGACTTGGCATTTTGGTGGGCGTTGCCGGTGGTATTGGCGGGGGCATCGCCGGTGCTATGGCCGAGCTCTTCGCCCGCCAAGCGTCCCGAGCGAGCTGCGATGCGCCCGGACCCGAGACGGACTACCGGGAACCGCCAGGCGCTTAGCCCGACTTTCGCTGTCTTCCTGAAGGGGACTGCGAGCACGAGTGGCGAATTCGATCAAGACGAAGCCGTCGCCCCATTTCGCGAAAAATCATTTCCATTCGCCATTCGGCCGCCGATCGATTCGTAGTACGCGGCCAACTCCTGCTGCGCCTCGGCCGCGGTCAGGATCCCCGTCCGGACTAGCTGATTAGCGAGGAATTCGGGCGGACCTTGCCGGCAGGCGATCAAAGTCCAGAGCTGGTTGGGCTGAAGGCCGCCGGGACCGACGGCGACCTCCTCGAACGTCTTGCCCCCGCGCCGCTGCGCCTGCGCCAGGCGGACCGCGTCCGGCCGCGACACCCAGCCGAGCCGGCGGGCCACGCGTAACAGGCACGGTCTCGGGGCGCGCCAGTCGTCAGCCGCGGCGAGCTTCCGGGCCGTCACTCGGTTCCGCCGTACGAGGTACGTTCGGAATGTCTGCTCGCGCACGGTATCGAGCACCTTGCGTTCGGATTCGCCGACCAGCGATCGGGAAATGACGCGACACTTGCCCGCTCGCTTCGCGTCCGTCATGGCCACATCGGCTGCGCCCGCCAGGGCGTCGGCCGTCACCGGCGCGACCCACGGCAGGGCCACCGCGGACCCGACAGACGACCCGATCCGGCACGGCTGGCCGACGAACTTGAACGGCAGGTCGTTCAGCGCCCGGACCAGGCGCTCCCCGACCACGCGGGCGCCCTCCTCGGTCGTTTCGGGCAGGAGGACTCCGAACTCGTCACCGCCGACCCGAGCGACCACGTCGTGGGCCCGGACGCGCGACCGAATCTGCGAAGCGACTTCGCGCAAGACCGCGTCCCCGACGGCCCGGCCGAGTCGCTCGTTGACGTTCGCAAACGCGTCGAGATCGAGAAACAGAAGGCCAACGCTCGCATACGTTCGCCGGGCACGACGGAGGGCGGCCTCGGCGGCCACCATCAATTGCGCCCGGCTCGCTGGCTGGTCGGTCGGGGGGCCGACGTCGTGCATCGAGTTCATTGCCATCGGTCGGAGGAAGCGGCCCGTCGCGCGACACTGCGGACGGCCGGAAGAAACTGAGCGGCCACCGCCGGGTCGGCGGCCAGATCGTTGAGAAATCGGTCGAGCTCGCGCGCCGCGCCGGACAGCTCGCCGGCGGCAATAGCCCGGCACGCCAGGTCAATAGCCGCTAGCGCCGTGTGGTCGATCGGGTGAACAATCGTCACGTCGCGGAGACCGCTCAGGCGGCCGCTTAGCCGGATGGCCTCGGCGACCACATACAGTTCTTTTGTCCAGCCCGCCCTCAACGCGCACGAGTCGGGCGGGGCGACGGCCACAGCCGTTGAGCGAGTGGATAACATGGTCCGGCCTGGGCGCGGGGTCGGAACGAGCGCGACTGGTGCTGCGAGCTCTACCCGAAGAATTGCACGGCAACGGAAAAGATGAACGGCCAAAACGGCCGGGTTATTGCCGCGAGCGGCTTTTTTTTCTCCCGCACGCAGGAGTTCGGGGGTTGCATGAGGCGGACCCGGCAAGGTGGCGAGGCTCTGCCGGTCGGGCGGTCAGGGAGTGTCTGAACCCGACCCAATTCGCGTGCGGCCTCCCGGAGCCGGGCGATCCGCTGAAGGTGCTCGTCGACGGTCCCGTGCGAGAAGTTGATCCGGGCGACGTCTACACCGACCCGGAGCAGTGCGCGGAGAATGTCTGGCCGGTCGGTCGCCGTGCCGAGCGTGGCTACAATGCGAGTGCGGCGGGGCATTCCGGGGTCGCTGCGGGCGCGGCACGGGAGTCGTGGGCAGAGGGGTTGGCGGTTGTGTATGGGCAAGCGCGACGCTCGCGTACCGACGATTCTCATGACCGTCCTGTGGGCGACTCTGCTCGTGGGCGCTTACCTCGCACCACGAGCCCGCCCGGACGACGACCCGGGGGACGTCGTGACCCGCCAGACCGCCCGGGTTGCGGTCTCATTTTGGGGCATCGCGGCCGCCCAATTATTGTTGGGCCAGCGGTCGTCCGCCCGATGGACGTGGACCCTTGCCTGTACTGCTTACCTGGTTCACGTGGCCACAGCATTCGACCAGGTCCACGGCTGGTCGCACGCGACGGCGGTCCGACATGTGGAGATTGTGAGTGGGTTCGGTCGCGCGTTGTTCGTGTCGTACGCGTTCAGCCTGTTGTGGATCGTGGACGTCGCCTGGTGGTGGATTGACCGTGCCGGCTACGACGCCCGGCCGGTTTGGCTCGACCGGCTCATCCATGGGTTCATGGCGTTCGTCGTATTCAACGGAACAGTCGTGTTCGCGGACGGTTTGATGCGGTGGGTCGGGGCAGTTTTGTTCGCGGCGCTGGCGGTGCTCGTTGCCCGCCGGCTCGCTCGGATTGAGGCCGGGCAGTAACTTCGAACCCCCCCGACACTTGCAAACTTGTCGCCGGGTCATGAAGTATGGTTGGGTGAGAATCCTGCCGGTGCACGGCACTCGCACGCTGGCCTCCCGGTCAGGGACGCACCATGCCGCTTGAGACGGTCGATTCCCTGGTCGATGCGCTTCGCGGTCGCCCCATTCTCAAGGGGGACCAGTTTGAGGAGTTACTGCGCGAACACGCCCCGGCCCACGTCGACACGCAGGAGCTCGCCCGCACTCTCATTCGGATGCGCTGGCTCACCATCTACCAGGCCAAGAAGCTGATCGCCGGCAAGGCCGACGAATTGGTCCTCGGCCAGTACGTGGTGCTGGACAAGATCGGCGAAGGGGGGATGGGCAAAGTCTACAAGGCGATACAGCTCAACCTCAACCGCACGGTCGCCCTCAAGATCGTCCGTGCCGCACTCCTGAAGAGCCCGACGGCGCTGCGGCGATTCAAGAAGGAGGTGGTCGCGGCCGCGAAGCTCAACCACCCCAATATCGTCCGGGTGTTCGACGCGGACGAGGTCGGCGACCGGCACTTCCTGGCGATGGAATACATCCAGGGGTGCGACCTGTCCCGGCTGGTGAAGGACCGCGGGCCACTCCCGGTCGCGACCGCGTGCTCGTACATCCGCCAGGCGGCCCTCGGACTGCAGCACGCCCATGACCACGGGATGGTCCACCGCGACATCAAGCCGTCGAACCTCCTGGTCGCGGCCAGCGACAACGGCCGGTTCACATCACGGAACGTGGTCAAGATCCTCGACATGGGGCTGGCACGCTCGCCGGCCGACGAGGCGGGTGGCGACGGGGAGTCCACCGAAATCACCCGAACTGGGACCGTCGTCGGCACCCCGGACTTCATGTCGCCGGAGCAGGCCAAGAACTCCAGCCAGGTGGACCACCGGTCGGACCTGTACTCGCTCGGCTGCACTTTCTACTACCTGCTCACCGGCGACCCGCCGTTCCCGATCGGCAACCCGCTCGAGAAGTTGCTCCAGCACCAGATGGACGCCCCGCGATCGATCCAACTCGTCCGGATGGACGTTCCGGCGGAGGTCGCGACCATTGTCCATTGCCTGCTGGCGAAGCGGCCCGAGCAGAGGTTCCAGTCCGGCGGGGCCCTGGCGCACGCCCTGGAGCCGTGGAGTTCGTCCGCCGGTCAATCCGCATTAAACCCGCTCCCGGTGCCGCAAGCCGAGGCCGCAGACCCGTCGTCCGCGTCCGTGGACACGATGCCGGTCGTCGACCCGTTTAACTTCGATTCGTCCGACCAGATCACGCCGACGTCCACCCGCAAACCGCCGCCGTTGCCGAGTGAAGCCGAGCCCAAGCGGAAAGTCCTTCCCTTGGCACTCGCCCTCGCGGCTGTGGTCGCTGTGTTCCTGACGGTCGGAGCAATCGGGACCGCAATCCTGTTGCGCAAGTCGGGGCGGGAAAAGGCGGAAGGCGATGGAATTCCCCCTGTGGCCGGGGTGGACCCCGGCCGGGGCGATCCGAGATCCGCATCAACGAAAAACAGGCCCGACCCACCGCCCGCGAAGGAGCTGGAGGTCCTCGAGAAGTACTTGCCGGACGACGCCGGGCTCGTGGCGGTGTTTGACGTCAAGCAATGGCAGAGTTCCCTGACGGTTCGCCAACTCGTGATCCCCCCGCTCGCCGAACGACTGGCGGAGTTTCGCCGTGTCACCGGCGTGGAACTGCTCAGCACAGTCGAGCGCGTCGTGGTCGGAACGGCCCCGGACGCGAAGTCGGGGACCGTGGTCATCCTCCAGGGCCGGGGGCTGGTGACGCCGAAGCTTATCGAGGGCGTCATGGGGATGCCGGGCGTCCACTCGGAACCTGCGTTCCACGGCGGTCCCGACCTGGCCCTATTGCCGCCCGACTGCCCCGCGGGTGCAGTCTACGCCGCGACGTCCGAGACGAGCGTGATCCTGTCCGCGAGTCGCGAACGGATCGTGGATGCGCTGGAGAAACGGGACGGTAAGAAGCGGACGCGATTTGACGACCCGACCCTCACCCGGGGGCTCGAGTTCGCTTACGCCCGGCCGTTTGCGGCGTTCGTCACGGCCGGATTGCGCCAGGGCTGGGCGAAGGATGTCCCGGCGGCCAGCAAGCTCAAATTCGCCGCCGCCGGCCTCACTTTCGACGAGCGCGGCATGGAGTTCATCACGCTCGCCGACGAGACCGAGCCGGGCAGTGCGGCCGAGTTTCAGAAGGCGATCGGTCTCTTCTGGACTACTGTGGCCCGGTTTAGCAATCCGCCCGACCTGCGTATCGAACGCATCGCCCGGCTATTTCTCGACGCGGAGAGACTTCCGCGGCGCATGCTCCATCAGACGCACTACATCGTCCCGACCCGGAAGCTGGAGGAAGAGGACTGGTTCGCCCCGTTCTTCCGGAGCGACGGCGGATAGCCGGGCCAGATTCCGGCGGGTCGGCGTCCGATTTGCTAGGACACCTACGGACGCCGGAAGGTCACCATGATCCAGGCCTGGGCGAGACTGTCGAATCTCTTCCGCGGCGACGACCGGCACCTGAGGGCCCGCCTCGCGGACGCCCGCCGACGTGCCCCGGCCCCGGTCTTCTGGCTCTTTGGACGAACGCAAAGCGGTAAGACCTCGATCATCAAGTACCTGACCGGGGCGGACGACGCCGAGGTCGGGTCCGGATTCCGCCCGTGTACGCGGTTCAGCCGCGAGTACCCCTTCCCGACGTCGGACGCCCCCGTCCTCACCTTCCTGGACACCCGCGGCCTAGACGAGCCGGGCTACGACCCGGTCGAGGACCTCGACAAGTTCGACGACTTGGCGCATGTCGTCGTTGTGACCGTCAAAGTCCGCGACCACGCCCAGGAGAACGTCGTTGCGAGCCTCGAGACCATCCGGGCCGCACGGCCCGGACGGCCCATCATCCTCGCTCTGACCTGCCTGCACGAGGCTTACCCGCAGCAACAGCACCCGCAGCCTTACCCGTTCAAGGACACACTGTACCCGGACGGCGTGTCACAAGATTTGCTCCGGTCGATCGCCGCCCAGCAGGAGCGGTTCCGGTCGCTGGTCGATGATATCGTGCCGATCGATTTGACGCGACCCGAGGAGGGTTACACCGATTCGAACTACGGCGGGCCCGAGTTGCGGCAGTCGATCATGAATCACCTGCCGAAGGCGTACCGGCAGACGCTGTTGGCCCTGGACGAGGCGACGCACGAGTTCCGCGATGCCGCCCGGAAGCGGGCGATGCCGCTGGTCGTCAGTTACAGCACGCTGGCCGCGGGCGCCGGGGCGATCCCAGTCCCGTTCGTCGATCTGCTATTGCTTCCGGCGATCCAGGCGAGGATGGTCAAGGCCCTGGCCGACGTGTACGGCCAGCCGATGACGACCGAGCGGTTCTGGGAGATCGCGTCGTCGATCGGGACGGGAGTGTTGGCGCGGCAGGCGGCGCGTGAAACAGCAAAGTTCATCCCGGGCATCGGGGCGGCGGCGGGGGCGGCGCTCGCGTGGGCGCTGACGTACGCGCTTGGCCGGGCCTTCATTCAATACTTCCAGTCGATCCGCGAAGGCCACGTGCCCGACCCGGCGGCGCTAAAGCAGCTCTTCGAGGCCGAGCTGGGACGGGCAGGGCAATTCTGGAAATGATCAATGACCAATGCCCGACCAATGACCAAGGGATGACCAAGGCCAAATCAGTTATGACGAAGACTGGTTATTCGACATTCGTCATTCTCTGGTCATTGGTCGGGCATTGGGCATTGGTCATTATTCGCACATGACCCGTACCCGCATCGTCGTCTTCATCGCTCTCGTCGCCCTGCCGGTCGTGTTTCTGATCGGCGTCGGGGCGTACCACCTCTGGGTGACCGGCTGGGCGTTCTACGCCTGGTGGCCGATGGGGCTGTGTCTGGCCGCCGCGTACATCCTGGCCTGGCGGTGGCAGCGGCAGATTCGGGCCAGACAGGCCGAGGCCCCGCCGCCGATGCACTGGACCGACCGCGATCGCCTCGCGTGGAAGTCGGTCGAGGAGCGAGTTAGGGTGGCCGACAAGGTGCCGGAAGACAAGTTTGGCGAACCGCAATTCTACTTCGACACGGCCCAGGAGATGTCCGGGCAGCTCGCTCGCGTCTACCGCCCGGACGCGATGGACCCGGTGGGCATTGTCACCGTGCCGGAGATTCTCACCGTCATCGAGCTGGCGTCGCACGACCTCAACGAACTCGCCCGGACATACGTCCCGGGGAGCCACCTGCTGACCGTGGACCATTGGCGGACGGCCCGGAAGGCAATTGGCTGGTACCGCACTGCGACCAACGCGTACTGGCTGGCCTCCGCCCTTTTCGACCCGCTCAAGACCGCCGCCCGCTACGTCGCGGCCAAATACGGCATGGGTCGGCCGCTCGAGCTGTTCCAGCAAAACGTGATCCTTTGGTTCTACGCCGAGTATGTCCGCAAGCTCGGCTTCTATCTGATCGAGCTCTACAGCGGCTGGCTGAAGGTCGGGACGGAACGGTATCGGGAGTTGATGGAGGCACACGCGCACGAGCCGGGCGGACCTGCCTTCGTCGTGCCGCCGGTCGACGGTGTCGTGGCTCCGCCTGTCGTCGTGGACAAGAAGGAGCCGGCGGAGCCGCCCAGAACGACCAAACCAGTCGGGGTTACGATCGCGGTGATCGGGCAGGTGAAGGCCGGCAAGTCGAGCCTGATCAACGCCCTACTTGGGGAGCGGAAGGCAGAGACGGACATCCTCCCGCTCACGACCGAAGTGACGCGGTACGACCTGGTCGCCCCGGGCGTGCCGACGCATCTGGTCCTGCTCGACACGGCGGGGTACGGCCGCGCTGGGGCGGAGGCGGACAACCTCGAAGAGACGGCTGAGGTGGTGCAGGGGGCCGACCTGGTGATGCTGGTCACTCACGCCCGCAACCCGGCGCGGAAGGCGGACGTGGACTTCTTCACCCGGCTGCGACAATGGTTTGTGGACCGGCCGCACCTGCGATTTCCCCCGGCGCTGGTCGTGCTCACTCACGTGGACCTGTTGACGCCGGCGATGGAATGGGCGCCACCGTACGACTGGGTGGGCGGGTCGCGGACGAAGGAAAAGAGCATGGCCGACGCGGTGGCCGCGGCCCACGAGTCGTTCCCCGGGATCGAGACGCTGGTCCCGGTCTGCACCGCCGAAGGGAAGCAGTGGGGGGTCAAGGAAGAACTCCTGCCGGCGATCGTGGCCCTGCTGGGCGAGGCGAAGTCGGTGGCCCTCTTGCGCTGCCTGCACGCGGAGGCGGACGAGGGGAAGGTGCGAAAGGTGTTTAGCCAACTCTGGGCGGCCGGGCGAAAGGTGATCGACCTGCTGCGTGCCGGGATGGTGCGGTGAGTGAGCGAATCGAGGACCGGCTAAAGGCGAAGGCCCGGGACCTGGGTTTCGAGCTGGCGGGGATCGCCCGCGCCGGCGAGGCCGACGGGTTCGATCGCTTTCGGGACTGGCTCGACCGCGGTTATGCCGGCGAGATGAATTACCTCCACCGCCACGCTGAGCCGCGACGACATCCGCGGTCAATTCTCGACGACGTGCGTAGCGTGCTGATGTTGGGGATGACGTACGGGGATCCAGCATTACTTCCTCTCTCCCCGCTTCGCGGCGAGGTAATTGCGCAGAAGGGGGGCTGTAGGGAACGCCCTCCGTGGCGTTCCGAAAGCCTAGCTCCCCCGGATGCAGTGATCCCTCCCGGGGAGGCCAGCGCCGCGGAACGCCACGGAGGGCGTCCCCTACAGGGAACAGACGGCGGGACGGAGGGGAACCATGGTCGGCCCGCCCGCATCGCCAAGTACGCCCTCGGCCCCGATTACCACCGCTTCCTTTGGGATAAGCTCAACCTGCTCAGCGCCTGGCTAGAGGCCGCGGCCCCCGGCGGTCGGGCCCACGGTGTCGCCGATAGCGCCCCGCTCCTCGAGCGCGACTTCGCCCGCCGCGCCGGGCTCGGGTGGGTCGGCAAGAACACGATGCTCCTCAACAAGGAATGCGGGAGCTTCTTCCTCCTCTCCGCCTTGCTGACCACGCTGGAATTGGAGCCCGACCCCGCGTTCGAGGGCGGCCACTGCGGGACGTGCACCGCGTGCCTGGACGCCTGCCCGACGCAGGCCTTTCCCCAGCCCGGCGTGCTCGACGCCCGACGGTGCGTGAGCTACCTGACCATCGAATTGAAAACGTCGATCCCGGAATCTCTCCGGCCGGGCGTCGGGGACTGGCTGTTCGGCTGCGACATTTGCCAGGACGTCTGCCCATGGAATCACCGGCCGAACCCAGCCCCGGGATTGCCGATTCGGCCCGACCTCTTGGCCATCGACCCGGTCGAGCTGCTCGGGCTTTCGCCGGAGGAGCTGCGGCGGCGGTTTAGGGGGACGTCGCTTCGGCGGGCGAACTGGCGGGGCCTTTTGCGGAATGCCGCGATCGTGCTCGGCAATCGCGGGGATGTGCGGGCGTTGCCGACCCTCCGGGCGGCGCTTAAGTGGCCCGACGAAGTCGTCCGCGAGGCTTGCGAGTGGGCCATCCGGCGCATAGAGGGAGCCCGAAGCGCAAGCGAGGAGTACGCTCGACCCTCGCTTTCGCTGCGGGCTCTTCCGTAGGCGCTAACCCCGCTGCGGTGACGGGTATTCCCCCGGGACGACCCTGCGCTCGATCCGCTGGCCTTCGCGAATCAGACCCATCGTCACTGGCTGCCCGACCGGGTGTTGCGTCAAAAGCCGGTGCAAGTCGTCCACGCTCGAGACCGACTCGTCGCCGAACGAGATCACGACATCCTCCATCTCCAGGCCGGCCGAATCAGCCGGTCCGCCGGGCTCGAGTGCCAAAATCTCGACCCCGGTCCCCATTTCGATTCCGACCCGCCGGCCGACGTCCATTGGGATCGGCACCTGGCGGCCGTGCAGCCCCAGATAGCCGCGAATCACCCGGCCGTGACGCAAGAGCGACGGCAGGATGTCCTTGGCCATGTTCACCGGGATCGCGAAGCAGATGCCCTGGGCCGGCTGTATTACAGCCGTGTTGATGCCGACCACGCGGCCGCGGCTGTCTACTAGCGGTCCGCCGGAGTTGCCCGGGTTCAGCGCCGCATCGGTCTGGATCACGTTGTCTACGAGGTGGCCGGTGATGCTGCGAAGGGTCCGACCGACGGCACTCACCACCCCGGCCGTGACCGTGGACTCGAATCCGAGCGGGCTGCCGATCGCGACCACCAGTTGGCCGACGCGCAGCTTCGCGGAGTCTCCCAGCGTCGCGTACGGGAACGTCTCGCCATCGACGCGGACTAACGCCAGGTCAGTCCACGGGTCATTCCCGACGACCCGCCCGGTCACCTCCTGGCCGTCGTGGAGGCGCACGCGGACCTTCTCGGCTTCGCCGACGACGTGGTGGTTGGTGAGCAGGTAGCCCTCCGGGGAGAACAGCACCCCGGACCCGGACCCCATTTGCCGCCCGCGGCCGACGCGCAGATTCACGACGGCCGGGCGCAAGTCGTCGGCCACGCGGACGACTACCTGGGAAAAGGCGTCAAGGGCCGCGGCCTCGTCCGGGGCCGGCCCTGTGTCGGGCGGGTCGTAGCGGGTTTGCCCGTTGTTCAGGAATTGCTGCCAGAATCGTGACACGGCTAATCTCCGAGTTCGCTCGATGTCGAATTGTACGGCGGGCCGGTCAAGGGGCAGTCGTGGGGGGTCAACCCAGACTACCGCGGCTCCGCGGCCCCCTTACACGGACTTGACAGGACGGCTCCGGGACGGCATATGACCACGTCCCCCGGGAATGCGGCACGAGGCCGCGGGAGAACTGGCATGCGCGGACGGCTATTGGCGGGTCTGGCGTTTGTGGCGGCAATGCCGCTCATGACCGGTTGTGCCGGCACGTCGAAGACGGCTGAGGGGGCCGGGATCGGCGGCGCGATCGGGGCGGGAACCGGGGCCCTGATCGGCAAGGCCACGAATGGGAAGGCCGGTCAAGGGGCCCTGGTCGGCGGGCTGATCGGGGCCGGCGTCGGCGGGTTGATCGGCAACGAACACGACCGCCGCGAGAAGGAAGAGCTCAAGGACCAGGTCCGCCAGGCCCAGGCCGAGGCGGCCGCGTCCACGACTGGCTCCCCGATCGGCATGTCCGACGTCATCCAGCTCACCAAGGAGGGCCGGAGCGACAACCTGATCATCAACCAGATTCGGACCACCCACTCGACGTTCCAACTCTCGACGGAGGACCTGCGCACCCTCAGCTCGAATGGCGTCAGCGAACAGGTGATCATGGAAATGCAGAACCGGCGTCCGGACCGGGTTCCGCCGCCCGGGTACCCACCTCCGGGGCGCGTCATCTATGCCCCGGCTGCACCGGTGTACGTGGTCCCGGCACCCCCGCCGCCACCGCCGCCGGGCTTCGGTGTAGGGGTCCAGTTCCGCAATTAACTTCAGAGTGCGCGATTTCGCACCGTCGCCGGGCACACGCTTGCGAGCTCCGGCGTAGCTGAATTCTCACGAATTCAGCTATACTGGCGCATTCGGCGAGTTGGGGAGGAAAGCGTCGCGGCCCCGGCTGATCGGCCGGGGTCGCCTCAATTCAACACGTGATCAAGCACCGCCCGCTACGTCGATCAGGATGCACGAGACGTTGTCCCGCGAGCCGGACTCGAGGGCCAGCTGAACCAGCCCGTCGGCGCACACCTGCGGATCGTCCTTGTCCGACATGAACTGCAAGAGCTTGTCGTCCGGCACCACCCCATGCAGCCCGTCGGTGCAAAGCAGGAACCGGTCGCCGACCTGAAGGGGCAAAGCGGTCACCTCCGGCCCTTCGCCGACCTCCTTGCTGCCGAGGTATTTCCACAGGACGTTGCGGAACTTGTGCTCCTTGGCCTCGGCCGCGGAGATCGTCTTGGCCTCGACCAGCGCCTGCGCCAGCGAGTGATCGACTGTCAGCTGATTGATCTTTTTGCCGCGGACCAGGTAGGCCCGGCTGTCACCGACGCCCGCGATGAGGAGCTCGCCCGCCCGCCGCCACACGGCCATGACGACCGTGGTGCCCATGTTCTTCATGTCCTTGTCAAGCTG
Source organism: Gemmataceae bacterium (assembly GCA_035258765.1). Taxonomy (GTDB): domain Bacteria; phylum Planctomycetota; class Planctomycetia; order Gemmatales; family Gemmataceae; genus SIAJ01. Next base: position 27,271 of record DATFWZ010000089.1, read on the forward strand.
CCCCATGGCCAGGATCTCTTCATTCGCCTGGACGATGGCCCGGCGGATGAGGACCTTGGTGGCCTCGATGTTGACGGCGGCGGTCAGGGCCTTACGGATTTCTCTCGGGATGATGTCAACGGCCTTTTTGCTGGCGATTTCACCCGCCGCCTGGCCGCCCATGCCGTCGGCCACAATCGCCACGGTCAAATCCGGGAACAACTTGACATCGATCGCGTCCTCATTGTTCTCCCGGTAATTGCCGAGGTTGGTGGCTTTCCCGATGTTCAGAGACAGCGACATGGGGCCCCTCGCTCGCGGCGGCCGCGGACCGTGACGGGAACAATGACGGGGCGGGGGCGCGACTTCGCCCGACGCAATCCGCTTAATTCCTTCAACTTAACCAGTATACCGGCCAAGTTGCAACATGCCAATTCGGCCCGCCGGGGGATTTCCCGGGGCCACGCGGCGTGGCCGCTACGACCGGAACGCCAACAGGACCGGACCCGGATGACGACGCTCGCCGCCGCCCGCTTGACCCTAGTTCACGACTGGCTGACCGGCTATCGCGGCGGGGAGAAGTGCCTCGATGTCCTCTGCCGCCATTTTCCCAATGCCCCCCTCTTTACCTTGTTGCACGCCCGCGGCAGCTTGCCCCCCTCCATAGAGCGGATGGACATCCGCACCAGCTTCCTCCAGCGGTTGCCACGAATCGACAAATACTATCGCTACGCCTTACCGCTGATGCCGTTCGCCGCAAACTGGCCGATCCCGCCATGCGATCTGGTGGTGAGTCTGAGCCACGCGGTCGCGAAGGCCGCCAAGCCACCCGCCGGGGTGCCGCACGTCTGCTATTGCTTCACGCCCATGCGCTACGCTTGGCACATGCGCGAGTCGTATTTCGCCGGGCGGGTACGGGGCCTCAAATCGACCGTCGTGGACGGGTTGCTCGCCGCCTTGCGGGAATGGGACCGCCGGACCGCCACGCGGGTCACGCACTTCATCGCCATCAGCGAGACGGTCCGCGGCCGGATCGCCGAGAGCTACGGCCGCGACAGCGTGGTCATCTACCCCCCCGTGGATACTGACTTCTACACCCCCGACCCCGGGACGCGGCGCGAAGACTACTACTTGGTGATCTCCGCCTTCGCCCCGTACAAGCGCGTGGACCTTGCGGTCGAGGCGTGTAACCGATTGCGGAAGCGCCTGATCGTGATCGGCAGCGGGCAGGACGAGGCACGATTGAGGGCGCTGGCGGGTCCAACCGTCGAGTTCCTCGGCTGGCGGCCGGACGAGGCGCTCCGCGATCACTTGCGCAGGTGTCGGGCCCTGTTGTTTCCCGGCGAGGAGGACTTCGGAATCGTACCCGTAGAGGCGAATGCCTGCGGCACCTCGGTAATTGCCTACGCCCGCGGCGGGACCACGGAAACCGTCGTACCCCTCGGGCGCGACGGGGCCACCGGAGCCTGGTTCGAGGAGCAGACAGTGGATGCGCTGGCGGCGGCGATGGACAGGTTCGAAAGCGAACGCGACCGACTCGAGCCCGACGCGGCGCGCCGGCAGGCGCTGAAGTTCGACAAGCGCAAATACGAGGCGGTCCTGCTCGCGTACCTGGTGCGCGTGCTCAGCCGGTAGCCGCGACCGGCCCGGTTGCGGGACCTCAGTCCTCCATCAAGTCCCAACTTCCCCGGTTCCGGTCGCTGGCGCGGCGGATCAGCGTCAGCTCATTGCCGCGGTCGTTGTAGCGCACCTCGCTCATGAACGTGCGCATGAGCAAGACGCCGCGGCCGCTGCGGCGTTCGATGTTGGTGGGGTCCGTCGGGTCGGGAAGGAGGGACGGGTCGAACCCCGGGCCCTCGTCGCGGATGACGTAGACCGCTTCCGTCGGGGTTTCGCGCGCCGAGACGTGAACGCGCCGGTCGGCATAGGGCTTCTGCTGCCGCCGTTCCTGCGCCAGCCGGTGATACTCCCCGTCGTCCTGCTCCCGCAGCCTGGAATCCAGTTCCAGGTTGCCGTGCTCCATCGCGTTCTGGATGCCCTCGCGGAGCGCGATCGTTAGTTGCATCAGGCCGGTGTCGTCCGAGCCGCTCATCCGGAACAGGTTGTCCTTGAGATAGCCGACCAGCGGGGGGATCAGCGTCGGGTCGTTGTCGAGGACGAAGTGCGACGAGGTGTCCGTCAGGCACTCGAGCACCCGCTTGTGCCCGCGCCTGGCACGCGCCGTTTCGAGGACCCCCTCCACCGTCTCCAGCAGGTCGTTCGCCAGGTCGCGCTTGGGAACGTAACTGGCCGCCCCGGCCTGGAGCGCCTGCACGGCCAGCTCCTCGCTGCCGTGCGCCGTCATCAGGATGACCGGGACCAGCGGGTATTTCACCCGAACCTGGAGGACGAGGTTGAGCCCGTTCATCCCGGGCATTTGCAGGTCGGTGACAACGACCTCGGGGTGTTCCTGTTCGATCAGGCCCAGGGCTTCTTTGCCGTCGGAGGCGTACACCGGGGTCAACCCGGTGTCTTCGTCGACGGTGGGTTCGGACGATCGCTCCAAGAGCCGGCCCGCCAGTCGCCGATCGACCGGGGAGTCGTCCACGATGAGTACCTTCGTCATGGCGTCTACCTCCTACGGGACAAGCGGAATGCGACCTACTCGCGGGCGAACTCGGTCAGCGCCGCGAGGAATGGTTCGAGCTGCCGTTCCAACCGGGCGAGCGCCTCGGGCGCGCCCGCGAGCTGACCCTGCCGGGCCATCGTTTCCAACGCCAGGGCGGTCTCGTGTGGGCCCTTCGCGGCGAACGTACCGAGCGAGCCTTTGAGCGGATGGGCCGCAGCCTTGACCTGGCCGGAGTCGCCGCGGGCCAGCCCCTTGCGGATGCCCGCGAGCCAGCCCGGGCACTCGTCCAGGAAGACGGCCGCCAACTCCTTCAGGAGTCCGACGTCGCCGCCGACCTGGGCCAGGGCCTCTTCCCAATCCACCAGGTGTTGGAGCTTGCCAGCCGTTGGGCCCGGCGACGGCTCAGGCGGTGGCACGACGTCGCCGATGACGGCGTACAGGGCTTCCGGGCGGATCGGCTTGGACACGTAGGCATCCATCCCGGCCCCGAGGAAGTTCTCGCGGTCGCCCTTCATCGCGTACGCGGTCATAGCGATTACGGGAATGCGCCGGCCGGTCCCGGCCTCGCGCTGCCGGATGGCCGCGACCGCCTCCAGCCCGTCCATCTCTGGCATTTGCACGTCCATGAGGACGACGTCAAACGGCGGCGGCTCCAGGCCGGGACCAAAGGCGCCCAACCGCTCCAGCGCCTCGCGGCCGTTCCATGCGACCGTCACCAAGTGACCCTGCTTCTCCAGAAGCCGGACGGCGAGCTTCTGGTTCATCGGGTTGTCCTCGGCCAGGAGGATGCGCAGCGGCCGAGTTGCGGGGCCGGGGGGTGCGGCTGCGGGCTCCGCGACCAGGGGCCCAAACCCGTCGAAAGCCCGGGCGATCGCGCGCCGCAGGTCCGCCTGCTTGATCGGCTTCGTCAAGTACCCGTCGAGGCCCAGCGCCTTGCAACGGCCCGGGTCGCCCGGTTGTCCGCCCGAAGTGAGCATGAAGACCTTGGCGCCCGCGGCGTCGGAGCGGGCTCGGACCCGCTCCGCAAGCGCGAACCCGTCCATCCCGGGCATTTGCGCATCCAGCAGGATCAAGGCGAACGGCTCGTGGGCGTCCCGGGCTCGGTCCAACTCGGCCAGAGCCGCTGGGCCGCCGTCGGCCGACCGCACGCGGAGATGCCACTCGGTCAGGATCTCCTCGAGGATGAGGCGGTTGGTCGCGTTGTCGTCCACGACGAGCGCCCGCAGCCCGCGGACCCGCGCCAGCTCCTCCGGCCCGTGCGCCGGGGCGGCGCGGGGCGACCACTCGAACCGGGCTGTGAAGTGGAACGTGCTCCCTACGCCGACCTTGCTCTCGGCCCAGATCCGACCACCCATCAGTTCCACCAGTCGGGCCGAGATCGTCAGCCCAAGCCCGGTGCCCCCATACTTACGCGTTGTCGAGCTGTCGGCCTGGGTGAACGCGGCGAAGATTGCTCCGATCTTCTCCTCCGGGATGCCGATGCCGGTGTCGCGGACTGCGATGTGCAGCAGAACCGATCCCGGGTGTGCGACCGCCAAGTCATCCGGCGTCAAACCGACGTCCACGACCACTTCGCCGCATTCCGTGAACTTGAGTGCGTTCCCCGTCAGGTTGACCACGATCTGGCGCAGCCGGCCGGGGTCGCCGATGAGGTCGTCCGGCACATCCGGGGCGATGTGACAGGCCAGCTCCAGTCCCTTCTGCGCTGCCCGCAGCGATAGCGTCCCGAGCGTATCTCCGAGCGTGTCGCGGAGGCCGAAGTCCACGTCTTCCAGGTCGAGCTTGCCGGCTTCGATCTTGGAGAAGTCGAGGATGTCGTTGATCAGCCCGAGCAGCGCGTCCGCGGACTTGCGGACCATGCCCAGGTAGTCGGCCTGCTCCGGGGTCAGACCAGTGTCGGCGAGGAGTTCCGTCATTCCGATGATGGCGTTCATCGGCGTGCGGATCTCGTGGCTCATGTTCGCCAGGAACTCGCTCTTGGCCCGATTGGCCGCGTCGGCCGTCTCCTTGGCCTGGCGCAGCTCCTCCTCCGCCCGCTTCCGGTGGGTGATGTCGCGGGAGATGCCGAAGGTGCCAATCATCGTCCCGTCGCGGTCGCGGAACGGCATCTTGGTGCTGGACGCCCACGCCGTGCGGCCGTCGGGCCAGACCTCTTTCTCCTCGCGGGCGACGACCGGGCGGCCCGTGCGGATGACCGTCTGCTCATCGGCGAATGCGTCGCGGGCGTGCTCCGGGTTGAAGAAGTCGAAGTCCGACTTGCCGACGGCGTCGGCCGGGTCGGCGAGGCCGAATCGGGTCGCCAGACTGCGATTGACGCGGATGAATCGGCTGTCGCGGTCTTTGAAGTAGATTGCGTCCGGGACGTTGTCCATGAGGGCGTGGAGCAGGTCCCGCTCGTGCACCAGGGCGGCCTCCGCCTCCTTTTGCTCGGTGATGTCGGTGCAGGTGCCGACCCACTCGCGGATCGGGACGCCGGGGGGGACGAGCGACACGCCGGGGGCCGACAGCCGGGCGTCGTCCCAGTAGTGCTGCGTCCAGTCCTGTGTGTCGGACAGGGGAACCCCGCGAACGGCAAAGTGGCGGTAGACGCCGTCGAACCGGCGGACGCGGTATTCAACGTCGTACCGCGTGCGATTGGCCACGGCGAGCGACCATACTTTCGCGGTGCGGGCCCGGTCGTCTGGGTGGACCGCCTCGAGCCACCCCCAACCGCGAACTGCCTCCCGCGTCTGGCCGGTGAATGCCCGCCACGACGGGATGTCGTCAACGACCTGGCCATCGGCCGCGGTGGTCCAGAAGATCTGCGACGTGGCGACCACGAGCGACCGGTGCCGCTGCATGGTGACGCGGAGGGCGGCCTCGGCCCGCTGCCACTGGGCGATGTCGTCCGGGTGACTGCCGGCGGTGCGGCCGCCGTCAGTCAGGACCTCTGCGTCGAAGCCCGCCCGGCCGAGCGCCCGGGCCGCGTCGTGGGCGAGGGCGGGATCGTCTTCGATGATGCGAACGCGCGACATGGCCCAGCCTCCTGGCCGAGGTCCCCGGTGCGTTGGGGGTGCCGGACCCGCCCGGTTCGGAAGACGGGCCGGCCGCGTCGGCGGTACGGGATTCTCGAATGAAGCACCGGGCGGGGGCCCCGGCGCACGAGACGGATGCTGGTATCTGGTAGCGTAACTCCGCGATTGGCGGAACACCAGAGGGTAGTCGTCAGCCGTCTCGGCGAATGACCAATGCCCTACCAATGAACAATGACCTAGGAAGGTCGAACGTCAAATGTCGAATTCCGGATCGTGGAGCCGCGAGCCGGTTCGTCATTCGACATTCGACCTTCCTTGGTCATTGGTCGGGCATTGGTCCTTGGTCATTGTCCGACTCGGCCCTCATCGGGTGTGGCCGCGGTGGCGGGCCGCCTGGGCCTTCCGGATGTTCTGCATCTGAGCCCGCCGCTGGGCCGGGGTCGGCTTCTCCCGCTCGGGGACGTTCGGTCCGTCCTTCGCCGCGAAAATGTCCCCCTTCAAGTGCACCGGCTTGGACCCGAGTTTGGCGAACAGGTCCCGGGCCTCCGCCGTGTCCGGCACCAGGCGATTGCCCTCGACGTGGGCGTCTTGCTTACTGACCAACCACGCCTGGGTGGCCCAGGATCCGCTCGGTCGCTTTCCGGCGACGCGCTCGATGTGCCCCGGGTCGCCCACGTCCTGGGTCCGGAAGGTGACGAACTCGTCTTTGGGGCGAACACGGACCCGGTAGAACTCGCCCCCACCCCTGGTGCCCGGCTTCTGCCGTTCCCGACCCTGCGGCTGGGCCCGGGCGTGCTCGGTGTGCGACATCGACTTCCACGCGGCCTGCGCCTTCCTGATGTTCCGCCGCGCCGCCTCTCGTTGTTTTTCGGTTGCCATGATCCACCTCCATTTCGTCGTTCCGGGGCAAACTAGTTTGCGTGCCCTCCGCCCGCTCGGCGGATACCCCGAAACTCACGATGCCGCATATCGGATGCCAATGTCGGGTCGTCGTTAGGCCGATACCCCCATGACGCAACCGCTTGACGCCGCCTTTTCGCTCCATCACACTGACCCGTCTCGCCCGCTGCCACCTTCGGCTCTCCCATGCTCCGCACCGCACTCGCTACCCTTCTCCTGCCGGTCACGCTCGCCGCCGCCGACCGGCCGCCGAACGTCGTGATCGTCTTTGCCGACGACATGGGCTACGGCGACGCCGGTTGCTTCGGCAACAAGACCATCCGGACCCCGAACATCGACAGGCTCGCGGCCGACGGGGTCCGGTTCACCGACTTCTATGTCGCCCAGGCGGTGTGCTCGGCGTCGCGGACGGCCCTCCTCACCGGCTGCTACCCGAACCGCCTCGGCATCCTCGGCGCTCTCAATCCGTCGAGCCGAAACGGCATTAGCGATCGGGAGACGACGCTGGCCCAGATGTTGAAGGCGAAGGGCTACGCGACCGCGATCTACGGCAAATGGCACCTCGGGCACCGCCAACAGTTCCTGCCCACGCGGCACGGTTTCGATGACTATTTCGGCCTGCCGTACTCGAATGACATGTGGCCGAGCCACCCAACGGCCAAGTTCCCGGACCTGCCGCTCATCGAGGGGGAAAACATTGTCGAAACGAACCCGGATCAGAGCCGGCTCACGACCCGGTACACCGAGCGGGCCGTGAAATGGATCGACAAGAACAAGGACAAGCCTTTCTTCCTCTATGTCCCTCACGCAATGCCGCATGTTCCGCTCTTCGTCTCCGAGCGCGGCAAAGGGAAATCGGGCGGCGGACTCTACGGCGACGTGATCGAGGAGCTGGACTGGTCGGTCGGCGAGATCGTCGCGGCGCTTAAGAAGCACGAGCTGGAGAAGAACACGCTCGTCATCTTCACATCCGACAACGGGCCGTGGCTCTCGTACGGCAACCATGCCGGCATCGCGGGGCCGCTCCGCGAGGGGAAGGCGACGAGCTTCGAGGGCGGGGTGCGCGTGCCATTCGTCGCCCGGTGGCCGGTCAAGATCCCGGCCGGGTCGGTCTGTCGCGAACCGGCGATGACGATTGATCTATTGCCGACCATCGCGAAGCTCGCGGGCGCGGACCTCCCGAAGCTGCCGATCGACGGGAAGGACATCGGCCCCATGCTCCGGGGCGAGAAGGGCGCGAAGTCGCCGCAGGAGGCCTACTTCTTCTACTGGGGCCAGGAGCTGCAAGCCGTGCGGGCCGGGAAATGGAAGCTGCACTTCCCGCACGAGTATCGGACCCTGAAAGAAGCCGGCCGTGATGGCAAACCCGGTCCTTACGCGACCGCGAAGATTGCCCTGTCCCTGTTCGACCTGGAGGCCGACATCGGCGAGACGAAGGACGTCTCCGGTGAGAATCCAGAGGTCGTCGCAAGGCTCAAAGGGCTGGCGGATCGGATGCGGGAGGACCTTGGGGACTCTGCGCAAAAGGTCACGGGCAAGGGGGTTCGGCCTGCGGGCATGGCGGATGTGAAGAAATGAGGGTTTTCACGCACGACCGTAATTTGCGGGGATTGGCGAATACGGGCTTGCTCTTTTTCCCCAGATTGATTATCCCTTTCCCAATTCCCGTGCTAATTTGCCGCCCCCGGAGCCCTCAACGATGCCGTTTAGGATGCGCTCGCGGCCTTCCCGGCCAGGCAAGGATGCCAAATCCTCGCAGACTCACACCACCCGACTCAACCTCCAACAATTAGAAGCTCGCGAAGTCCCGGCCGCCGGCCTCGGCGCCGCCAGTGACTACAGCGCCTTCATCCTCCACGATTTCAACGGCTACTACAGCGACATCCAGGGCCGCCTCGCGGTAGCCGGGAACGCCACCATCACCGGCTACGCCGTCGGCGACAAGCTCGCCGACTCGAACGGCCAGCGCGACGACCTCGTCGTCGGCGGCGACCTGACCTTCACCAACGGCCAGGTCTTCTACGGCAATGTCGTCTACGGCGGCACCGGCACGTTCGACCAGTTCGGCCACCCGAACGGCGAAATCCGGCAGGATTCGACGATCGACTTCGGTGCGGCGGCCACGGAACTGACCGGGCTCTCGAAGTACTGGGGTACGCTGGCGAAGACCGGAAGCGTCAAGAGCCAGTGGGGGATCGTGACCCTCTCCGGCACGAACCCGGGCCGGAACGTGTTCAACCTAACAGCCGCTCAGCTCTGGAACGCCAACACCCTGTACATCAACGCCCCCGCGGGATCCACGGTTCTGGTCAACGTGTCCGGGGCCTCGGCCCGGATGCAGTTCATGGGTATCTTCCTCCAGGGCGGCGTGGACAGTGACCACGTCGTCTTCAACTTCCCGCAGGCCACCAAGCTGACGCTGCAAGGGATCGGGGTGCTCGGCAGCGTCATGGCCCCGAACGCGGCCGTGGACTTCTCGAACGGTAACCTCCGCGGCACGCTCGTCGCCTCGTCGTGGTCCGGGTACGGCGAGGTCGAGGTCGCCAACCCGACGCTCAACTTGCCGAAGCCCTGCGGCTGCTCCGCGAACCGGTTCAGCAACGTCAGCGGGTTGGTCTACCACGACGTGAACAACGACGGCGTCGCCGACGTGTCCGAGGCTCGACTGGCCGGAGTAACCGTCATGCTCACCGGGTGGGACAACTACGGCAACGCGGTGAACTTGACGACGACTACGGACGCCGGCGGGATCTACAGCTTCGGCAACCTCCGGCCCGGGACGTACACGTTGAAAGTGACGACCCCGGCCGGGTACATGGCCGGGAAGACCTCGACGGGCGCGTTCGGCGGGACGGCGACGCCGAACCAGATTAGCGGCATCAAGGTGCCGTCGGCCAAGGACTCGGGCGGGTACAACTTCGGCCAGGTCGTGTGCGACTGAGCTGCCGTCGAACGGGACAGAATCTCTCGGCGGGCCGGCGATTGCCGGCCTGCCTGCTTTCGGCACTCCTTGATCCGTGCGAATTGAATCCCGCAAGTAACTCCAATTTGATTACTCGCTCACGCCCGCGCGGAGAATTGCGCCAACGTGACCGCGCGAGTGCGTCCATTGCTCGTCCGACCGGGCAGATCAGCGGTCCCCTACCGATCGCGCACTCTAGGCTTTGATTGTCCCGGGCAAGCGCTCAAGCCCTCAAGCCTTGTTCCGGGTGTAAGCACGTGTCTGGAGCATCCCATGCGCGCCCTGACTAAAAAGTTCGTTGAGTTCCTGAGGAAGGAAGACGGCCCGACGGCGGTCGAGTACGCGGTCATGCTGGCCCTGATCATCGTGGTGTGCATCGCCGCCATCACCACCCTCGGCAGCAACGCGAATCACACGTTTTCCAGCGTGGCCCAGAAGGTCGCTCCGGTGGTCGGCGGCAGCTGAGCCTCAGATGCAATCGCTCTCTCTTCGGGCCGCCGGTCGCCACCGGCGGCCAGTCTTATTTCCGTGTCTATCGGCCGCACTCAACGCCTTCTGCCGCGGTACAGAATTGCGATTCCGGGCTGACGTCGACGGATTCGCGGTTCGCAGGTCCGGCTGAATCTTCAAACACCAGTTCAATCTCCACCCTACTGTTGGGAGATCGTCCGGAACGATCGTGACAAATTCCTCCGACGCGAGCCCAAGTATTGGAGCGCCTGATGCGCGCACTTACGCGAAAGCTCGTTGAGTTCCTGAGGAAGGACGACGGCCCGACGGCGGTCGAGTACGCGGTCATGCTGGCCCTGATCATCGTGGTGTGCATCGCCGCCATCACCACCCTCGGCAGCAACGCGAATCACACGTTTTCCAGCGTGGCCCAGAAGGTCGCTCCCGTCGTAGGCGGAAGCTGACACGCGAACGACCTCACACTCACCCGTGGGCCGCCGGTCAGAACCGGCGGCCTCGTTCATTTCGCTCGCCCGGCAGAGGACTACGACCAATCAGGCGCCGTTATCGGGCAGCGCCGGATTGTCCAAAGTTGGCCGGCAGAATAACCGACCAACCGGCGTCGCCGCGACGCAAAGCAATCGCGTCCTTGAACCGTTGGCGATGGGGACTCTGTCCGGACAGGGTGACATGGGCGATTGCGTTCGGCCCGCGCTCGTCGCAGGCGGTGACGTGGACCTCGGTGGTCTCGAAGCCCAGGCTCCGCCGGTACGCTTGCGCCATCCGGGCGAACTCGTCGGCCCCGACGCGGGCCCTGGACTCCGGCGTGAGCAGGGCGTACGACGCCGGCCAATCCTGCCGCGAGAGGGCTTCGAAAAACGCGTGCCCGGCCTCTTTCGCCCCGGTTCCCGCCGGCACCTCGGCAGCCGGCCGGCAACCCGCCAAGGCGATAAGCACCGACGCGACCGCCCCGCGCCAACTCACGGGTAGCTCCCGTCCTCGGTTAGCACGACCTTGTCCGGGTACATGTCGACGACCGCGACCTCCCACCGCAGGCTGATCGCGTGTCCGTCCAGGTAAAGGTAGTTGGCAACACCGGTGTGCCGGTCCCAGGCGATCCAGGGCTTGATAATGCCGGTCCCCAATCAGATGTCGTAGTCGTCCTGCCGCGGGTCGTCCCCGCTCTCGACGGTGAACGCGGCCGCGTTCCGCTCGGAAAAACAGACGAACTGACTGGTCCCCACCTCGTTCACAAATCGCTTGAGCGTCCATTGCCCGTACCTGCGCGTCTTGTGGCTGAGAAGGGAGTTGAGAAGATAGCTGGTCCGGTGTTCCACCCCGTCGACCATGCCGGTCTCGGGGTCGACGAACGGCCGCCGCTCGGACAGGTCCTGCGGGCAGCGGTAGATCTTCTCGCTCGGCAGGATGACCCCGCGGCGCGACAAGCTCTCGTCGGCCTCCTGAGTCCCGCCGATGTACGGCATGAGCTTGTCTTCCCAGTAGACCTCCGCGAACGAGTTCGTGTGGCTGGTATTGGAAGCCACGTCGGCGTCGAACGGGTGATGTAGGAAGAAGCGGCCGTCCGTGTCCTGGTAGTACTGGTGCACGGCCAGTCCAATCTGCCGCAGGTTGTTTTGGCACTCCATCCGGCAAGCCGCGGCCCGGATCTTTTGGACCGCCGGGAGCAACAGGCCGACGAGGATGCCGATGATCGCGATCACCAGCAGCAACTCGATCAGCGTGAAGCCGATTCGGCGGGCACGGGACATGGCGCACCTGATGAACGGGTGGCGAAACCAGTTTGTATTACGATAGTCGGAATCGTAATACCACCGCAACTCGATCGTCCGCAACTCTTCGGTGCCTCCGATCTGGCTCCGCGTTTGCTCGTCAACAAGGAGCCATCGCGAATCTCGCCCGGGAGGGGACTCTCAGATGCACCGCGACCGCCGATCGTTCCTGTTCGCCACCGCCGGAATTGGTATGGCCACCGGCAACGCCTCGGCCCAGGTGCCGAAAGACAAGCCAAAGAAGGATGAGCCGGACGAGGAAATGTCCGCGCCGGAGGACCTCATGCGGGAGCATGGGGTGCTCAACCGCATCCTGCTCGTCTACGAAGAGGGATTGCGGCGATTGCGGGGCAAGGACGATGTGCCCCCGGACGTGTTCCACAAGCCCGCGACCTTGGTCCGCAAGTTCGTCGAGGACTACCACGAGAAGCTGGAGGAGAAGTTCATCTTCCCCCCCTTCGAGAAGGCGAAGCGATTGGCCGACCTGGTCGCGGTCTTGCGAGCGCAGCACGACGCCGGCCGGAAACTGACGGACGTGGTCCTGCGGAATGCGACCGCCGACCAGTTTCGCAAAGCAGAGGCCCGGCGGGAGGTCGTCCGGGCGTGCGAGGCGTTCATTCGCATGTACCGCCCGCACGAGGCCCGCGAGGACACCGTACTATTCCCGGCACTGTACAAGGTCCTTGGGGCCAAAGCGGTCAAGGAGCTGGGCGAGCAGTTCGAGAAGGAGGAGCACCGCCTGTTCGGTGACGACGGCTTCGAGAAGACGGTGGAGGAGGTCGTCGCGATCGAGAAGCAGCTCGGCATCGACGACCTGGCGAGCTTTACTCCCAAATGACGTCCGACTGGGTCTTTCTGACGGTGACGACGGCGGTCGGCTTGTTGGCCGGGGCCATCGCGTCGGTCAGCGGGTTCGGGATTGGCAGCTTGTTGACCCCGGTGCTCGCGGTGCGCGTCGGCACCAAGTTGGCCGTGGCCGCGGTGTCCATCCCGCACTTCGTCGCCACCGCATTGCGCCTCTGGATCATGCGCAAGCACGTGGACCGGCGTCTGCTCTGGAATTTCGGCTTGATGAGCGCGGCCGGCGGGCTGGTCGGGGCGCTCCTCCACAGCTACGCCGAGAGCCCGGCCCTGACGATCGTTTTCGGCGCGCTCCTGGTCTTCACCGGCGTGATGGGCCTGACCGGCCTTACCGACCGGTTGCGTTTCCGCGGCTGGGTGGCGTGGGTCGCGGGGGGCATTTCCGGCGTGCTCGGCGGCCTCGTCGGCAATCAGGGCGGGATTCGCTCCGCGGCCATGCTCGGCTTCGACGTCCCGCGTCACGCCTTCGTGGCAACGGCGACGGCGGTCGGTGTGATCGTGGACGGCGCCCGGCTGCCGGTCTACCTGGCGACGCAATGGGACGAGGTGATCAGTCTGTGGCCCGCGCTCCTCGCGGCCACGTTGGGGGCCGTCGTCGGAACCGTGCTCGGCGAACGCGTCCTCCGGCGCGTGCCCGAGCCCGTTTACCGCCGGGTCGTTTCCGGGTTGGTGCTGGCGCTTGGTTTGTTCATGCTGCTGCGACGGGCGAGCGGATCGGCGTAAGCCGTCCGATGGTGTCTCGATCGGGCCACTTATGGGCACCCGCTCGCCGTTGGCGATGGGTTCGCGGCGTGTGCGGGCCGGCGTTGCACCGTTATTCCAGTTCCAGCGTTTTTCATTGGAGATGCGGGGGTCGAACGGCCGATAACGGGTGGGGGTCCCGGCCTGAATACACGCCGGGACGTGAGGACCGAGGATGGTACGCCTCCGACACGGGATCGGACCCGTCCTGGTTCTCGCGACCCTCGCCGCCGGGACCGCCCGGGCTCAATCCGAGCCCGATACGCCCCCGGCCCGATTGCTTCCCCCGGTCCCCTCGTCGGCGCGACCGCTTCCCATCAACCTGGCCAGCGCCTTCCAGCTCGCCAACGCCCAGGCGATCGACATCCAGGTCGCGGCCGAACGCGTGAACGCGGCCAACGCCGCGCTCGAACGGGCCTGGTCGCGCTGGCTGCCGGCGCTCTACATCGGAGCTGACTACGCCTGGCACAACGGCCGTCTGCAAGACGTCGTCGGCAATGTTTTCCCGACGAGCAAGCGCTCGCTGATGATCGGGGCCGGGCCGTCCGCGGTGTTTTCGCCGTCCGAAGCAATTCTCGCCCCGCTCGCGGCCCGGCAAGTCGTGGCCGCGCGCGAGTCCGACCGGCGGGCGGCCGAAAACGACACGATGCTCGCCGTCGCCGAGGTGTACTTCACGGTGCAGCGGGCTCGCGGCGAGCTGGCCGGGGCGATGGAGGCCGAGCGCCTCGCGGCGGATCTCGTCCGCCGGGCGGAGGGTCTCGCGCCCGGCCTGGCGCAGCCCGTCGAGGTGAACCGGGCGCGGACCGAGCTCGCGCGCCTCCGGCAGGCGGTCGAAGCGGCCCACGAGCGTTGGGAAACAACCAGCGCCGACCTCAATCGCATCCTCCGCCTGCCCGCGACCGCCGTCATCGAGCCGGCGGAGCCGCCGCAGCTCCGCATCGACTTGATTGACCCGTCGGTCCCGGTAGACGACCTCATCCCGGTCGCGCTCACGAACCGGCCCGAGCTGGCCGCCCAGCAATCGCTGGTGTCGGCGACCTTGAACCGGCTCCGACAAGAGAAGTTGCGGCCGCTCGTCCCCAGCCTCGTCTTGCGTGGGAATGCAACGAATCCCGGCGGGACCCTCGCGGCCGGCCGATTCGGTGGGGGCATCAATGGCGACCTGTCGAACTACGGCTGGCGGAATAGTTACGACGTCCAGGTCCTTTGGGAGTTGCAAGGACTCGGGCTCGGCAACCGGGCGGCCGTCCGCGAGCGCGAGGCCGACAATCGCGTGGCAGTCCTCGAGCTGCTTCGCACG
>DATFWZ010000090.1:0-5137 GCA_035258765.1 Gemmataceae bacterium
GAGTGGGCGGAGAGGGATTCGAACCCCCGAAGGGCTAAGCCCGTCAGATTTACAGTCTGATGCAATTGTCCACTCTGCCATCCGCCCGTGGCACCCAGAGCTACCGGTGGGAATCGAACCCACAACCTACGGTTTACAAAACCGTTGCACTACCGTTGTGCTACGGTAGCGGACCTCCGGGAATCCATAACCATACGCGGCCGGTCAACCCCCGACAAGACAACCCCGAGGGTCCGTATGGATTTTACGCCCGGTGGGAACGTCGAAGAATAGAGGCCAGTCCGGGAACGGAGGTTCAGGGCCGGTGGGCGATCAGCTCGTCGAATTGCCGCTGCACGCCTGGGGCGTCCCAGCGGTAGACCCACGGTCGCGGACGCAGCGCCCCCTCGTTGCCCGGCGACCGCGGGGGCGGGGTCAGGTCGTAGGAGCTGGAACTGGGGATGGGGGTCAGGGGCAAGAGGAACGGCCCCCCGGCTGTGAAGTCGCTCGCCCCGCCGATCCGGGCGTCCTTGATGTTCGCGACGGTGATGGTCCCCGCCAGCGGCGCCCCGACCGGGTGCAGGTCGCGGACGACGTTGACTTTGTTTTCCGGCCGGCCCTGCTCGTCAACGGTGACGTTGGCCAGGACGAAGTGGGTCGCGGCCATCATCTGCGACCGCGACAGGACCACCGGGTCGTTCTTGGTTGCGACCAGGTAGGCCAGCCAGCAGAGCCAGCCGACGAACAATCCGGCAGCGATCGCCAGGCGGATCTTGGCACCCGTCATCGACCACCCCGGCGGGCCGGCGCCCCGTCCCCGTTCAGACTGATGTTGAACCCCTCGGTCAGGGCCCGGTCCATGTCGAACACCTCGTGGAAGTCGGCGCGACTGTCCGTGTCGGTCTTGCTCAAGAGGTTGGCCTCGATCAGATTGAACACGATCTCGCCCAGGTCGTCGGTCCGCCGCAGGCCCCACTGGTTGAAGACCGTCCGGGCCAGGAACCCGAACTCCTGTCGGGCCAGGTCCACCGCCCCTTGGAGGATCTCTTTGCCGGACACGTGATGCTCGTGCCCGGGCACCTCGCCCGTGGCCGGCACCCGGCCCACCATCTTCTGGGTGTGGCCCAAGGCCTCGAAGATGAACTCGTACGCCTCGTAGGCGTACCGCCGGTCCCGGCGAACGATCTCGGCAATTTCGGGATGTCTCATAGAGCCGTTAGCAATCAGCCGTCAGCGGTCAGCCCGTCGCGGTCCGCCCGGTTGGCTGACCGCTGATCGCTGAACGCTTAGAGCTTGGTCAAAATCTCATCCGCACCGACCGGCAGCCGTCGGCCGTCTTCAAACTCCACGAGCACTCGGCGGGCGAGGATCTCCTGGGCGAGCACCCGGCCTTGGCCGGTCGGGGTGAGCACGCGGGTGCCGACGTTGGGCAACTGCTTCTGGAACTCGTCGTACACGTCCTGCTCGAAACGCAGGCAGCACTTCAGCCGCCCGCACCGGCCGGAGATCTTGGACGGGTCCAGCGTGGATTTCTGCACCTTGGCCATACGCATGGAAACCGGGGGCATAACGGTCATGTGCGTGTTGCAACACACCGGCTTGCCGCAGTCGCCGTAATCTGCCAAGAGTTTGGCCTCGTCGCGGACGCCGATCTGTCGCAGCTCGATCCGCGTCTGGAACTCGCGCGCCATCGACCGGACCAGCTCGCGGAAGTCCACCCGCTTCTCGGCGAGGAAGTAGAAGACGATCCGCTCCCCACCGAAGAGCGTCTCGACGTCCACGAGTTGCATGGCCAGCTTGTGCTCGGCAACGAGACGGCCGGCCGTCTCGAATTGCGCGCGGCTTTTCTCCTTGATCTGGGCCTCGCGGCGGCGGTCGTCGTCCGTGAGGTGCCGCAGGATGTCGCCGTGGGAAGGGTCCGGCAGGTGGGAGACGGCCTCGGGGGTCGCCGGGCAGAGGACGTCGCCGAGCTCCTGCCCGCGATCCGTGCGGACGATGACCCGGTCCCCGCGCGCGAACGCCGCCCCCGCCAAGGCGGCGAACTCGCCCAGGATGCGCATGGCCCCGTGGCGAACAATGTACTTCGCCGGGGACTCGTCGATCGCAGGGACGGTCATGGTTTCCAAGGGATGTCGAGCCTTGTGGAAATTGTAAGCCACCATGCCGGTTACGCAAGCGCCAGGTCGCCGGGCCGGAAACTGGCCCCTTGCGACGCGGGTAGCTACCAATACTCATAGCCGCTCGCAACCTCACTTCGGACAAGGAACCTGCCATGAACCGCCTGTTCGCGCTCGGGGCCGCCGTCGTCCTCCTGGCCGCGGGCCCGCTGACGGCCGCGCCGGGCGGCAAGGACCCCACCGGGACCCCGGACGAGGCTCTCGCGCTCATCCCGCCCAACGCCATCCTGGTCGTGCAGTTGAATGGGATCGACCGGGCCCGGGACCGGCTCGACAAGATGCTCCAGTCGGCCGTCCCGGACCTCGCCGCCATGGCCGCCAAGGGCATCAACGACGCCCTGGCCGAGGCCCTCAACGGCCGCAACCTGAAGGGTATCAAGGGCGACGGCCGCGTCCTCGTCGCCATTTCCGAAGTCGAGAAGCTGCCCGACGATGCCACCCTCACCCTTCTGTTCCCGGTCAAGAGCGCCGACGACTTCAAGAAGGACTTCCTGACCGACGACGAGCGCAAGAGCTTGAACAAGGACGGTGACCTGGAGACGGTCAAGCTGGAGGACCGCGACCAGCCGTTCTTCCTCGTGCCGGTCTCCGGGTACGTGGCCATCTGCACCGACAAGGAGACGGCCCAGAAGTACGCCAAGGGCGAGATCGGCGGCATCGCCTCCCACGTCTCCAAGGAGACGGCCCGGGCCTTCCTCGACGCCGACGTCGCACTGTTCGTGAACGTCAAGGAGGTCAACACCAAGTACGGGGACCAGATCAAGACGTTCAAGGGACTGGCCGACCTGTTCCTCAAGCAGGACGGGGCGCCGGGGGTGAGCAAGGCGCAGATGGAGCAGATCAAGGGGGTGATCGACGCAGCCTTCCAGGTGCTCGAGGACGGGACGGCGGCCGTCCTCGCGTTGGAGTTCCGCCCGGACGGTGCGAACCTGAAGGGGCTGGCCCAGTTTGGGGAGAAGACCGGGACGAACGAGGCCCTCAAGAAGTACAAGCTGACCGCCCTGCCACAGCTCGGGACTCTGCCGGCCGGGCAGTCAATGTACTCGGCTTCCACCCTCAACCTGGGCGAAAAGGCCGCGGCCCTCGTGCTCGGGGCGTTCGCCGCGGAGGACACGGACCCGTCGGCCAAGGAGACGATCGCGGGCCTGGTCCGCGACCTGGGCAAGTACGACCGGGGGGCGACCGTGTCGGCCGGGAAGTTGATGGCTACCGGCGCGCTGGAGATCACCGAGTCGAAGGACGCGGACAAGATCGTCGCCGGCCGGCTTGAAATCCTCAAGGCCCTGACGAAGAGCGGGTCGTTCGCGAACGTGCCGCTGAAGGACAAGCCGGAGGTCAAGGAGAAAGCCGAAAAGGTCGGCCCGTTCACCCTGCACGCGGTCAAGGCGACGTTCGACCTCGACAAGGCGGTGGCCGAGCTGCCCGAGGAGGCCAAGGAGGCGACCCGGGCGACCGTCAAGCGGGCCCTCGGCGGCGACGAGATGAACCTGTGGTTCGGGACGGACGGGAAGGTTGTCCTGCAGGTCAATGGCAAGGACTGGGCGGAGGCGAAGGCCATCGCCGAGGCGTACCTGGACAAGAACAAGGCGGTGGAGAAGGACGAGGCGTTCCGATTCACGCGGAAGCAGCTGCCGGCTGAGGCGACCATGATCTCTGTGTTCGACGCCGCCCAGACGACGCACACCGTGCTCGGGCTGCTTAAGGACTCAGCCGGGGCGATTCCCGGGTTCCCCGCGATCCCGGACCTGAAGGCCCCGACCGGGAAGCCGACCTACGTGGGGGTCGCCCTGGTCCTCAAGCCGGGTCACGGGAGCTTTGACCTGTTCATCCCGGCCGCGGCGGTGGGACCGGTGCGGAAGCTGTTGGAGCCGCTGATCGACAAGGACCAGTGATGCGATTATTCCAGGGCCTGTAGCTGAATTCGTAAGAATTCAGCCGCAAGGGCCTGTAGCTGAATTCGTGAGAATTCAGCCGCGTGGGCGCGTCGGCCGGGCTGAATTCTCACGAATTCAGCTACGAAGGCCGGGGATTTTGACAGCGCGTCGCCGTCAAGCTCCGCGTGACGAGCCCACCCCGGCCCGTGAACTCAACTGCAGTTGACCATCAGATCTCGACGCGCTCGACTTCGCGTCCCGTGTGGAGGATGCCATGAAAGGCCAACTCGTTCCCGTGGTCGTCGTCGCCGCGCTGGCCGGGTGTTCCAAGGTTCACGAGCAGTTCGCGTTTACCGTCCAGGCGGGCGGCGTTCATAATCTCAAAGTCTCCGCGCCGCTGAGCCAGCAGACCGTGAAAGTGGAAATGACCTCCGACCAACCGGTCAGCACCTGGGTCGTGTTGGAAAAGGAAGTCCCGAATGGGGCGGACGAGTTCGACCCGGAGAAGCTCAGGCCCGAGGCGATCCTTGCCAAGCAAAAAGACGCCAAGGAGGCATCCCTCACGGCAACCGTGCCGGCGAAGGAGAAATTCCGCGTGTATATCAACGGCGCAGTCAAGACGGCGAACGTGACGGTCAAGATTGACAGCCAGTGAATCCGAAGGAGAGCGCCTCATCGAATCCGCGACCGGAACTCCTCGATCCCCCTCTCGTACGCCGCCCGCCACTCCGCGACGGGGTTGACAGCGTCGCGGAACTGCACCAGCGCCCCGACCGCGTCGGCCACCATGAACGGCTCCGCCGGAAGCCGTCGCCGGAAGCTCTCCACGCCGGCCAGGGCGACCACCGCGGCCCCTAACGCCGTCCCCTCGTTCGACACCAGCCGCTCCAGCCGCCGGCCGATCACGCTCGCGAGGATCTCCAACATCAGATCGCTGCGGGCGATCCCCCCGGACACGGTAATCCGGCTGATCTTCTGGCCCGCGGCCTCGTGTTCGCGGACGCCGAGGCCGATCAGGTAGGCCAGCGCCTCGAGCGACGCCCGGAACCGGACGCCCGGGTCCTTTGGCTCGCCCGGGAACCACTGCACTCGCGGCACCGTCACTCC
>DATFWZ010000091.1:0-6137 GCA_035258765.1 Gemmataceae bacterium
ACGTCCTTTGCGCTCGGGAACAGGTCGCGCCAGACGCGCGTGGCCGCGGCCAGATCGGGAAGGGCCCGACCGAACGCCTCGATCACCAGCCAGCCATCGTACTTCGCCGCCTTCAATGCCTGGAACGCCTCATCCCAGCGCACCTGCCCCGTCCCGGCGTGCCGCGATCGTTCTCGCTGATGTGGACGTGCCCGAGGTGCGGGGCCACGGTCCGGATCGGCCCGACCTGGCTCTTCTCCTCGATGTGGGCGTGGAACGTGTCGTACATGGTCTTGAAGTTCGGGTGGTCCACGCGCTTGACGAGGGCAACCGCATCGGCCGCGGTGGTCAGGAAGTAACACTCGAATCGGTTCAAGTACTCGATGCACAGCCGCACCTTGGCCTGGACCGCGTACTCGGCCGCCTGCCGCAACACGTCGCCCGCCCGCTTTTTCTCGTCCTCGGTCGGCGGCACGCCGGAGAAGACCGCGAGCGGCGAGTGGTACGGGCCGACCATGTTCTCCGCCCCGAGGGCCTGGTTGCAGTCGATCGCCTTCTTGAGGTGTTCGAGGCCGGCCTGGCGCAGCTTGGCGTCCGGGCTGATCGGGTTCGCGTCCGGGGTGGCGATGGTGACCGTCGTGCACTTGAGCCCCTGGTTGTCGAGCTCCTTGCGGACCTTCTTGTAGTGGTCCACGGTCGTGTCAAAGATCGGGATCTCAACGCCGTCGAACCCGGCCTGCTTGATGTCCTTGAGGATGCCGTAATGCTCCTCGGAGACGTGCCCGGTCCAGAGGAGGAGGTTCATGCCGGTCTTCATGCGCGGCTCCGCGGTTGATGGAGAGGGGTTGCGTGCCGAGTATTCTCCACGGCGGCCCGGAATCGACAAGTCGGGACTGCGAACCGTGCTCGGGGTTCACCCCTTCCGTACAACACCCTCGGCACACATTCCTCTCGCACGTGAGGATCCGATGAGCGAACCCATCTTCATTCCGAGCCGGCGCCTCTTCCTGGCCTCCGCCGGCGTGGCCCTGTTCACCACCCGCGGGCTCTTCGCCGAGGAGCTGGTCAAGACCCCGGCCCAGACCGAGGGCCCGTTCTACCCGAACAAGCTCCCCCTCGACACCGACAACGACCTCCTCATTGTCAACGACGCGATCACCCCGGCAGTCGGCGAGGTGACGCACCTCACGGGCAAGATCCTCGACGACAAAGGGAACCCGGTTCGCAATGCGCTCGTGGAGATTTGGCAATGCGACGCCAAGGGCGTCTACCTGCACACCAACGACAGCGACCGGAAGAAGGACCAGCAGGACAAGAACTTCCAGGGATTCGGCCGGTTCCTCACCGGCTCGACCGGGGAGTACTACTTCCGCACGATCAAGCCGGTTCCCTACCCCGGCCGGACGCCGCACATCCACTTCAAGATCAAGAGTCGCGGCAAGGAGTTGCTGGTCACTCAGTGCTACATCAAGGGCCATCCGGGCAACGAGAAGGACGGCATCTACAAGAGCATCCGCGACCCGAAGGCCCTGGCCGCGATCAACGTGGACTTCACCCCGATCAAGGAGTCGAAGGTCGGAGAGCTGGCCGCGAACTTCAACATCGTCCTCGGCCAGACGCCGGAGGCCAAGTAGCTAGCGACCGACTCGACACGACCCCGGGCGGTCGCCCGGCGTCCGACTCGCCGCTTCCTATCGGGGCGAATGCCCGACGGTCAGCGTCACTTGCTCGCCTTGTTTTCACTAACCGCCTTGCGCAGCGCCTCCATAAGCGTCTGGACCTGCTCCTGAACGTGGGCCGTCTGGCTGACGACCAGGCTTTGACCGACGGAGAAGTACTCGATCGACCCGAAGCCGCCGGACACGTTCCAGGTCGTGGGCTCGACGATGTTCGTAATGACGCGAATGATCGGCGGGGCCTCGTCGTCCACCCGGCCGCCGAGCAGGTCCTTGATCGGGTACACCTTGGTCACCAGCTTCGGCGCGGCGTCCACCGGGCCGGCCGGAGCACTGCCGGCGTCCGTGGGCCGAATTTGCTTCTTGAGGGCGTCCACCTCGGCGCGCAACTTTTCGAGTTCGGCCTTGATTTGCCGCAGCTCGGCGTCGGGCCCGCCCGCGTCCTTGGCCCCCCGCTCGGGCCCGACGACCGGGATCGATTTCTGTTTCGGTTCCTCCCCGGCGGTCGCCCGGACGGCGAGCCCGGTCAGGCCGGTGCCGACTGCCGCGGCCGCGACCACGACGATCGCGACGACTTTCAGCTTGTTCAGCAGCATGGATTTCAACACTCCCTCGGTCAGGGTGACGACCGGGGCCGGGATGGCCGCGGCCGCCACGGGGCCGGCCGCGAAGTGTCTCGCGGCCTCGATCGTGGACGACACCACCGCCGCCGGCACGGTCGCCGGCGCCGCGTACTCCACCAGCACCGCCGCCAGCGACCCGCCGGACAGGACGACCCCGCGCCGCGCGAGCCGCTTCGCCAGCATCGCCCGCGATCGCGCCAGCCACCCGGCCACCGTTCCTTCCGGGACGGCCAGCTGCCGGGCCGCCTCCTTGCGCGTCTTGCCTTCGATGTCGCAGAGCACCAGCACGGCCCGGTATCGGTCCGGCAGGCCGCTCAGTTCCTGGTCGAGGACAGGTTGCAGGTCGGGCCAGGGGTCCGCGGCCGCGGATTCGCGTTCGGGCATCTCCGTCACCTGCCTCTCGCGGGCCCGCCGTCGCGCCGCGACGGCCCGGGCCTTCACCGCCGTCTGGTAGGCGACGCCGTAGAGCCAGTTCCCGACCATTGAGCGTGGAACGACCGAGGCGGCCTTGCGGACGAGGACGAGGAACGTGGCCTGGAACGCGTCCTCGGCGTCCTGGGGGTGGACGAGCAGCCGGCGGCAGACGCCCCAGACCATTGGCCCGTGTCGGCGGACCAGGGCCGCGAACGGCGCTTCGTCGCGGCGGGCGAGGTAGTGCTCGAGGAGCTGGCCGTCGGTCGCGTCGGCGCCATCCCGGTCGGCCAGGCCGGAGCGCAGGTGTTCGATGAGTCGGTTCATGCGAGTGGCTGTCGGGGGCGAGTGTGAGCGCCCCTACCCTTGCATTTCCGGGTTCCGGTGGGATTGATACAGGAATCCCGGACACAAAGCGCGGCGGAGCCGCCGCGAGATTCTCGTATTCCTCGGCGGGCATTGACGTTTCCCGACGCCTCGTTTCCCGACGCCTCGTGCCCCGACGCCTCGTGAAGCCGCGACGCGGAGGCCTTGCGGAGCGGAGCGCGTAAGCTGGGCGCATTGGGGGGACTTCCTCCAGCTTCGCGCGACTTCGAGCTTACCCGCTCCGCTCCGCAAAGCCTCCGCGTCGCGGCTTCACGGGGCGTCGGGGGGAGGGAAGAATACCATCAGCCGCGCGAAGGCTCTGCGCACCGGAGCGCGTTCGCTGGTCGCGCCGGGGGCCAAGGTAAGCGCCTTGGGGGCATCGAGGCTGCGCGCTCCGCTCCGCAAAGCCTCCGCGTCGCGGCTTCACGGGGCGGCGGGGAGCTAGGGAGAAATTCGCCCGCCACGAGGCAATCCCACAATAAACCAACCCTCCCGCCCCGTCCTTGCACTTCGCGCGATTCGCGTGCACAATCGCGTGGCGCCACTTGTTCCCATTTGGAATCGCGTCATGCGCCTGTCCACTGTCGCACTCGTCGCAATATTCGCCGTTGGGTCCCCTGTTCACGCCCAAGACAAGTCTACCGTCGACGCCCTCATCAAAAAGCTCAATGACAAAGACCCCGACAACCGGCTCAAGGCCGTTGAGGCGCTCGGCGCGATCGGTGCCGACGCCAAGCCCGCGGCCTACACCCTGTGCGTGCTGGCCAACTCCGACGCGAGCGAGGAGGTCCGACGGGCCGCGACTGGTGCCTTCGGCAAAGTTCACCCGGACCTCGCGCCGCTCGTGAGCACACTCGTCACCAAGACAGAGCCGGCCGCGCTGACCGCAGCCGCGGACAAGATCGGCAAGATGGGCCCGGACGGCGTCGCCGCGACGCCGGCCCTGATCCGCTGTATCGACCGACTCGATCGAAAGCAGGAGTGCGACTCCCCGGTCGTCGGGGCATGTTTCCGCGCCATCGGCGAAATCCGCCCGGCGGACGAGGGCGTGACGAATCAAATCGGACAGGCGGCGCGGCTGAACCGGAACGCCGAGAACCGCGAGGCGGGGGTGCGCTGCCTGGGCAAGATCGGCGTTGCCCACGCGGACCGGCGGAAGGATGTGCTTCCGTACCTCAAGTTCTCGATTATCGACACAACGCCGGAAGTACGCGTGGCCGCACTCGAGGCGGCCGCGTCGTTGGGGCCAGACGCGAAGGACCTGAACTTGGTAATCCAGTTGGCAGCCGAGGACGAGAACGCGGCCGTGCGGAAAGCAGCGGCCGCGGCCCTGGAGGCGATCGAGAAGAAGAAGTAAAGGCGGGGAGGAAGTCATGCGCGAGATCGCCGGAGCCGTGCTGGTCCTGGCCGGCTCGGTGCTGATGGCCGCCGGGATCGTCGCGGACGCGGTCACCGCGGGCCACGGCAATAACAGCACCCCGGGGTATGTGCTCGGATCCATTGTCGGACTGATCGGCTTCGCGTTCCTCTTCGCCAATATCGCTCGGCGTGCCTGGGACGCGATCCCGGTCGAGAACCAGTCTCCGCCGAAGCCGGAAGGCCCGCCCACCTAAAAGGGGCTTCACGGAAATGTAGCCGGTTGGCGGAGCCCGAAGCGAAGCGAGGGCGACGCTGGCCCTCGCCAGACGGCGTCGCCCTCGCTTCGCTTCGGGCTCCGCCAACCGGCTACGCATTCCTGTAGTCCGCTCTAATCGTGCCCGTGCGAACCAGGCGATGCTCGTTCTCGAAGCCGGCCAGAGTGTCAGTCACTTGCAGTTTCTGCCGGGCTCGCGGCGGTTGCTAGTCGGCTTTTCGACGCCCGGGTTCGAGGTGTGGACGCTGCCGGGCGACCGGCGGGTGCGCTTGCCACTGTCGAAGCTTCACGACGTACCATGGTGGAACACGAGGTATGGCAGCTGGGTCGCGGTGCACCCATCTGGCGAGTGGTGCTATATCCCATGGAACGGCCGGCTGCTCTCGTTCCGCACGGCCGACGGCAGGCCGCGGCCGGTGCCGAAGAACGTCGAGGCGCATCAGGTCGTCATTTCCCCCGACGGCCAACGCGCCGTCACCGCGTATCTGACTACCAGCCACAGGCAGCTGAGCACCGTCCATACGGACAAGGAAGCCCCCGCTGGTCCTGACATGGACGCCTACGCCTGCCTTTCGGTTCGTGGCCGGCTTCCTGCCGGACAACGAGTCTCTGGTGACGATTGCAGAGGGTGTCCAGATCGGTACCGCGCCGCCGGGCGACGGGCGGGCGAAACCCCGCACGCCCAAGTGCCGGGGCAGCCGGCCGCAAATCTCTCCCGACGGCCGGTATCTCGGGGTGATGGGTTACCACAGCATGTACGTCTACGACTTGCCGGCCCTGGGCAAGCCGCGGCGGATTAGCGCGTCGAGCAGCTTCGGCGACTTCCGGTCGCTGGCGTTCCACCCGAGCGGCAAGATGATGGCCGTGATCCACGGCGGGCCGACGCTGGTGAAGGAGTACGAGTTGCCGGACCTGCGGCTGCGGCACAAGTACAAGTGGAATCTGGGCGCGCTCGAGAGCGTCGCCTACAGCCCGGACGGGACCCTCGGGGCGGCGGGGAGTACGGATGGGAGGGTGGTGGTTTGGGATGTGGAGGGGTGACGCGACAGCGTCTGACGAGGTATGCTGAAGGTAGATTGCTTTGCGAGGGGAACTCAATGTCCGCTGTTACGATCGACCTCCCTGCCGAAACGGAGAGGAAACTCCGGGAAAAGGCGAGTTCCGTCGGGTTATCGCTGGAGACATATCTCCGCCGCTTGGCCGAACACGCTGCGAACGGCCAGGTCGCGCGACCGGGGACGTTCGACGAGATTCTGGCCCCCGTTCGCGACGGCTTCGCCGCGAGCGGCGCGGGCGAGGAGGAGCTGACTCGCGACCTCAAGGAAGCTCGCGACGAGGCGTGGCGGGAGAGACAGGCTCGGGCGGCCCGCACATGAGCGACGCCACTCGCCCGCTGGTCGTATTCGATTGCATGACTTACCTCCAGGCCACCACCAGCCCAACCGGGCG